>JAHEYK010000007.1:0-41952 GCA_023251625.1 Bacteroidota bacterium
GAGCCTGCAAAAATTACACTGGCCGATACACTTAAAAATGCTTCCTGCGGAAGTTCGGATGGAGCTGCGGGAGTTATTGTTTCGGGTGGCACTTCTCCGTATTCATATGCATGGAGCACCGGAGGAACTACACAGATCATCAGCAACATTGCTGCCGGAAGTTATTCGGTAATGGTAACTGATAATAAAGGTTGCACAAAAACAGGAATGGGTGTTATTGTGAATGTGGGCGGAGCCGTAGTCGCAGTTGATTCTATTGTCAAACCTGGATGTGGCACCGGTAAAGGAGCAATTTATATTTCTATCACCGGAGGAACGCCTCCTTACACTTATCTTTGGACGAATGGTGCGACTACTCAGGATATTACCGGACTTTCCGCTGGGAATTACGGAGTCACTGTTTACAGTAATGGAAATCCCTGCACCGGAGCGTTCAGCGGGTTGATGCCTGCATACATTCCTGTCGCACCAAAAGTATGTATCGTGTCGGTAGATACTTCGAATGGGAAAAATGTATGCGTGTTTGAAAAAGACCCCGTTGCAAATCTTGGTCTTTCAAAATATAATTTTTATAGGGAGACAACTGTGGCAGGAGTTTATCAGCTTTTGGGAAGTAAATCCGCGACCCTGCCAAGCATCTGGACGGATCAGAGCGCGAACCCGCTGCAGCGTTCATGGAGATACAGAATCACTGCCGTAGATACTTGCGGAAACGAATCTGCGCTGAGTGTTTACCACAAAACGGTTCACCTTGCTGCCAATGTCGGCATCAACAATGATGTGAACCTTATCTGGGATAACTACGAAGGTTTTGCGTTCGGAACATTTATCATTTATCGTTACACGCCTGCTTCCGGCTGGGTGGCATACGATTCCATTGCGAGCAATGCCTTTGCTTATACAGATATGAATCCTCCAATCCCTATTATTGATGTATATTACTTTGTGGGAATGAGACACCCCGCGGGATGCAATATTACGCTTTCAAAAAATCCGGATCCGATGACCAATAATTTGAATTTGTCAAAATCAAATGTGAACAGGATCAATCCTTCCAACCCGAATGCGGTGCCTTCAACAGAAGATGTTTACTCAATGGTGATGGTGTATCCTAATCCTTCGAAGAATCAGTTTCAGGTTTCAGGATTAAAAAATAAAGTTCAGAACGTTGAAGTGTATAACGTATTTGGAGAGAAAGTTTATCAAACCGTATTTACTTCTGCCAGCGCAATCCTTAATTTGAATTTGTCAGATGGAATTTATTTCCTGAAGATCAAAAGTGATGAAGGAGCCGTTACCAAGAAGATCGTCATTCAGAAATAGGTTGTAATAGACCCGATATTTATAACCCATCTTTTCAGAACGTGCTGAGAAGGTGGGTTTCTTTTTGCCTATTTTTGCAGCCGTGAATAAAAAGCACTTTTCCCTTTTCCTTTTTTTTATTTCATCGCTGTGTTTTTCCCAAACATGGACGGCAAAGAATAATTTCCCCGGAGCGGCACGATTTGCTGCGGTTGCTTTTCCTATTAACGGCAAGGGCTATTACGGCATGGGTAACGGCCCCGGATTTGGATGGTTCCTGAATAATTTTTGGGAGTATGACCCGACAACAGATTCATGGACCCAAAAGGCAAATTTTGCCGGAGGCATAAGAGGATATATGAGCTGCTTTGCCATCGGTAATAAGGGTTATGCAGGCATGGGATATAACAGCACTATTTATCTGAACGATCTGTGGGAATACAATCCGGTTACAAATGTATGGACACAAATGGCAAACCTGCCTGGCCCTGGAAGGGGTTTAGCAGGTTCTTTCAGCGTTAATGGTAAAGGATATGTTGGAACAGGCCAGCAAACAGGACCTGCTTTGCAAGATCTATGGGAGTATAATCCCGGAACAAATAGTTGGGTACAAAAAGGAAATTTTCCCGGAGTTGCCAGGCAGGATATTGACCGTGCTGTATTTACCATAGGCAACTTTGCGTACTGGGGAACGGGCACTGATGGATGGAATGGCCTGGATGATTTTTGGCAATACGATCCGGCCACAGATACCTGGACCCAAAAAGCAAATTATCCGGCAAAAAGATTTGGCCTGACGGGATTCAGTATTTGCGGAATGGGTTATTTGGGTTTTGGCGAAGACATGCCATCGTATGTCGATCACAATACTTTTTATACGTACGACCCGGCGGCTAACACATGGACGGCAGTTGCTTCGTGCCCCGGAACCGGAAGGTGCGATGCGCCCGCTATGGTCATAAACAATAAAGCCTATTTAGGAACCGGAAATAATTTTAATACAAGCGTATTGAAAGACTGGTGGGAGTTCACTCCGTCTGGAGTAGGATCACTGACCATCACTGCAACCAATTCAGTTGTCTGCCCGGGAACAACGGTTACATTGAATGCTACCGGTGGGAGCAATTATAACTGGAACACAGGCGCTACCACTTCTTCTATTATTGTTACACCAAGCACTTCCACTACTTATACGGTGACTGATCCGGGAAATCCCTGTTCTTCGGCAGGAACAATCCTTATATCTGTAATTACCCAGCCGCATATCACTATTGCCGGAAGTGCCTCTGTTTGTTTGGGAACTTCTGAGTTACTTACCGCTGTAGGCGGTGGAAATTATTCATGGAGCACAGGGGCCACCACTATTTCTATTTCTGTTTCTCCCACAGCTACAACAACCTATTCTGTTGTTGCTGCAACCGGTACCTGTGCTGATACCGGGTATTTCACCGTGTCGGTTATTCAACCACCTGTTGCTCAGATTGCGTGTGTGGATACTCTTTGTTCTGGCCAAACAGGTATTCTCTCGGCATCAGGAGGAAATACATATTTATGGAGTAACGGATCAACGGCCTCTGCTATTACAGTTTCTCCCAGCGCTAATACCACTTATTCTGTGATCGTTTCTAACAGCGGATGTAACGATACCGCTAATTGTTCGGTGGTGGTCAAGCCTTCGCCTACTGTAAATGCAGGGCCGGATGTTACGATCAATTCAGGCGAGAGTACAACGCTTTCTGCTACAGGTTCCGGAGCAAGTAATTATTCCTGGGGCAGTGGATTGGATACTGCTGTGATTGTTGTTTCACCTTCAGCTACTACTTTTTATGTGGTCACGCTGGCCGGTGCAAACGGTTGTCCGGCTCAGGATACAGTAATTGTTTTTGTTGAACAGATCGATTGCTCCTTTTCATCCCCTGATGAATTTTTCATTCCCAATGCTTTTTCCCCTAACGGTGATGGTGAGAACGACAGCCTTAAATTATACTTCAAAAATATTTCCTGTATTACCGAGTTTACATTCAATGTGTATAACCGTTGGGGTGAAAATGTTTTTGAAACAAATATCCCTGTTACGGAATGGGATGGTTCTTACAAAGGAAAAAAAGAAGGCACGGAGGTGTTTATCTATTATATGAAAGCGGTTTTGCTTTCGGGTAATGAAGTGGTAAAAAGAGGAAATATTTCCCTAGTGCGATAATTGTCGGGATTTCTCCTTTACGATCTCAGAAAATTTACGGTTTTCGATCTTGCTTTCTATCCACGACAGGTAATCGAAACTAAGAAGCGGGATCTTTTCGTAATTGTCGGATGCTAAGGGCAGCAGGTCTTTCTTTAAGTTTTTAAACTGATCAAGCATTTCTTTTTTTGAATCTGCGCGGAAGAGGCGTTTCCCCAGGTAATCCAGTAATATATTTTCGAATTTATAGAGCCGCTTTTTCGATGAAAGATAGCGGTGCAAGGAACGGGTGAGGTGAGGGATCAGATCTTCGTGGCCCTTTTCAAAATGTGCGATCAGGTAAAAGAGCTTGATCTGCATCTCGATGTCCGGGCGCAGGCGCAGTATATCTTCCTGACTGAGTATTTTATTCAGCCATTCGATGCACTTGCTGAAATTTTCTGCTCCGAAATAAAGTCGCGCTATCTGTGAATACAGAATGAGATTCACCATCTTGTCCAGCTTGTGTTCTTCGAGCTGAAGTGCTTGCGTAAGTTTTTCGACTTCGGGTACACCCTCTTTGAATTTTCCGGTCCGGATATAATAATCCAGGTTATTGTCGTGGAAGTTATAGAATATCCAGATTTTCTCCCTCTCTGTGTTTACACGTGAATAATTTTGCTGCATCAGGTCGAGGTAATATTTTGACTGATCATATCTCTTTAGCCTGTTACAAGCATGGATCGCTGTGTGAAGAGCAAAAAGAAAATTTTGAATCGATAGTTCTGTTTTTTCAGGATTGGCAAGGAAGAGCTCCACATTTTTTTTACAATACTTATATTCTTTTAGTGGGTCGCCGGCCAGGCTGTGATAGAGGGACAGGGTATGAAGCACCAGATTCTTGCAGCGAAATGTAACCGCCTTTTTTTCATTACGTATCAAAGGGTCATTTACCAGCTTTTTTAGCTCTTGCATTTCTTTTGTGCTTCGTGCTGTTCCTAATTGTGCAAGCCGGGTAATGATCTTATTTGCGAGGCGGTGGTATTGTATCTCTATCTGAAGCTGGGATATATTTTCTTTTTTTTCTTCCAGTGCTTTTGCTGCTTCCGGAAGCTGCTGGTTTCGCCAGGCCAGTGTGTGTTCCATGGTGGATATTTCCAGCAAGTAATCGTTAAGATCATTTTGTTTTGCGAGCTCCTTGGCTTTTTTTAGCAGCTTATGATGAAGGGAGTATAAGCCTTTGTTAAATAAGATATCGGCTTGGGTAAGTAGGTTTCTTACTTGTGCGCGTTTGCTCGATGAAAGAGATGCAATCTTGTTGAGGATAAGTCGCTGCAGGTAATTTTTTTGGAATGAAAGAACATTTTTCGTTATTTTTAATTTAGCAAGTATCTCTTTTTCATCATACACAGATTGATGCGCAATGATGTCAAACATCTGCATGTATTGCTTTTCGCCCGATTCAATGGATGCGGATAACTTGAAAAAACGTTTTTCATGCTTATTAAGCGAGTGAATGAGTGAAAAAAGTTCTTCTGTGCGCTTCATGGGTCAATAATGAAACTAAGCCTGTCAAGACTATATAACTGCACAAATTTACAAATAATTGGCATTAGTAGGGTGTTTTGGGTTTATAATGAGGGAGTACATTTGGATTTTATTTAATTATTTTTGTTTTGCAACTTTACCAAATAATAATGAAAACAAAACGATCATACCTGATTTGCATTTTAGCCCTGGCGCCATCCTTTTTTGTGTCTTTCGTATTTTCTCAATCATGGACTCCCAAAGCGAATTTTGGCGGAACAACAAGAAGTGCGGCCAGTGGCTTCTCCATCGGCACAAAGGGATATATAACACTTGGGGAAGATATTAACGGAATGAATAATGATCTCTGGGAATGGGACCAGCCTACGAATGCCTGGACGCAGAAAGCGAATTTTCCGGGAAAAGCACGCTGCCAGGCAGGAGCGTTTTCTGTCGGGACAAAAGGATATGTGGGAACCGGATTTGATGGGAATTTTTACGATGATTTTTATGAATGGGATCAGGCAACCAATACCTGGACGCAGAAAGCGAATGTTCCGGGAGGGGTGAGGGGAGACCCCGTTTGTTTTCATATAGGGAACAAAGGATATCTTGGAACAGGATATCTTTTTGGTCCGGTGGCGAATGATTTTTACGAATACGATCCTGTCTTGAACACCTGGACCCAGATGGCCAACGTAGGAGGAATGCAGCGGTACGCGGCTGCTGGTTTCGCGATCGGAACAAAAGGATACATCGGCACCGGTGTAAACATTGTTCCCGGATTTCCACAATCAACCATTACGTATCTGAATGATTTTTGGGAATGGAGCCAATCTAATAATACATGGACACAAAAGGCAAATTTTCCCGGCACTATACGCGGAGAAACATCCGGTTTTTCTATAGGCAAACATGGTTATATGGGTATCGGAACCACTAAGATAGGTACAGGAACCGTTTCTACTTTTTATAAATATGACCCGGTAACCAATGCATGGATCCCCATCCCCAATTTTGGAGGAGGCCTTCGCGAGATGGCTGCCAGTTTCTCGATTGGCTGTTACGGATACATCGCCACCGGTTTTATCAATGACCAGCAGGCAGCATATAAAAAAGATCTCTGGGAATACTACGATCCAACTGATACGACCTGTGGTTGCACCATCACTGCCTCTGCGAATGGAAATACAACAATTTGCTCGGGAAGTTCTGCAACGCTTACGGCATCGGGTGGAACAGGTTATGCCTGGACCACGGGAGGAACAACTTCTTCTATTGTTGTTTCGCCAACCTCCACTTCATCCTATTCTGTGGTTGTATCTAACGGATCTTCCTGCACGGACCTTGCTTCCGTGACAGTAACCATTGCGCCACCTCCTGTTGCATCTGTGAACAGCAATCAAACCATTTGTGCCGGGCAAAGCGCAACGCTTTCTGCATCGGGTGGATCAAATTATTCCTGGAGCAACGGTGCCACCACAACTTCTATTGCTGTTTCTCCAACAACGACTACAAATTATTCTGTTACTGTTTCAAACGGGCCTTCTTGTTCAAGTACCGCTTTTGTAACGATCACAGTGAGCCCTTCGCCTGTCCCAACCATATCGGGAACTATTCTTCTCTGCCAGGGGGATGTAACAACCCTTACCGCGTCAAACGGATCAAATTATACCTGGAACACCGGTGTTACCAGCGCTGTTATCACTGTCAATCCGTCTTCAACAACATCGTATACGGTTGTTTCAACAAATTCAAACGGATGCACTGCTTCGGCAACTGTTACTGTCTCTGTTGCTCAGCCTCCTATTGCAACTGTTTCCGGTACTACCATCTGTGCAGGCCAGACCGCAACACTTACAGCGGGCGGGGTAGGAAATTATTCCTGGAGTAATGGAGCAACCACCAACCCCATTATAGTTTCTCCTACGGCAAACACGACTTATTCTGTCATTGTTTCAGCCGGAAGCTGCGTGGATACTGCAGCTGCCATGGTTACTGTTGTTCCGGGTGTTACAGCAAGTATCTCCGGCAACACCGTACTTTGTCTCGGAGATAAGACAACGCTTACCGCTTCGGGTGGAGGAAATTATTCGTGGAACACCGGCTCATCGTCTAATATCATCGTAGTGCAGCCGGTATCAAATTTTGTTTGCTCGGTGGTTACATCCAATGCAAACGGATGCACCGCTTTGGCATCGATAACAGTAACTGTTTCTTCGCCTCCCATAGCTTCTGCAAGCGGTACAACTGTTTGTATGGGGCAGAATGCAATACTTACCGCAACCGGCGGAGGTAATTATTCCTGGAGTAATGGTGCCACTACTTCTTCTATCACTGTTACACCAATTTCTGCCGCAACTTATTCCGTTATTGTTTCGATCGGTTCCTGCGTTGATACCGCAAGCGCATCGGTGGGTGTTGTTCCAAGCCCGACTGTTGTAGTGTCAAGCAATGTAACGATCACGCAGGGGCAAAGCACAACGCTGTCTGCAACAGGAGGTGGAAATTATACCTGGAGCAATGGGGAAACTACCGCTTCTATTTCTGTTGCACCCGCAGCAACCACTACGTTTTGTGTAGTGGCCGATAATGGCAGCTGTTCGGATACTGCGTGTGTGATAGTGGTGGTAGAGCCAATAGACTGTTCGTTTGGAACTGTGGGAGAACTTTTTATCCCGAATGCATTTTCTCCTAACGGAGATGGTGAAAATGAGCGCCTAAAACTTTTGTATGGAAATTATTCCTGTATTGATACGTATAAATTCGCAGTGTATAACCGTTGGGGAGAGAAGGTGTTTGAATCTGAAATACCCGGGGAAGAGTGGGATGGAACCTACAATGGAAAATTAGAGAATACAGCAGTATTCGCCTGGTACATGACCGCTGTATTGGTAAACGGAGATAAGATTGAGCGAAAAGGAAATATAAGTCTCGTCAGATAAAAATAAAAAGCGCTTATCCCTTCTCCTTTGTTTCGCTAATATCATGTTTCTTGGATGTATAATATAAGATGAATTATATCCTTCCTTCTTTGATAAATAACACACTTTTTTATATAATTTGCATTCGCAGCTAAAGTATTAAGTCCAGACTAAATAATGCAAATACAAGACAAGAAAATTTCACTGTTACTCTGTTCTTTGTTTTTTACTGTCAGCGGGTTTTCACAATTTTTCTGGACCACATACAGTAAGCACCCTTCTGACAGCCGCGGGTTAACATTTACGCGAGACGCATATACGTATTCAATTGCAGGAGCCGGAACCCTTGCGGGAAATACAATGAGTGCCCGTGTCAGTCATTTTGGTTCAACTCAAGGTTTTGACATAGCAAACAGTAGTTTTACTTGTCCTTCCGGTACCGCCAATCAAATTCAAACGTCAACGGAATATTTTAGTACAGGAACGCTGGATCCTTGCCTGTATCTTTGTCCTCCTCTTCAGGATCCGGGACTGGTAACAACGGGTTTGTGGTTGGGAGTTGACTGGCCAAATAAAACTTCCACCGCAGATGTTGACCTTGCATTTCTTTATCCCGTTTATAATGCGAGCTTTGATATTTACGATATCAACCAGAATGTAGTTTCTCTTCCTTTTTCTGACCTGCTTGTTATTTCCGGTATTACCTGCACAGGAGCAACTGTTTATCCTTTGTCTGTTACTAATTTAGATCCGCCTTATACATACAATTCCGGAACAGGCACTATTGCTCCCTCGAACAACACAACGCTGGGACTTGGAACAACGTATGCTACCGTTACGTTTGCAAATGTAGGCCTTGCTTCGATCAAGATCTCCTACAAGTCAAATCCTACCATACCTGCTCCCAATCCCGGAAATCCGGATTATCAGTTTGTTATTGTGAAAGAGATACAAGGAACATACTCTGCCCCTGTATCCCTTACTGTTACTCCAAACTCTTCTGTTCTATGTGCAGGCAGTTCGGTAACATTAACAGCCAGCTCCGGATTTTCTTCGTATGCGTGGAATCCGGGTGGCGCTACTACACAATCCATTATTGTTGTTCCGCCTGTTGGCTCAACTACGTATACGGTTGTTGCGTCAAATGCAGGCAGTTGTCCGGTAACCGCTACTGCCACTGTTTCTGTTTCTCCTCCTCCGGTTGCCTCTGCAACATCAGCAACCATTTGCAGCGGACAAAATGCAACTCTTAGCGCATCCGGTGGCGGAAATTACAATTGGAGCACAGGCCAGACAACAAATCAGATTATTGTTTCACCTACGGCCAACACAACGTATTCAGTCATTGTTGCGATTGGAAGCTGTGCGGATACTGCATTTGATTCTGTGACAGTATCACCCGGAATTACAGCAACCGCAGGGCCAAATTCCACGATCTGCTCCGGGCAAACTGCAACACTCAATGCCACAGGAGGAGGAACTTATTCGTGGAGCAACGGGCAAACAACTTCTTCAATAAATATTTCCCCAACAACAACCAGTACATATTCCGTTACCGTTTCAAATGGTTTATGTACAAGTACAGCATCTGCAACAATTACAGTAAATGCTGCGCCGGCACCGATCATTACGGGTAATACTTCTCTTTGTGTCGGAGATATTGCAACACTTACTGCATCGGGTGGAAATTCTTATTCCTGGAATACAGGAGCAACTACGCCTGTTATTACCGTGAGTCCCACTGCTGCTGCATCTTATACCGTTACAGCAACCAGCGCAGGCGGCTGTGTTTCTACAAATACAGTGAATGTGACAGTTTCTCCTCCTCCGGTGGCATCCGCAAACAATGCAACTGTATGTTCAGGACAGGCAGCAACTCTCACCGCATCCGGTGGTGGAAATTACAGTTGGAGTAACGGAAACACCACCAACCCGATCTTTGTTTCTCCGACAACAAATACAACTTATTCTGTCGTTGTTTCTATCGGAAGCTGTGCCGATACTGCTTTTGCGGCGGTCAATGTGGTGCCGGGAGTTACCGCAAATATTTCGGGCAACACAATTCTTTGTGCCGGAGATATAGCCACCCTTACTGCATCGGGCGGAGGCAATTATTCCTGGAGTACAGGATCAACTTCAAATGTTATTACTGTGAATCCTGCTTCCACCACTTCGTATACAGTCATCACTTCCAATGGAAACGGATGTACGGCTTCCTCTACAGTTACTGTCAGCGTTTCTCCGGCTCCGATTACTTCTGCAAATGGAACAACGGTTTGTGCCGGACAAAATGCAATTCTTACTGCCTCCGGTGGAGGGAATTATGCATGGAGTAATGGTGCAACAACATCTTCCATTATTGTTATGCCGACTTCTGCCACAACTTATTCGGTCATTGTTTCGATCGGTTCATGTACAGATACTGCCAGTGCATCGGTGGTTGTAAATCCCAATCCGACCGCATCTGCATTCAGCAACATAACCATCACACAAGGGCAGAGCACAACGCTGGGCGCATCGGGTGGAGGAACCTATCTCTGGAGCAACGGATCTACGGATGCGAACATGACCGTTACACCCACTGCTACAATGCAATATTGTGTGCTGGTTACAAATTCTTTCGGGTGTACAGACAGCGATTGCGTGTGGATTACAGTGAATGAGCTGGATTGCTCGTTTGCAGCAGTGGGTGAGCTTTTTATGCCCAATGTTTTTTCTCCCAACGGAGATGGTGAAAATGAATACTTGAAACTTTTATATGGCAATTATGCTTGTATTGCTACGTACGAGTTTTTTGTTTACAACCGCTGGGGAGAAAAAGTATTTGAAACGAATGACCCGAAAGATGAATGGGATGGGATGTATAACGGAAAATCAGAAAACACAGCTGTGTTTGCCTGGTATATGAAAGCTGTTTTGGTGAATGGAAACCAGATTGAACGGAAAGGGAACATTTCGTTAATGCGATAAAAATACACATATGAAAAACATTCTACTTGTAGCGTACTTTTTGTCGGCAGTACTATTGCTGAATGCGCAGTCAGCTTATTATATTGACCCTGTAAACGGGAACGATAATAACAGCGGGACTGCAGCAAATTCTGCTTTCAAGACTATTCATAAGGCGCGCATGGCAGTAAGAACTGTGAATGGAAATATGACAGGTGATATACAGGTCTTTCTTCGCGGAGGAGTGTATTACATTGACAGCACCATTAGTTTTTATAATTACGATTCCGGTACAAATGGTTACAATATTATTTACCGGTCCTATAATAATGAGCAGCCTGTTATCAGTGGAGGCGCCTTTGTCAGCACATGGAGTTTGTTTGATGCACAAAAAAATATTTATTCGGCACCCATACTTCCCGGTATGGATTTCAGGCAATTGTATGTGATGGGCAAGCGGGCTATCCGTGCGCGGGAGCCTGATCTGACCGACAGTTCTACTTCCGCATCATATTATAAGGTTATCAGCGCAAATCCATTTATCGTAAACTCTTCGGAGATCAGCAACTGGAACCATCTTAACTCGGTGGAGTGTGTATGGGCTGCACATTGGAAACACAAGCGTACACGCATTGCAAATTATTCTGTGAATGGAAGCCAGGCAACCATTACGTTTGCTTCGCCTGAAAATACGGATCCTGTTTTGAATCATTATAACCAGGGCGATCTCCCCGGACATTACACCTGGTATTATTATGAAAATGCTTATGAGTTCATTGATCAGGAACGGGAATGGTATTTTGATAAATCCGCGAACACCCTTTATTACAAGCCTGCTTCCTGCGAAGTTTTTTCAGGAGTGGAAGTGCTGATCCCTAAAGTGGAAAATCTCATTTACATTGCCGGAATTTCTTCTGCTCATGTACACAATATTCAATTCTACGGCATTACGTTTGAGTGCAGCAACTGGACCAAGCCAAACTCAACGGGATATCTCAACTGGCAGGATGGCATCCAGTTATCCGTGGATAACAACAACATTATACCCGGAATGGTGCAATTGGATTATGCAAACAATATCCGGTTTGAACGAAATACATTCAGGCGTTCAGGTGCTCATGGCATTGTGACTGCTCATGCAACCAATGGGAATGTATTCATCGGAAATGTATTGACCGACCTGGCTGGCGGAGGCATTTACATCAACACGGTTGCCGGTTATTGCGGCAGCACCAATGATACGGTCAAAGACAATCTCATTGATAATATAGGCAGGGTGTATGATGATGGCGTGGGGATCGTGGCAACCAATGATGCGAACATGGTGATCGAGCATAACCTCATCCGATATTGTCCTTATACGGGCGTTTCGATCGGATGGAGCTGGGATACTTCCAGCCAGGGGTGCATGAACAATGAGATCAGGTACAATGAAATTCACGATGTGATGCGCTTGCACGATGATGGAGGAGGGATCTATACGCTAGGAAAAATGCAAGGCGGAAATTTTCATCACAATTATATCTGGAACAATCATAAAAGCACTTACGAAGGTGGTTATCCCAATGCGGGAATTTATCTTGATAATGGAAGTAAATACAAATCCGTTCACGACAATGTGCTGGACAGTACCAACGATGCGTTCTATGCTATCAATGCACCCAACTTATTGAATACATTCCAAAATAATTTTTACAATGTCCCGCTTGGAAATATCAGCAATCAGAATACAGTTCAGAACAACACCGCTGTGAGCGGGAACAATTGGAATGCCACAGCCCTTGGCATCATGAACAACGCAGGGTTAGAGGCTTCTTATAAAGATATTTTGTATTCCGGAAATATTCCAGGCAGGGTCGAAGCAGAAAATTATACAGATATGCGCTGCGTGCAGAACATCACAGCAATCGATACGGGCAGCGGGCTCAATGTCGGTTTCATCGACCAGGGCGACTGGATGGATTATTTTGTGAATGTTACAGCAACAGGAAATTATACGATCAGTTTTCGGGTTGCCAGTGCATTGAGCGGAGCCCAGTTTGATCTGAAGAATGGAAGTGCCGTATTAGCTACAGTTTCAGTGCCCAACACAGGAGGGTGGCAAGCATGGCAAACAGTAACTGCCAATGTTAATCTTACAGCCGGACAGCAAACATTGAGAATTTACTCTACACAAACTCCTAGCTGGAACATTAATTGGTTTGACGCCCCTTCGCTTACAACGGATATTCAGCCAGCAGAACCCGAGAGTGCTTTTACTGTTTATCCCAATCCCACAGCCGGAGAATTTATGGTTTCTGGCCTTCGGTCTACGGCTAATACCCTGAAAATATTTGATGTCATTGGAGACCTTCTTTATCAAATAGCTATCAGCAACAAAGAAGAAGCAGTACGCCTTGATCTTCCTAACGGACTCTATTTCATCAAATTGATAAGCGGCAACCAACAATTCACCCGGAAACTTATCATAAATAGGTAGTCCTGGTTGCTATATAATACCCTCTTTTTATAAGGCATTTATTCAAATGCGCTATAAAAATTAAATAGTATCATTTTTTGGGTTCATAATGAATCCACAAGGTTGGTCTTGTTAACCCCATATTACGGAGTTACATTTGTATTATAAAAAACCAACTCCAAAATGAAAAAATCAATTCTCTTTATCAGTTCGTTCCTGTTTACTGCAGCAGTTTTTGCGCAGCCAACATCCTACACCATTGATTCCATGAGTTTCAACGCCCTTTCGCTCGAAGGCGGCATGACTCAGGTGCGTTTTGCCGATGTGAACCAGGATGGCAATCTGGATATGGTCACAATAGGAGATCACGGTAGCCCAAATATCAATGCGAACGAGCATGGGATCACAGTGTTTTTTGGAAATGGAACAGGTAGCAACTGGACGCTTTTTCAAAATGGAAATTTTGGCTACGGAGGATGCGCAGTGGGCGATCTAAATAATGATGGCAAACAGGATATTGCATATAGCATGCACCACAACATGGGTACAGCAGGCAGCGGGGGCGATAAACTGATTGAAGCAGCTCTTGGTAACGGATCAGGAAAAAGCTGGACAGCCTGGGATGCCGGTTTGGCATCGAATGGAGAGTCTTATGGTATGTTTGGAACCGATCTGGGTGATGTCAATAATGACGGGTTGCTCGACATTGGTTCTAATTCTTTCGGACTGGGCCCCGGTGTTCATATTTACAAAAACTTGGGTACAGGAAACTGGAAACAAACTTTTACCGCAGGCTATGGCGGAACTACAGGAAAGTTTTTACAATTCGGAGATATGGATGGGGACGGTAATATTGATTTTGTGGTATCGAATGAAGTTGGCTCTGCGTATTTTGGAAATGGAAATGGAGGTTTTACGCTGAAGCAGGCCGGCCTGCCTTTACTTCCTGATCTAAATGAAAACCCATACGGGGATGTTTCTTTGGGAGATATTGATAATGATGGAGATGATGATTTTATTTTCACATTCGATAATTCCACTACAGGAATACGGGGTGTGTATGTTTACAAGTGGAATAAATCCGCTCAGTCCTGGACCAATGTTTCTTCAGGTCTGCCAAATTCAACAACGGATTATTTTACCGCAGCGCGCCTTGTTGATACGGATATGGATGGATATCTTGATGTAGTTACCAGTAGTTACTACAGCAGCGACATACAGATCTGGAAAGGCAATGGAGGCTCATCATGGGTTAATAATTTTTCTATTAAAATACCCGGTATGGGCGGAGTGCAGGATATTGCTATTTCGGATGTGGATCATTCGGGTTATCCGGATATTCTCGTTTGGGGAAGTTTTAGTGACGGTTCCCCTTATTTTCCTCAGAGTGTGAATAAAATAAGATTGCTGCGTGATGTTTCTGTGGTGCATGGCATTTCTGCCAATTTATCCTATCCCAAAGGAAATGAATGTTGGCCCAATTATGCAGTTCGTTTTATCACCTGGACTTCGGGAGTGATGGGCAATCATTCTACTTCTGTGAAAATTGAATATTCTACTACCGGCAATTCAGGGCCCTGGACGGTGATTGCTGCTGCAGCACCTAATAACGGTAGTTATCAATGGGGTGTGCCGGCAAATGTTAATTCTTCCACTTGTTTTATTCGTGTAACAGCCACAGATAATGTCAATGGGACTACAGCAGTGGATATGAACGCAGTTGCTTTTAATATCGGCTGTAATGCATCCACCGGAGTGGGAGAGGTTGCAGAAGGTAATTCATCTGTTGTGTTTCCAAATCCAATGCTGCAATCATCGGTTATTTATTCAGAGATGAGAAATTGCGATATAAGCATTATTGATATAACCGGAAGCATTGTAAAAAAGATTGCCAATGTGGATAATTTTCCGTTTTCTATTGAAAGGGGAAACCTTTCTGCCGGAATTTACGTATTAGAATTGTATTCAGAAAGCAAAATTGAAAGAATAAAAGTTGTTGTGGAATAATGATTAAAATGAGGCTTTAATTTTAAATTCGTTATTGAATATGATTTGAAATGAAGGTATTTACCCCTTTTTTGTCTTTAAATTTCCTTTTTTTATTATCGTACTGTATTTCCTATGCCCAAACAATCCATGGAATTGCCGCGGGTAATCACCATAATCTTGTAATATGTAACGGTGGCGCATCACTACAGGGCTGGGGGTATAATATGGAGGGAGAATGTGGTGATGGAACAACCACTTCGCCGAGATCTTCTGGTGTTACTGTAGTCTCTGGATCGGGAGCTTGCTGGACCCCAACACCTGCTTTACATTTTATAGATGTTGCCTGTGGGGATGATTTTAGCATGTGTCTTTCAAACGTGGGTACAGATGCGGGCTGCGGTTCTCTTCCCGGTGGTATCGTATTCTGTTGGGGCATAAATACGTATGGGCAAATTGGGGATAACTCTACTACCAACAAGTCCAATTCTAGACGAGTTGGAGGGGCCATCCAGGGTTCAACGGTAGTGGCGATTGCAGCAGGTGGGCATACCGCATATGCGCTGATGAGTGGTGGAGCCAGTATGTATGCGTGGGGAAGAAACGACTTTGGGCAAACTGGCAACGGCAATACTACTTCTCCTCAAAAACTACCGGTAGCGGTGAATCTTGCAGCGCTTGGCGCCCGTGTGATTACAAAAATTTCTGCAGGTAGCGCTCATTCTATGGTGTTGTGTAGTGATGGCACCGTTTGGTGCTGGGGATATAATGCGTATGGTCAACTGGGGGATGGTACTACTACCAACAGTTCGACTCCGGTGGCTGTTAACCTTACGGCTCTTGGTGCCCGTACAGTTACAAAAATTTCAGGAGTTGGTATGCATTCCATGGCATTGTGCACCGATGGCACCGTTTGGACATGGGGGCATAATCCTAATGGAGAACTGGGTGATGGTACTTCCGGCACCGATAGGTTAACGCCGGTGCAGGTGGTAACAGGTGCATCGGGTTGCGCAACAAACCTGTGCAGCATCACCGATATCGGTACCGGCAATGGATTTCCCAATACTTCGATTGCTTTAAAAAGTGACGGCACAGTATGGACATGGGGAAAGGATGATCTGGGAATGCTGGGAACCAACGCAATAGCGGATGGCGCGAATTCTTTATCTCCTGTTCAAATGACTGGAATTTCTACCGCAAACGCCGTAGCCGTGGGAGGGCAGCATACTTTAGTTGCTCTGAAAAACGGAAAAGTAATGGATTCAGGGGATGGACTGAATGGTGAAATGGGAGATGCTTCGACAACCAGTCAATCCCTGGCTGTGATTGCGACAACGGTGTGTACAAGTATTCTTCCGGTGGATATCCTTTCATTCAATGTGTCTTACAAATCAGGAGAGGTGAATTGCGAATGGAGTACGGCTTCTGAATTCAATAATGATTATTTTGAAGTTGAGCGGAGTGTGGATGGAAAAGATTTCGTTTCAGTCGGAAATGTAAAGGGGGCAGGCAATTCTTCAGCAATTAAAAAATATTCATTCATTGATGAATCTGTTTATTCAACAGGTCAGGTAATGGGCCGATCAACTATTTTCTATCGCCTCAAACAGGTTGACTATGACGGTAAGTATGAATATTTCGGGCCAGTTGCCGTGTTGATCTCTCCTTCGGATGATTGGAAGCTGTTGTTTCAAACTGTTTCTTACGATGAACAACTAAAAGGGACATTACTTCTCCCAGAAAGAACATTAGCATCCATCGATATTTTGGACCTGCAGGGGAGGGTGATCAGGCATGATCAAATAAATGCCGAAAAAGGTTCCAATTACCTTTCATTTGACGTGAATGATATCAGCAAGGGGGCCTATTTAATAAAAGTATCTAACAACGAAAATCAGGTATTGAAGAAGTTTGTGAAATTGTAAAACAGGCTTTATTCCGTCTCCGCGATCGCGATCATTAATTTTTCCAGTTTATCTTTCATTTCACCGGGACTGCAATCGTAATTATTTACGATGATAGCAAAGGACAAAAGATTTCCTTTTTTTGTCGTAACGTACCCGGCATAACTGCGCACGCGGGTCATGTAGCCGCTTTTGGCGTGAAGGTTGTTTTCAGCAATGGTTCCTTTACATAATTTACCGAGGGAGCCGCTTTTTCCGGCTACAGGCAGCGATTCGTAAAATTTCTTGAAGAGGAGAGAGTCAAGTGTGATCACGCGAAGGATTTCTGAAAGTTGTTTCGTTGTAATTGCATTGAAGCGTGAAAGCCCGCAGCCATCTGCCATATAAAATCCTTTCAGGTCAACACCTTTTGATTTCCAATAATTGGTTACGATGTCAATGCCTGTTTGATCTTCGCCAAATTTTGTTTTGTTCCAGGCAATGGTCTTTAAAAGTGTTTCGGCAAAAAGATTATTGCTTTGGATATTTGTCTGGTAAACAATTTTATCAAGCGTGTGCGAAGTTTGAACGTAGAGGCGTTTTCTCTTTTCTGTTTTGAAATTCCCGGCATTTGCTTTTAGTATGCGGATGGATGTAGCAGGCTTGTCGATCACCGCCCCCAATTTTCTCAGGGAAGAATCCAGCGACTGAGCACAGAACAGTGATGGATCAGGCACAGAGCCTTCCACTTCATAATTTGTTTTGTTGGCAGGGATCGTTCCCTTTACATAGCGCAGGGTTTCGTAAGGAGCGCCATAAATAAATGCATTGTCGAGATAAGCTCCGGTCCGTACATAGCTGGCTACCTTCATATTTGGAATTTCAGGCGTTATTTTTTTGATCCATGTTGTATCCCCCTTTTTAGGTCCTGATCGGTAGTAAAGAGAAAATTTATTGTCTTTGAAATTCAATCCGCTGGCACCGGCTCCATAATAATTTCCCATATCGCCCCATATCCAGGTAGAAGGAATTGTTTCGTCTTCAAAAATACTTGCATCAGCAATAATGGCTCCTTCAATTTTTTTTATCCCTTTTGTTGAAATGATCTTTGCCCATTGGTCTGTCAGCGGAATGGTATCACTCTTTTTTTTGAATGTTTCTGATTCAAGGGTGGGGTCTCCGCTCCCTTTGATATAAATATTTCCATGAAGAATTCCTGCCGCGGAATCTAATTTGCCATCGTATTCAAGCCGTGTTTCATATTTAAAATCCCAACCCAGTAAAGCGAGCGCGGTAGAAGTAGTGAGAATTTTATGAGTGCTTGCCGGCACAAGCGACAGGCGACTGTTGTATTCGGCAAGAATGGAATCTTTTTTTACATCCAAAACACAAACGCTCCATGAAGCGTGGGTGAGGTCGGTGTCTTTCTGAAGGTTTACTATTTGAGCTTGTAATTTGCTGCCCGTAATTGGCTGACTGCTGGCTATTATACTGCTCCCTAAAATAAAAATTCCAAGTAGTAAGATCCAAGTCCCAAATTTCAAGAATGAGCTGATATTGGCTGATTCATTGGAGCTTGGGGTTTGGAGTTTGGGACTTTGGACTTCCATTTAAGCAGTAATGAGTTTATCAATTTCATCTGCCAGTTTTCTGTCTTTCTCTGTAACAACATTCCCTGCATCATGTGTATTCAATGATATCTCAACGGTATTGTAAACATTTCTCCAGTCCGGATGATGGTTCATTTTTTCTGCAATGAATGCCACACGCGTCATAAAGGCAAATGCTTCCGAAAAATTTTTGAATTTGAAAGTTTTCTTGAGGCAGTTGTTTTCTTCTTTCCACATGCTGGGAGGGTTAGGGTGTAAAGGTATAATTTGTTCAACACTTATTTGCAGTCATGCGGGTGAGGTTTTTATCTTTGCGAACATGTCATCACCTGTTGCGCGCCTGCAAAGCCTCTCGGAGGAAGAGAAAAGTAAATTGTCGACAATTTTGAGAAAGAAATTGATCATACGAGTGGGTGTTTTTTCTGCTTTGGTTTTGTTGTGCCTGGCTGTTATGATGTATTTTAATATGTTCAGCGGAAATTATAAGGTAGAGGATAACCTGGAGGTGATCAATGTGGCTTTTGTGGTCATATCAGTGCTTTGTCTGCGCCTTGTTGTCTCCGAGATCCTTGAGTTTGGAAAAGAAACAAGGTCCTCAAATAAAAAGGTAATTCATGCAAGGATAGTTGGCCGCAAAGGCGATGAGATCATTCTGGGAAACAAATCATTCGCCAAAGATGAAATTCTGCTGGATAATTCCGAGTTTGATTCTTTTAAAGGCGGAGAAGATGTTATACTTGAAATATCTGCTGTCTCTAACACAATTTTTTCTGTAAAAAGGATTTGAAACAATAAAATGAGTTTATATTTTCTTTGCAGTTCTTTTTCTACATTTGTTTTTAATATAAGATGAAAAATCGTATATTATACTTCTTCGGCTGTTTATTGTCTATTGTTTACCCGCCCTTGGCGAGGCTCGCCCTTTTGGGCGGCTGTCTATTGTTTACTGCCTTTGGTTTCTCACAGGATGTAAAATTCACACACATCGGTGCCGAGCAGGGCTTGTCTCAAGCTTCGGTTAACTGCATATTGGAAGATAGCAAAGGCTACATGTGGTTTGGTACGCAGGACGGGCTCAATAAATTTAACGGGTACGAAATGGTTGTTTACAAGAATGACCCTGCAGATTCAAATTCGCTTTCCGGTAACTATATTGACTGTTTGTATGAAGACAGCAAAGGAACTATCTGGGTGGGTACGCGCGGTGGGGGCCTGAATGCGATCAATACTTTTCTCGGACGTATAACGCGTTATGGGAACGATCCGAAAAACGACAATTCCATCAGCGGCAATCAGGTGAAGTGTATCCTTGAAGATAAAAACGGAACCTATTGGATAGGTACTACGTACGGACTCAATTCTTTTGATGGAAAAGCAAATGTGTTCAAAAAATATATTCACGAAACAGACGACACACTCAGTATCAATGGATTTAAAGTGGAATCTGTTTATCGTGATAAAAAAGAGCGCTTGTGGATATGTACGCAGGATGGAGGACTGAACTTGTTTAATGAAAAGAAACAAATCTTCAGCTGCTATATTGACCATTCGTCCGGCATAGGAGAAGAATTTTTCAACCGAACTAAATCTGTGATCGAAGATGAGTCAGGCATCTTTTGGATAGGTACCGATAACGGGGGGCTGGTTTCTTTTGATCCGGATAAGAAAATATTTCTTAAGCGCATCACGCATAATTCGGATGACCAGGAAAGCAGCATACCTGAAAACAGGATCTCTGCCATTTGTGTGGATGCGAAGGGAGCCCTGTGGGTAGGATCCAAAAACAGCGGTATCTCCTGTGTGAACAATCGCAATGGCTCGGTAGTGAATTATAGAAATAACCAGTATGATATTCAAAGTCTCAGCAACGATGGAGTAAATGATATCTATAAGGACCAAGAAGGGAATATGTGGGTAGGGACAGAAGGCGGAGGAGTAAGCGTCTACTTTCCCAATGCGGCCCGCTTTAAACATTTTCATAAGGATATTAAAAACGATAATGCATTTCAGTCAAATACCGTGTTTGGCATCCTGCAGGATAAAGAAGGCTTGATCTGGATCGGCACCATGCATGGTGGTATTACCACCATTGACAGGGGGAAAAATATTTATACTAATTATGGTGATGGAACTGATAGATCGCTTTCAAGTGCACGAAGCAACAGTGTACTTTCTCTTTTTGAAGATGATGATGGCTTGATCTGGGTAGGAACCTGGGGCGGAGGGCTTAACACCTATGACAAAAAGACAAAAAAAATAAACCGCATCATTGAAAAGGGAGCCATCACAGGTATTTCCAAGGGATATGGAGATGTGGTGTGGGTGAGTACCTACGGTTACCGGGGATTGTTCTCTTATAATAGGTCAGAAAAAAAACTGACTACCTATGGCAAAGAGAACGGGTTGAGTGCTTCGAATATTTTCTGCGTATATGAAGATAATGAAAGAAGAGTTTGGATCGGAACAGCCGGTGAAGGTTTGAACATGATGAATGTACGTACCGGGAAAGTAGTAGTGTATAAGAATGAAAAAGAAAAAAATTCGCTTAGTGATAACACCGTGAATTGCATTTTTGATGACCGCAAAGGAAATTTATGGATAGGAACGGCAAACGGATTGAATAAATTTGATAAAGAGAAACAAAGTTTTGTTCAGTACAATGAAAAGGATGGGTTGCCTAACGGAAATGTTTGGGGAATACTGGGTGATAAAAGAGGGAACCTGTGGATAAGCACCAATAGAGGTATTTCCCGTTTCACACCGCGCATAGAAAATACGGAAGGTTCGGCATTTAAAAATTTTACCGTGCATGATGGTCTGCAGGGAGACGAGTTTGCGCAGGGCTCTTATTTTTTGAACAAACAAACCGGCGAAATGTTCTTTGGAGGGCTCAATGGCTTCAATGCATTCTACCCCGATAATGTTTCCGATAACAAACATATCCCTCCTGTATTTATCACCTCGCTGAAAAAATTCGGAAAGGAAGCGGTGCTCGATACGAGCGTGGCCGACAAAAAACAGTTGAAGCTTTCCTATAAAGATAATTTCCTCTCCTTTGAATTTGTGGCACTTGATTATATTTTTCCGGGAAAGAATAAATATTCGTTTATGATGGAAGGGCTGGAAGGTAATGATTGGTCGCCCCCTTCCACCAGGCGTTATGTGAGCTACACCGGACTTCCGGGTGGAGAGTATACTTTTCGTGTAAAGGCCTGCAACAGTGATGGGGTATGGAATGAGGCCGGTACGGCCATTCATATTAAAGTGATACCACCCTGGTGGAAGACCAATATATTTTATTCATTGTGTGTGCTGTTCATCATTTCATTTGTGTTTGGTTTTATACGTTATCGTACGGACAAAATAGAGAAAGAGAAGAAAATACTGGAGCAAAAGGTGGCTGAACGCACCGAGGAGCTTGCACAGAAGAATAAAGACATCACCAGCAGTATTCAATATGCAAAAAGGATCCAGCAGGCGATCCTGCCCACGAATGAGCAGATACAAAAATATTTTCCCGAATCATTTGTCCTGTTCAAGCCCAAAGATATTGTGAGCGGAGATTTTTATTGGTTTGGCGAAAAGAATGGCAGGCAGATTGCTGCCTGTGTAGATTGCACCGGCCACGGAGTTCCTGGCGCGTTCATGAGCATGATAGGCGCTAACCTTTTGAATCAGATCATTCTTGAGAATGGGATCACAGAGCCGGCTGCTATTTTATCTGCGCTCAACCTGGGTGTGCGTTCAGCACTCAAACAAGATACGCATAATGAGATAGAGACCACCGATGGAATGGACATAGCGATATGTTCCATCGATCAGGAAAAACGGGAAGTCCAGTTTGCCAGTGCCCTCAGGCATTTGGTGTTGATCAGCGATCATGCCATTGAAAAAATTGATGGTGATAAATTCTCTATCGGTGGAGGAAAATTTGGAACAGAATCTGTATTCACAAATCACAGCAAAGTTTTAAAGAAAGGAGATATGCTGTATATGTTCTCCGATGGGTATGCCGATCAGTTTGGAGGCGAAAAAGGGAAAAAGCTGATGATCAAAAAACTTCACGAGTCCCTTTTAAATATTCATGGCATTACTGTTGCTGAGCAAAGAACTGCGTTGGACAAGACCTTTGAAGACTGGCGCGGAACCCATTCTCAGGTTGATGATGTGCTGGTGATAGGAATACGTTTGTGAGATATATTTTGTATTTTTGGGAAAACTTTTAACATCCACCAAATACTACTATCATGAACGTAATGATCTGTTTTGAAGTAAGCGGAAAACAAGAGCAAGTAAGAGAACAACTTGCCTCTATGGGTTATATGTCAAGCTGGAGAATCGTGCGTGGTCGTGATGAGCTGACTTTTAATCTTCCTTCTACTGCTATGTGGCGTAAAGGAGAGAATATGAGCCCTGCAAAAGCAAAAGAAGATCTTAAAAAAGCGACCAGCCAGTTGAAAGTGAAAACACTTAGGGCAGTTGCTGTTGTGGTAGGCAAATGGGATGGAATGACCGGAGATTCGCAAAGCATCGAGTCGTCAGTTTCAGAGGCCGCAGAAGCTTAATCGCGGATATTTTCATAAAGATTTCAGGATGCGAAAAAATATCTTCAGGATAACACTGTATAGTTTTGTAATTTTTTTGGTGCTGATCGCAGTTCACTCCTGTAGAAAGGACAGGCCGGATACAGATACACAAGCTTCGGTAGATAACAGTATATGCGAGGGAGAGTTCTCACGGATATTTCCTCAAACCAGCAACATTGCCGTGGGCGATAGCGGAGTGCAAAGAAAAGGAGGAGACATTCCTGTCCCTTTTTCCGGTTGTCCCGATCATTATATTGACTCAGCAGATATTGCCGATGGATTTCCGGTAACCATGTGGCTCTATTTCGGAACCGATTCAGATGGTGACGGCATCTATGAAACTCCGTGCACAGGCCCCGATGGCAGGTCAAGGGCAGGGGTCATAGAAGCTGTGTTCAGTGATAAGTGGCATATGCCAGGAGCCAACATGACCATGACCCTTCAAAACTATTTTGTAAATAGCATTCAATATGAAGGAACTGTTTCAGTGACCCGTAATGTCAATGGCTTTAGCCATACTGTGACGAACGGAAAATGTTCCCATGGGTCTGCCTGGAGCATATCCTGGAATTGTTCCCGCACAGTTACTTTATTGGGTGAACTTACCCAAACCTTGAGCGATGATGTTTGCCTGGTGTCGGGCAGCGCGAGCGGAACAGATCGTAAAGGAGGTGCTTTTTCAGTTACAATTAACACGCCTCTGAGGCGGCAAATGGACTGCCCCTATATCACAAAAGGAGTACAAACCATCAAAATACAGGGCAAGAAGGATAGAACGATCGATTACGGAGACGGAACCTGTGATGACAAGGCAAAGCTTATTATAGACGGTAATGAGTTTGAGTTTAACCTGCAATAAATGCCTCAAAATCACCCAAATAATAGTTTAGTAGGTATAAATAATTAATTTATATATTTGTCGCCAAGCGATGCCCCAGGCATTCACCTAACAAATCCAAGACAAGAAGGAACCGCCCATGATGCTCGATATCTACGATTTTTATGATAAGATGGAACGCAATCATATTTTGCTTTCCTTCAAAGGCGATATTACTTCCGAGTTGCTTACTTCCATTCTTCAGATCATGGAATCTAAACTGGAAAACCTTCAGGAAGAACCCAAGGTAAAGAAGAAAGTTTACAATGTACTGGTAGAATGTTTGCAAAACCTGTACCATCACATGGATGAGGTGGATATGACGCAAACAGATAAAACGCGCTCGGCCATTTTTATGATCGGTAAAGTCGAAAGTAAGTACACGATCATCACCGGCAACTACATCCGCGCAGAAAATGTAAAAGGATTGGATACCCGCTTGCAGGAGATCAATACCATGACTCAGGAGCAATTAAAAGAATATTACAAACGCGTTCTTGCCAATGGCGAAATGTCTGCCAAAGGCGGAGGAGGATTGGGAATGATAGACATTGCCCGTAAAACGGGCGAGAAGTTGAATTATACTTTTATGCCTATTGACGATAAATATTCATTTTTCAGTTTAAACATTAAAATCTCATAATACCGCTATGGAAAAGATCAACATCGAATCAACACCCAAAACTCCATCAATCAACTTTGATTTTGAAAAAGGGTTTTTGGAAATTAAAGGACGCTCGATCCCTGAAAACTCAATTGAGTTCTATAAACCTATTGTAGAATCGCTTGAAAAATACGGCAGCACACCCAGTTCGGTGACTACTGTAAATATTCAACTAGAATATTTCAACACAAGTTCTTCTAAATGCATCTTGGATGTGTTCAAGAAGCTAGAGTCTATTCACAAGAACGGAAACCAACTGGTGATCAACTGGTATTACGAGCAAGACGATGAAGATATGCTCGAAGCCGGTGAAGATTACCAGGCAATCATCAATGTGCCATTTAAAATGATCCAGATCGCAGAATAATTTTGGGCCTCCGTCAATTTTAAAACCCCGTTCAGTCCCGATAGCTATCGGGATGTTCGGGGTTTTTTGTTGTCCCCCTTTCAAGGGGGCGACACGCGTTTCGCGTGACGGGGGATGTCTTCCCCCGCTCTGGTCGGGACTTATAAAACCGCCCGGGAAGGGTGCATGTCTTACCTTAAAGGACTTACTGCATACGTTTATCGGCTTTTAGGCCATGCAAAAAGCGATAAAAATTGACATCATAATAGCAAAATTACATTAAAAATTGCTACTATGTTATCATTTTTATTATCTTTATCTATCAAATGGAATTATCATGACTTATTTTCATCGGGCAATTGAGTTACAGTTCATAAAGAAGATGCGCCCCGGCAAAGTGATGTTGCTGCTGGGACCCAGGCGGGTTGGGAAAACTTCATTTATCCGGCAATGGCTTAAGAACAGCAGTGCGCAGGTGCTAATTCTCAACGGTGAAGACCTTGGAACCGTTGCCTCCCTAAGCAACCGCACAGTGGAAAATTATATGCGGATAGCAGGAAAGCACGATACCATCATTATCGATGAAGCGCAGAAAATACCTGATATAGGAATGATACTTAAACTGATGGTGGATGAACTTCCGCATCTCAAAATAGTAGCTACGGGGTCTTCTGTTTTTGACCTGAGCAACCGGCTCGGAGAACCTTTGACAGGAAGAAGCAATACTTTTTATATGTACCCACTTGCACAAATGGAACTTGCCAAACAAGAAACAGCGCTACAGACCCGTGCAAAACTCGAGGAACGCCTAATTTATGGCAGCTATCCTGAATTATGGCAATATCCAGGCAATACTGAAAAAGCGGAATACCTCAAAGATCTCGTTAACAATTATCTTTTTAAGGACATACTCGTATATGACGGAGTGCGCAATTCTTCCAGGATGATAGACCTGCTCCGGCTGATCGCTTTTCAGATAGGTAAGGAGGTATCCGTACATGAACTCGCTCAGCAAATGGGTATCAGCAGGGCCACGGTTGAAAAATACCTCGACCTGCTCTCAAAAGTATTTATCCTGTTCAAAGTTCCGGCATTCAGCAGGAACCTCAGGAGTGAAATAGCGAAGAGCAGCAAATGGTTTTTTTATGACAATGGTGTTCGTAATGCGCTCATTTCAAATTTTCAACCCATGAAACTGAGAAATGACAAGGGGGAGCTGTGGGAAAATTACATGATCGCTGAACGGATAAAATATCAGAACTACAAAGGCTTGATGGCCAACAATTATTTCTGGAGAACCTATCAGCAGCAGGAAATTGATTGGGTAGAGGAGCGTGAAGGCAATTTATTTGCGTATGAAATAAAATGGAGTGCAAACAAAAAGATCAAAGCCCCTTCGGCCTGGCGGGATACCTATAAGAAAAGTAAATTTCAAAACATCAATACCGAAAATTATCTCGATTGGATTGGGGCGTAGGCTTCTGATGGTTGGATTTGCAATCCCCCGATGAGCGTAGTTTCTAAATAAAAAAGAAAAGCAGTTGGGCGTATGGCTCCGGCTGTGATCCGGCTTCCAGCCCTTTCGCCCTGCAGTTAGGCGAAGACCCTGCCGGCAGGCAGGTGTGCCCATAACTGTTCTCGTGTTTAT
The DNA here is from genome assembly GCA_023251625.1 of Bacteroidota bacterium. GTDB lineage: Bacteria > Bacteroidota > Bacteroidia > Palsa-948 > Palsa-948 > Palsa-948. The sequence goes on from JAHEYK010000007.1 coordinate 26,922, forward strand.
TTAAGCTATACTCAACGGGAATGCTTCGTACCAGCCGCCAGAAAACTTGCTAAACAATTTTAAATTCCTACCTTTGAAGCACAAACACAACCCAATGAGTTCAGTAGTAATAGCCCAATTAAACGACACAGACGCAAACCTCATCGTTCAGTTGATAAAAAAAGTCCATGGAAGGGTTAAGATACTCAAAGGAAAAGCTTTGGAAGATTTTCATTTCGGGCAGCTCATTGACAAAGGAATGGAGTCCGAAAACGTCTCTCTTTCTAAAATTCGGGCAAAACTTCGTAAATGAAGATTGTTGTTAAGGGCAGCTTTAACCGCGATGTGGATAAAGCCCGGAGCAAAGAGATTCGTCACGCCCTTGATAACAAAATTTCCCAAATAGAAAAAGCCGGGGATATTTCTCATATTACCGGGATAATTTTACTTGAAGGATATTCTCATCATTACAGGATAATCGTGAGGTCTCAAAATTATTCTTACCGTATTGGTGCAATTGTTCGCGGAGAAACGATTTGGTTAGTTCGCTTCCTGCCAAGAAGAATTGTTTATAAAGCATTTCCATAGAAGGCTGCGCTCAGTTAAGCGTAGCTTGGAAATTACAGCCTTTTCCGAAACCCGATTTTTTCCGATCCCCCTCTTCAGGTAGGCTGCAAAGAGTATGATTTCCTACTGCTGTTCTCCAAATTCATCCGGGAAATGGAAACAGGCAGGCTGCGCCAACACAATTGGAAGATATTCAGCCCTAACTGGTAATAAAAAGAATCGCTTCTGCTTTTAAGTCCCGACCAGCACCCAACAATATTATTTGATGAATAAAAATGAAAATCAGCGCGAGCTGTGAGTGTTGCAGTGGGTAATTCCTTATAAATCACTCATTACATTGAGTAAAATTACTCAATCCATTGAGTAAAATAATTATTGCATTAGAGGTTAAAACAAATGGGCGAGAAAAAATATTCGGAATGACTAAATTCGTAAACCAGTTCAAACCTCACAAGGCTTTACTGGTAGGGGAATCGGGTATAAAGTGGCAGGATTTTTTAATGTTAGATCCTGGAGAACTATTTTGATTTTTTTAGCGGCATACTACCGTGAGTAATGAGATTCGTGGCTTTTCTTCCGGAAATCAGTTTTTTTCATAATTATATTTTTGAGATGGCTTCTGATGAGATGGCTTGTAAAATTATGGTTGCAAATATAAAAGTCAGACGCTTTCTGTCAAATTATATCGGATCCACATCCGTCCTGACGCCCAGACGATGAATGTCTGCGCAAGCTTGCAAGGCCTCGGTCTGGATTTCCATTATCATCTTCTATCAAATCATATTGGGTCAACGTCCGCCTGCACACGCAGGTATTTGTAGGCAGGATAGGCTTGGAGTTCAAGAATGGAAGAGCGGATCAGAGTTTTTGTTTTGTTGGGAGATTCTTCTTTGGCAATTTTAATCACTATTTTTTTATGATAGAGATTCTTTATCCTTGATATAATAGGAAATTCAGGACCCAATACTCTTTTTCCAAAGGCGGTTCTGAGTTTTTGAGCGAGTTCATCTGAAGAGGCGTTTACTACATCGAGATCTTTGTCAATAACAGTAAGCTCTATCAGGCGGTGAAATGGAGGGTACTGGAAGTTTTTTCGGTGCTCCAGCTCTTCGGTATACATTTTCTCAAAATCATTTTTTATTACATGTTGAATGATAGGATGCTGAGGAGAATAGGTTTGAAGAACCACTTTTCCCCGTTTATCCTTGCGGCCGGATCTTCCTGACACTTGTGTGAGCATCTGAAAGCTGCGTTCATGCGAGCGGAAATCCGGAAAGTTCATCATTTGGTCAGCACTGAGGATGCCCACCAGGCTTACATGTTCAAAGTCTAAACCCTTCGTGACCATTTGTGTGCCTACCAATATGTCTATGTTTCGTTCTTCAAAGTCGGTGAGCAGGCGCTCATGTGCAAAGCGGGAGCGGGTAGAGTCATGATCCATACGGGCAATGCGTGCATCGGGGAAAAAAATTTCCAACTCTTCTTCTATTTTTTCAGTCCCAAAATTTTTCATCTGCATCTCCGGACTTCCGCAAGCGCTGCAGCTGGCCGGAATAGGAGTCGTATAGCCGCAATAATGGCAGCGCAGCTGCTGCCCTGTTTTGTGATACACTAAACTCACATCGCAGTTCTTGCACACCGGTGTCCAGCCGCAGGTTTTGCATTCAAGATAAGGGGCAAAGCCTCTGCGGTTCTGGAACAGGATCACCTGCTCTTTGTCTTTCAAAGCCTGTGCAATGTTATCGAGCAGAAGAGGGGAGAAGTGCGACTTCATTTTCTTCCGCTTGGTGGCATCTTTTATATCCGAGACAATAATTTCAGGAAGCTGCACACCGCCGAAACGGGTTGTAAGTTCTGCAAAACCATATTTTCCTTCTTTTGAATTATAAAAACTTTCTACCGATGGGGTTGCAGAGCCGAGCAGCACTTTTGCTTTGTGGATGTTGGCAAGCATAATGGCGCTGTCCCTGGCGTGATACCTTGGCGCAGGGTCAAATTGTTTGTACGATGCATCGTGTTCTTCATCCACGATGATCAAACCTAAATTTGAGTAGGGAAGAAACAGCGAAGAGCGTGCCCCAAGAATAATTTGAAATTGTTGATGTTTGACTTGAGACTTGGCACTTGAGACTTGGGAATTTAAAACTTGGTTCCAAACCTCCACCCGTTCATTCTCATTAAACCTGGAATGATAAACCCCCAACGCATCGCCAAAATATTTTTTTATACGACTGACTACCTGTGTAGTGAGGGCGATCTCAGGCAAAAGATAAAGAACCTGTTTGCCCTGCTTTAAAGTTTCCTCGATCAGCCTGACATAAACCTCGGTTTTTCCGCTGCTTGTTACTCCGTGCAACAATACTACTTCCTTGTCAGCCCATTCTTTTTTTATTTTTTTCAGAACATCTTCTTGTTCACTCGAAAGTGTTTTGCTGTTTGACGATGGATCGTGTGAAGCGAACCGGCCTGTTTCTTTTTCGTATATCTCCAATATGTTTTTCTTCACTAATCCTTCAATAACTGCGGGAGCAGCATTTGTCTTTTTTAGAAGTTCTGCCTTTTTCATTCCTAACACTTCTCCTTCCTTTTGAGAAGAGGACAGGGGTTGGGTGGAATGCACAAACTCCATCAGCACCTCCAGTTGCTTGAAAGCTCTTTTTTCTAATTCGTCAAAAGTATTTTTTAGGTTCTTCTCATCCGAAGCAAATTTTGTGAGCCGAATGAATTCTTCAATTTTGGGCTTAAACTTCTCCTTTAATTCTTCGTGGATACTTAGGATGCCTTTTTCTAGTAGCGATTTTATAATTGAAAGAGCATTTTTGTGTTCTGTAATTTCCTCAACTTCATTTAGTGTGAGTACTTTGTTTTTATCCAGGGCTTCGCAGACAAGAAATTCATCGTCAGACAAGTCGCCCCTCGTCTCTTGTTCCTCGTCCCTTAAAATGAGTTTCGTCTCGCTCGATAATTTCAACCCTGAGGGTAGCGCTGCATTCATTACTTCCCCGATATGGCACATATAATATTCCGATATCCATTTCCAGAGTTCAAACTGCTTTTGGTTGACAATGGGCTCGGCATCCAGAATGCTTTCAATGGGTTTAGCTTTATATAGTTCAGGTTTATTGCTGTGGACTTTATAGACAATAGCGGTGTATAGTTTTTTCTTTCCAAACTGTACAACTACACGCTGTCCGGGCCTTACCTTGTTTTGAAGTGCTTCAGGAACGGAATAGGTGTAAAAATTAGGAACAGCCAAAGGCAAGATCACATCAGCAAAAAGGCTTTCTTTTTCCATCGAAACAAATATAGAGAATTAACCATAAAAGGAATCTTTAGTGAGAATATGTAAATACAGTTTCGCGCAAGGACGCAAGGATCGCCAAGAAACAGCCAATACAAATAAAATTGCATTCAAAGTCTTTGCGGTCTTTGCACCTTTGCGAGAGATGTGAAAATGAAGGGTATATAGAATAATTGGTTAAATAAAATTTAGGTGGCTCTAAAATAATGTTTATATTTGACAAACATTATTAATATGAACTCATTCACCGAAGAGAACTATCTCAAAGCGATCTACAAGATTGCCGAGAAGGGCAGCGAGGAAATATCCACGAATGAGATCGCTCGCAGGATGAGTACCAGCGCAGCCTCTGTTACAGACATGCTTAAGAAACTTGCAAAGAAAAAACTCATCAAATACAAGAAGTATAATGGACTGAGTATGACAGATGCCGGAAAAAAAGTAGCGCTGAGTATCATCCGGAAGCACCGCCTTTGGGAGATGTTCCTGGTGAAGGTGCTGCAATTCAAATGGGACGAGGTACACGAGGTGGCGGAACAGCTCGAGCATGTGCGTTCCGAGAAACTGGTACAGCACATTGATAAGATATTGAACTTTCCAAAGTTTGACCCGCATGGGGACCCCATACCGGATCCACACGGGAAATTTATGCTGTCAAAAGAAAAATCAGTGCTGCTTGCCGATGTTAAGGAAGGCAAGCAATATGTAGTAAAAGGAGTGGTAGATCATTCCAGGTCATTTTTACAGTTGCTTGATAAATCCGGAATTGTTTTGGGAAGCAAGATCAAAGTGAAAGCGGTTCAGCCCTATGATAGATCTTTATCTGTATTGTTAAATGCAAAAAAGCGATTATTCATCAGCAATCAGATCGCAAAGAATATCTTAGTGTCAAATATTTCTAAAGGATAGTTATGGCGCGGGTAATTGAAATAAATAAATCAACTAAGTCCCTTGATGATGTTCACTCTACCGTGGATACCGTCCGATATTCGGGTTTCTGGAAAAAACTTTTTGCCTTTGTAGGCCCTGCTTATCTGGTCAGTGTGGGCTATATGGATCCCGGCAACTGGGCAACCGACATAGCGGGAGGAAGCAAATTTGGATATGCGTTGGTGTGGGTTCTTATTATGAGTAACCTGATGGCGCTTTTACTGCAAAGCTTAAGCGCACGTTTGGGTTTGGTTCGGGGATTGGATCTGGCACAGGCTTCGAAAGAAGCATATCATCCTGTCATAAACTTTTTCAATTGGATACTCTGTGAGATTGCCATAGCCGCTTGTGACCTTGCAGAGGTGATCGGAATGGCTATTGGGTTACAGCTATTGTTTCACATCCCCTTGCTGGCCGGAGTTTCCATTACGGTGCTTGACACGGTGCTTATCTTGTTCCTTCAGCGATACGGCATGCGTAAAATGGAGGCCTTCATCCTGGCGCTTATCGCTACCATTGGTTTTGCTTTTATCTGTGAAATGATCTTTGCAAAACCCGTAGGAGCTGAGCTTGTCAAAGGCCTTATCCCTTCTATTCCGAATGCAGATGCACTGTATATCGCCATTGGTATTATAGGGGCAACAGTGATGCCGCATAATCTGTATTTGCATTCTGCATTGGTGCAAACCCGAAAATTTGAACGATCCAAAGAAGGGATCCGTTCTGCACTAAAATTTAATTTGATCGATACCACCGTGGCACTCAACATTGCTTTGTTTGTGAATGCAGCCATCCTGATCCTTGCTGCTGCCACGTTTTACAATGCGGGCATGAACAATGTTACAGAAATACAAGATGCGTATAAACTCCTCGATGGGATCCTCGGGACCAAATTCGCCCCGATCTTATTTGCGGTTGCTCTGATCGCGGCCGGACAAAGTTCCACACTCACCGGAACATTATCCGGCCAAATTGTGATGGAAGGTTACCTTAATCTTCGCTTGCAGCCATGGCTTCGTAGGCTGATCACACGATTGATCGCGATCATTCCGGCATTTATCACGATTACTTATTTTGGAGAAGAAAGCACCGGCGACCTGCTGGTGCTGAGCCAGGTGATTTTGAGCCTGCAGCTTGGTTTTGCCGTGATCCCGCTCATTCATTTTACCAGTGACAAAAAGAAGATGGGAGATTTTGTGATCAAGCCCTGGGTAAAAATCTGTGCATGGATCACTGCCGGCATTATTGTTTCGCTCAATGTGAAACTGGTGATAGATACTATTATGGGCTGGGTAACGGCCAGCGCAAACCCTTTGCCTCTTTATCTGATAGTGATCCCGGTTGCATCGGCAGCCGGCATTCTTTTGCTGTATGTGATATTTGCGCCATTCGTACGTAAATTCACTGCCGGAGATTCTAAACTTCCACATGGTGAGGCGATCGCTCTTACGATCCCTGCCGGGCTTAATTTCCCGATAGAAAGCCGTTACAAAAAAATTGCGATAACTGTCGACTTTTCGTTTTCAGATTCACGTGCTGTGATAGAAGCTCTGGGGCAGGGAGGGCGCAAGGCCCAATACATACTTCTGCATGTGGTAGAAACAGCCGGCGCCCTTATGATGCGTGAAGACATTGACGATCATGAAACATCGGCCGATGCAGCGAGTTTGAGAATGTACGTAGAACAGTTGCAGAAGTTAGGACTTGATGCAAGCCTTAAGTTGGGCTATGGCAACCCGAAACTTTCAATTCCTGATCTGGTGGAGGAATCTAATGCCGATCTCTTGGTGATGGGTGCGCATGGCCATGGAACGTTAAAAGATATCGCTTTTGGTACAACGCTTGAATCGGTCAGGCACAATGTGAAAATTCCGGTGATGATCGTTCGGGAGAAATAATTACTTCATCCTTTTTTTCCATTCATTATCCAGCCATGCAATAGCTTCATTTTTTGTTTTAAACATGCGGCATGGACATGGATACTTAATGAACTGGATCATAAAATTTCCCAGGATGCGTTGAGCCAGCGAATGGATGACAATCGCCTGTGCTACAATATCCTTGTATTTATCCTTGGTCATCGACTCTTTCTGAGCCGCAAAGGTTATTGACATGTCAGGAGTGGTGAGTACGAGCGAGAGAAATTTTTTCCCTCCGGTGATCTCAACGGACGCCCTGTGGTCTGTCTTAACGTGATGAACATCGATCTCGATATCTTTAAGAACCTCGCAGGTAAGCATCCTGCCGTCAAAAGATAATTTCAGGGTCTCTGTGTATGCTTCCCTCATCAGAAGCAAATATAAGTAAACTTATTGATTAATAATATTGGAGCAATCCTTATTTCTTGTTCACCAGATAAACCCCAACAAGAATTACGAGGATAGAGGCAATATGCCTTAACGTGATCACTTCTCCGTCAAAGAGCCCCCACATCATGGCAACAATGGGGATCAGGTACGTTACAGAGGATGAAAAAAGTGCACCTGTATTTTTGACGAGCAGGTTGAATACCATCACGGATATAGCAGTGCCTGCAATTGCAAGAATGGCTACAAACCCCAGGCTGCTCCAAAAAAGTGGGTGGTGGTATGCTGCTGCAACATCGGTACAGATGAAAATAATTCCGCCAAACGGGCCTACCATCATCATAGACCAGCAGGTGGTGGCAATAGAATGATATCCACCTGCATACCGGCGGATCAGGTTTACACTCATTCCGTAAAAGAGGGTTGCTATAACAACATAACCGCCATAGTTGATATTGATGCCAAGGTCAGAGATCTTCTGAGGGATCAGTAAACCTACTGCGCCCGCCAAGCCGATCAATACTCCGGCCACATTAATAGCTTTTGCTTTTGCCCGGAATAAAAGTATTCCGAGAATAAGTGTAAAGAGAGGAGTAAGGGAGTTGAGCATTCCGGTAAGCGAAGAACTGATCCCTGTTTCCGCAGCCGTAAAAAGAAAGGCAGGAATAAAATTTCCGCACAGGCCGATCGCCATGAATTTATACCAGTCTTTGCCTTCTGTTCTTTTTACATACCGCACAGAGAAAGGAAGGATAAATAAAAACGCAATGAACATACGCAGTGCCGCCACCTGAGTATCGTTGAACGCTTCAAGTCCACGTTTCATCAGGATGAACGAACTGCCCCAGATGAGAGCGAGAATGAGGAGTATAGCCCAGTTCCAGAATTTGGTGTTGAAATTCACCGTGCAAATATACGATGGTCGATATACGATATGCGAAAAGTGAAGGTGTTAATTTTGTATTTTGGCTGCTAATCGTATTTCGTACATCCGATTTCTGATTTCGTATTCATGAGTTCAACTGTTGACATAAAAAACCGCAGGGCCTCTTTTGAGTTTTCTTTTCTTGAAAGATATACAGCCGGTATGGTCTTAAAAGGTTCGGAAATAAAATCCATCCGCGAAGGCAAGGCAACGATCAACGATGCGCATTGCATGGTACATAATGGAGAACTTTTTATAAAAGGAATGCATATTGCTGAATATAAAAATGCAGGCCAGTATGGCCATATACCTGTGAGCGACCGGAAACTGCTTCTCACTAAAAAAGAATTGAAAGATCTTGAAGATGCACTCAAGAACAAAGGGCTTACCATCATTCCTTTACATCTTTTCTTGAATAAAAGAGGATATGCTAAAATAGAGATCGCACTCGCCAAAGGAAAAAAGACCCACGACAAACGCGATACGATGAAAAAACGTGATACGGATCGGGAGATACGAAGGGAATTTGGCAAATAATACCATTACCTAATATAAAATAATCCAAAGGCAGTGGTATTATGCCGATCGAACAAGGGCATTATTGGTTGGACCATTCCCAATTGAGCATAGGCATAAAAAACCCCGGAGAAGTTCCCCGGGGCTCTTTAATTATTATTTACAACTCTTAGAAGTGCATGGTGATCATCAATTGGCCGGTTGACATCATCATACCGCTGTTGATGTCATTGTCAATTCCCCAAGAGGATGTACCACCTGTTTTCATAGTGGTAGTAGCTACAGCGTTTTTAGCAGCATCCCAGTATTCTGTAGATCTGCTGCCATCTCCTTGATTGGAGAAGCCAAAACCCCATCCGAATTCTGCACCTACAGAAAGCTTAGGAAGGATAAAATACTCTGCTCCGATAAAGCCGCGCACACCGATCATGAAAGCTGATCCGGCTGCGTTATCCTTGGTCCAGGTAGCTCCTGCCTGGTTGGTACCAAAATTAGTTCTGGTAGGAACCTGGTTGGTAGTAGAGAAGGCATTTCCATAAGCATACGTAGTATCGCTTCCGAGAATGCCGAACATTAACATCGCTCCGTAAAATCCTTGTAAGCGTGTTTTGCCTCTTCTCATTTCCATTCCACCTCCTAAAATAATGTTGCGCTGAGAAACTGATTTCGAATCTTTAACAGTAACATCAGGAAGTGCTTGTCCATCTTGCTTGCTGTAAGCATTTTGAGTATTACCTCCGAATCCAAGGCGCAGCATCACGCGGTAAGCTGTTTTTTCGTCTTTGAAATACTTTCCTGTGATAGAAAGATTTGTTCCGGTAACATAACCCCAGGTAGGTGCATTGTTTGCAGCGTTACCAAGGAAACTTCCTACATACGTCAACACAGGGGATGCGTCAATACCCAATGCCCAGTCTCCTGTTTCAGGAAGCATGGTTGCTCCCCTTTTGGACGTCAGTTCGGTCGCAGCAGGAGGAGTTGTTTGTGCAAAAACACCTGATGTACAAAGTGCTAATGCCATTAATACTAATGTTTTTCTCATAATTGTTGGTTTATTCATTCCTGATAGATCAGGAACAAGGTTGATGCGCAAAGCTACATTGCCCTCTTGCTATTACCAATACCTTATTTTCTTGTTATGAACAGAGATTTGTTAATTGGGAGGATCCTGTTAATTCAGCTAATCAAGTGAAAAAAGTGTCTTTTTTACTTAATTAGGTATTGTCAATTTATTGTAGAGGCATAAAAAACGACTTTGTAAAACTTCGTGTCTTAGTCTCTTTGTGGCAAAACTTCAGCCACTAAGACACAAAGGCTCAAAGAAGCACAAAGAAATCTATATTTATTTAACATAAACTGATTAAAAACTGATTCACTTGTTTTTCTGCGTGAGCATAGGCACGAACTTGAATGCTCCATGTTCAGTTTGCCTGAACTCAGTATCCGAAATTTTTTCAATGAGAAACATTTCTTGCGTGCTGCCTTCGCCAACGGGTATGACCATCCGGCCACCGACCTTGAGTTGTTGTTTTAGAGGCTCCGGAATGAAAGGAGCTCCGGCTGTGACTATTATTTTATCAAATGGAGCAAACCCTTCAAGTCCAACGTAGCCATCGCCATAAAACATTTTGGGTGAATATCCTACTTTGGGCAGCAATACTTTTGTTTTGTCGTAAAGTTCTTTTTGACGTTCGATCGTAAATACCTTTGCGCCTGTTTCAAGTAATATACAGGTCTGGTATCCGCTGCCTGTTCCGATCTCAAGCACTTTATCTCCGGGTTTGATTTGAAGAAGTTGTGTTTGCATCGCCACGGTGAAGGGCTGTGAAATGGTTTGTCCTGCTTCTATGGGAAATGCTTTATCCTCATAGGCAAACTTGATGAAGGTGGTGTTGAAGAAAAAATGCCTTTTTACCTTTCCGATCGCGTTTAGTACATTTCTATCGGTAATGCCTTTGCCGGATAATTCCTTAACAAGTCGCTCGCGCAGGCCCTGGTGAAGAGGTTCGTCTTTTAATTGGCTCGGAGAAACTGACATGTCAATATACGAAGTTAGATATACAAAGTACGAAGAGAATTAATACAATATACAAGTTGAAATATGAATTCATTACATTTGCAAAAGTAACATGAAGTAGGGAATAGAATCTATGATTTACTAACATGACCAAAGTAGAATTACTTGCCAGGTTTAGACAGTTTGCCATTGATGTTGCATTGTTGATTAATGATTTGCCAAAAAACACCATTAATAATACATATTGCGGGCAATTGATAAGATCGTCAAGTTCTACAGGTGCGAATTATCGTGCATCGCAAAGAGCTAAATCGACTGCCGATTTTATTAATAAACTAAAAATTGTTGAGGAAGAAGCCGATGAGTCTATTTTCTTTTTGGATTTGCTTAGCGTTTTTAATTCTCAATTTAAAGACAGAATCGAAAAGCTGATGAAAGAAGCAAATGAACTACTTTCAATTACTGTCGCATCAATAATCACAGCACGAAACAACAATAAATAAATGAGGCTTGTATTTTTCGTATATCGCACCTCATATTTCGTTTATCAACATGATTAAGGTAGGATTGATAGGAGTCGGGCATCTTGGAAAGATCCATTTAAAACTTCTTAAAGAGATCCCGCAATTTGATGTGGTGGGTTTTTTTGATGCAGATAAAACAAGAGCGGAGCAAATTCAAAAAGAATTTAATGTGCCTGCATTTAATTCGGTGGATGAACTTATTTCTAAATGCGATGCGATAGATATTGTTACGCCCACCATCACGCATCATCAGCTTGCTCTAAAGGCACTGAAGAAGTCGAAGCACGTTTTTATTGAGAAGCCGATCGCTCATACACTGGAAGAAGCAAAAGAAATAATGACTTTAGCGGATGAGACAGGGCTGAAAGTGCAGATAGGGCATGTGGAACGTTTCAACCCGGCCTTTCTTTCCGTGAAAAAGTATTTTGATAACCCCATGTTCATAGAAACGCATCGGCTTGCGCAGTTCAATCCACGGGGCACGGATGTATCGGTAGTATTGGATCTGATGATTCATGATATTGATATTGTACTGAGCGTGATCAGGTCGAACGTAAAAAAGATAAACGCCAGCGGAGTAGCGGTGGTAAGCGATACGCCCGATATCTGCAATGCACGTATTGAATTCGACAACGGAGCTGTAGCCAATGTGACCGCCAGCAGGATCTCTCTGAAGAACATGCGCAAGTCCAGGTTTTTTCAAAAAGATGCATACATCTCTGTCGATTTTTTAGAAAAGAAAACGGAGCTTATTCGTATGAAAACAATTCAGGAAGAACCGGCTGATCTGTTTGCAGTTACCATCGACCTGGGTGAAAAAGGGAAGAAGCAGATATTTTTTGATAACCCCAAAGTGGAGGACAGCAACGCAATAAAAATGGAACTGGAAGCGTTTGCCAATTCCATTCAGAACAATACGCCTGCAGTGATCTCTGCTGTGGACGGTTTTCGTGCGCTGGAGGTGGCTTTTAAAGTGATGGAGAAAATGCAATCAGCAGTTGAAATAAAATAAAATATGAGCGTAAGGCCCTTTATATCAGGCAGGTATTTATTTATGTTTTTTACCATGGTAGCTGTTGGTTTATCCTGTAATAAAGAAGCGCCAATTCCATCCTATGTTCATATTGACAGTTTTACACTCACAACCAGCTCGCTCGAAGGAAGTCCCTCTCAAAAAATTGTAGATGCATGGATCTATGTGGAAGATCAGTTTGTGGGGGCGTTTGAACTGCCTTGCACCGTTCCTATTCTTACTTCGGGAAGCCATAAGATACAAGTCTACCCCGGGATCAAAGAGAATGGAATGATCAAGACCCGGATCACGTATCCCTTCTATAACACCTTTGAGCAAACCATCCTTTTTACCCCCGGGCAGATCGTCAACGTGGCTCCAACTACAAGTTATAGGTCAACAACGTATTTTGAGTGGAGAGAAGATTTTGAAGGCTCCCAAAGTATTTGCGATTCGATAAGCAGTGATACGGTGATGAGCATCATGACGGTGCCATCCGAAGTATTTGAGGGAACGGGTAGTGGTGCTGTGTTTCTGGAAAGTGGCAAGAACACCTATTTGGGTTCAACCTGCAATAAATACACCTTGCCTCAAGGGGGTGCTCAGGTATTCCTTGAGTTGGATTATAATTGCAATACCGAGTTTAATATAGGTGTGATAGGCTACGATGCATCCGGCAACAAGAATGACCAGATAATTGCTTTGTCGTTGCGCCCTACAACAGGATGGAATAAGGTATATGTTAACATGAGCAGCAGCATTACAAATGCAAATCTTTCATCTAAATTCACGGTTTTCTTTTCGATGCTTAAAAATTCAACCATCTCCTCATCCTATATGTACCTGGATAATGTGAAGCTCGTCCACTTCAATTAAAGTGCATATCTTGTTAATAACTGAGCAGTTTATCACTGCAATATCCTCTGATTTATAGCGTTTAGAAAGCAAATTTTCATGAAGGGAAGATCTTTACAGATAGTGAAGCACATCATTGCTGATTTAATCACTGCCGGAGCAGCATGGGTGTCTTTTTATGTATTCCGTAAGATCTATATCGAAAGCATTAAGTTCGGTCAGGACATTCCCATTGAGTTCGGCCGTAAATTTTATCTCGGCCTCATCATCATCCCCATTTTTTGGTTTGTATTATATGCTTCTACCGGTGCTTACAAAGATGTTTTCAGGAAGTCAAGATTGAAAGAACTGAGCCAGACTTTTTTGATCTCACTCATAGGGGTTATCTTTATTTTCTTTACGCTTATACTGGATGATGAGATCATCACCTATAAATCATATTACCAATCTTTTTTGGCGATCCTGGGCCTGCATTTTTCCATTACATTTTTTGTGCGGTATATTTTGGTGACCAGCACTGTTTACAAAGTGCATAACCGCATCATTGGGTTCAATACGCTGTTGGTAGGAAGCAACGAAGGCGCGTGGAAGATCTTCAACGAAATGGAGTCGCAAAAAAAATCTTCCGGAAATAAATTTGTGGGTTTTGTAATGGTAGATGATAAGAACGGATATTCCCATAAACTTCAGAATACAGTTCCCTGTCTGGGCAACATCAGCCATATCAAAACAAGCATCCGCGAAAAAAGCATTGAGGAGGTGATCATCGCCATCGAATCATCCGAGCACGAAAGCCTCGGTAAAATAATCGGGGAACTGGAAGGAACTCCTGCAAGTATTAAGATCATTCCGGATATGTATGATATCCTTTCCGGTCAGGTGAAGATGAGCAACGTGCTGGGGACTCCGCTCATCGAGATCTCGCGTGATATCATGCCTGTATGGCAGCAAACCTTGAAACGGACTTTTGATATTGTGGTTTCCATCTTTGTACTTACTGTTTTCAGTCCTCTGTATCTAGCTATTGCCATCGGGGTAATGATGAGTTCTAAAGGAAGGATCATTTACAGCCACGAGCGGATAGGCAGGCATGGCGACCCTTTCATGATCCATAAGTTTCGCTCCATGTATTCGGATGCCGAGAAGCTGGGCCCGCAGCTGTCAAGCACGAATGATCCCCGCATTACGAAGTTCGGCAAGTTCATGCGTAGATCAAGACTGGATGAGCTCCCTCAGTTTTACAATGTGGTGATAGGGGATATGTCTATCGTAGGGCCACGGCCCGAGCGCCAGCATTTCATCGACCAGATCGTGAAGCGAGCCCCTCATTACAAACATTTATTAAAAGTGCGTCCAGGCATCACATCCTGGGGGCAAGTGAAATATGGCTATGCCGAAAATGTGGATCAAATGGTAGAACGCTTGAAGTTCGATGTGATCTATATCGAAAATATGTCCCTCGCGCTGGACTTCAAAATTTTAATTTACACGGTGATGATTATCCTGCAGGGTAGGGGGAAGTAAGGATCATTTCTGCAGCCCTTTCTCATAATACTTCTCATCAATTATTTTTCCGGCAGCATCATAGGCAAACATTTTTCCATCAAACACATTGCTTTTGCAATTGTATTTGAATTTGATGGTTCCGGTATTGTAATTTTCTATCCATTCACCTTCTTTTTTTCCGGCCATATAATTTCCTTCCATATAAACATTTCCATTATCGTGATAAAATGTCCATTTGCCGGTTTCAATTCCGTTGGCATAGGCTCCCAGCTGTTTCATTTTGCCGTTTTGAAAATACACCTTCCATATTCCGTCAAATTTTCCGTTTGAGTAATTGCCTGTAGTAAATAAAGTTCCGTCCGGGTAATAGGACGACCATGTTCCGATCCGTTCATTGTTTTTATAAGATCCTTTTTCCACAAGCACCCCCTGTTCAACGCCTTTTACTCTCGAAGGAAAATAATGCAGGTATTCTCCCTGCAGCGAATCATTTGAATAGGTTCCGCGCATCTCTACAGATCCGTTCGGATAATAACCGGTAAACAGCCCGTTCATTTTTCCGTTTTTATACCAGCATTCTTTTTGTTTTCTGT
>JAHEYK010000007.1:42052-48310 GCA_023251625.1 Bacteroidota bacterium
TCTCCCTGCAGCGAATCATTTGAATAGGTTCCGCGCATCTCTACAGATCCGTTCGGATAATAACCGGTAAACAGCCCGTTCATTTTTCCGTTTTTATACCAGCATTCTTTTTGTTTTCTGTTCAGTGAATCTTTGTAGTAAGCGGTGAATTTTCCATCGTACTTGTCATTTATGCATGTGTATTGTTCGTTTAACAGGCCATTATCATAATACTCTTCACAGGCCCCATTTTTCTTTCCGTTCAGGTAATTTCTTTTAAAAAACGGAGTGCCGTCTTTATTGAACCCTATGCTTTCTCCGTTCAATGAATCATTTTTATATTCCGATACTTCCATGTATTTTCCATCCGGATGATAAGCGGTCATTTTCCCGTTCATCCTGTCTTTGTGATAGATAAATTCCTGGTAAAGAGCTCCGTCATCATAATACATTTTTGAAATACCTTCCCGCAGTCCATTTATATAAGAAAGGGTTTGTTTTAGTTGCCCGTTGCTGTACCATATCTTCCAGGCGCCCTCTAACTGATCGTTTTTGTAATTCCCTTCCTGCCAACTATGTCCACTCTCATAATAGATCTGGTATAAGCCGTCCTTAACAGTTTTTCCGGAGACTATTTTTGAATGAAAAATTTCTTTCTTTATTTTTTTCTCAACATCATAAAATGTTTTCTCGGTTTGTTCCGAAGAATTGCTCCCGTGTTGAGAATAAACAGTTGTGAAAGGATAAAACAGAACGTGGAAAAAAATTATCCTGAAAAGGAAAGCAACCTTGAACTTTGAACTTTGAACCTGTAGCATGGAACTACTTGACTTCAACATTCATCTGCACCGCCTCCAGCGAAGAGTTATTGCCATAATCAAGAATGGCAGCAAGGGAGTATTTTCCCGGAGGGATATTTTTAGGAAAGTTCAGTGAAATAGTTTGTGAAGTGCCGGGGAAGAGGCTTAGTCTCCTCGGTTTGTCCTTTATCTCCTTGGCTGTTGCCAGATCAGATAAAACAAGATATATTTTCGAATCAATTACTTTGTCCCCGGGATTTGAAACTTTTACCTGAAATGTTCTTACTGAATCTTTTGGCAAAGTGATCTCTTTCAAGTCTGTGATAGTGCCTTTATAATTTGAATTTGATCTGGGAGATTGCACCACCTTTATACTGATGCGTGGTTTTACTGTAAGTGCAGATTTAACCATTTGCTTGTCAGCAGCAAGTGCAGTTTGCTCTTGGGTTGCGCTAACATGTATGAGTGCACCACGGGTATTGAATTCACCGGACGGCACCTGCATGATCACTTTTACTTCTGCTTTATCGTTGGGATTAATGTCAAAAAAAGATGGGTTGATCGTTATCCAGTCTTTGCAGGATTTGTTTTTTGGATTGATGCTGTCGAATTTCATATCTACAGCCGTTAAAGTGAATTGCTGTTTCTTATTGTCATGATTTCGTATGGTAACTGTTTTGGTTTGAATTTCTCCAGGCTCGCAGTCGTAATTTAACTTTACAGGAGCCACTTCAAAATCCTGCGCATTAGCAACGGAAAGAAAAGAAGTGAGAAATAATACTACAAATGGTAACTTCAAAAATATGGAAACAGTGAAATTACTTTGTGAAAAGGGGGGTTCCCTCAATAGTTGATTTTTAAGCATATTTTCCATTAATAATTTGGTTCATACAAAGATAAATAAATTCAATTTGCGTAACCTTTTAATAAAATCAACGTAAAATATACATATTAACACAACTATATATGATAGTACATTTAAATAGCTCATAATAATTTTCAGTGTTTAAGCTGTTGTTTTGCATAATTTTACTACATTTGTAATACGAAACATATAAAAAGATTAAAAAATATGAATCAACATCAACTCCAAACCACTATGAAAAAATCAATCATCACTTCAGCTATCGCGCTGATAATCACTGGTTCTGCATTTGCTCAACCGGTTTCTGATCGGGCTGTTATTCCATTGGGCGTTACCTTACAACAAATCTTACGTATTGGTGTTGTCAATGGTGGAAACATTGAATTTGTATTTAATGACATCGATGATTACAAGAATGGTATTGGTAATGCCAATTCAGCTACAGGTCTTGGATTTTACGATTCTCATATTCAAATAGCTTCTTCTACCAATTGGGAGCTTCACTTAGGTGCTGAAGATGCTACCTTCTTCGGAACTGATGATCCTGGACGTACACTTACCCTTAATAACGTAGGATTTCAGGTGACATTTAATGCCGGTGCATTTAGTGTTGCTTCAACAAACTATGCATTAGGTGCAGGCTATCCTTCTGCAGTTGCGGCTGTTAATGCACTTATACAATTCACTGGTACTGCTGCTGATAGACTGTTTTTGAATGGTGCTATTAACAACGGAGGAGATATTAATGACAATAATTTTTATCTCCACTGGCATTGCGGAGATAAACAAGGCACGATGAATGCGGTTGCTATCATTGATCAGATACCAAGCGTTGTTGCAGATCGTTATGTGACAAACGTATTTTTGGATATCAACCCTCTTTAAGGTTTTATCCTGAAGCAATTTCAGGAAAGGTTTTTAATCAAACCCCGATATTGTAAAAAAAACAGTATCGGGGTTTTTTATTATTTTTGTTCTCATTTTATTTTATAGTGTATAACACGGATATTCAGATATGATCTTGCGTTTTTTACTTCTAACATTAATTGCATTCATAAATACAGCTGGCTTATTTGCTCAGTTGGGCTCTGTAAGAGTGCAGGCATATGGAGGAGGGAATGTTCAGTTCATTTTTAGTTCCATAGCTGAATACAAATCAGGAATTTCATTAAACAATTGGACAGTAATTGGGATCGGGGTGACTGAACCGGCAGCAAATTTTAACGGATGGACGCTGAGTGTCAGTGTAGACGATAACGACCTAAATCCATTGGATAATTCGCTTACAGGAAGCACTGTAGCCAATACAATACCTTTTAGTGACATTCAGGTTCAGGCAACAAGCATGAAATCATGCGTGCCTGTTCCGTGCCCCGTTAATTTACTCGCTTCTCCTTGGGTGAATTTAGTGGCTCAGCCCGCTTCTACAATTATAGCTAACGGTTCCAATGATGCAAATTGCCCTTGTCCTCCGGGAATACTTAATACCCTTACTCCCCCCACAGACCAGATAAATATATCCTACCGTTGCGGGGTTTTCCCGCTTGGCAGCATGTTGGGCAAGCCGGCTGATATTTATTCGGATAATATTTATTTCGATATAAATTTTCTTTAAAGAAACTCCATTACTGTATTTGTGCGAGTTGATATTTTTTGAAATTTTAATCTTTATTTTCAAAAGGATTTCTGCTTGAATTTACACTAAAAATTAGTTTCTTCAACCATAAGTGGTTGAAAACAGATAGATTATGCAATCCCGATAACAGATAACTGATTATCTTTGCAAGTGGCGGAATTATTGCATTTTTATGAATAGAGATTTTTCTAAAAAAATATTCTTTGCCTTTGATGTATTGCCTGCCCAGCTCCTTTTGGCATGGGTGATAGCAGTCTGTTTTTTTATATATAGTCCCTGTATTTATTCCCAGGCAGCACCGGATTCTATCGCTAAAAAAGATACTACTCTTAAGCCTATAGCAGTTGCCGATACTACAAAAAGGATATCGCCCGTTGTAAATTCGCAAGCAAAAAATCCAAGCCCTGAATCGCATAGCAGGGTTTTACTGGAATTCATCAAGGAAAAGGTAGAGCATAGTCCGGATTCAACTTATTTTAATATCCTGAAGATAACAAACAATAATGGAAATGTTGTTCAAGGCACTGTCAAAATTTCTGTTCCGGCCAGATGGAAATTAATTTCCAATGCTGAAACAGAGGTAACTGTTGCTCCCGGTAATACAGAATATATCCCTATTCGTGTTGCCCTGGACCGCAAAGCCATTGGCGGTGCTTCTTACATAATTAATGCCATACTTGTTTCAAATCGTTCCTTATACTCCGGCAAGAACCAAAGTTCTGTAACCAAAGCATGTTACATTACGATCCCCCTCGACAGGCATTGGGATGTTTATCCGGTAACACGTACACAATATTTTGACCGGTATTCAGAATATACCCCTTTGAAATTAAGGATGAGCAACAGGGGAAATGGTATTGAAGTGATCAGACTTGAGTTTGCGATCGGAAGTATGTTGCAAATGCTCGGTGCATTAGGAAATAAGCATTTCACTTCTGTTGAATTGAGGCCTCATAGCGATACGGTTATTTCTTTTCCCGTCAAATATGTTCCTGCTAGTGAATCTGACCTCTGGAGCAGGGCATTCAGTAAAATGACAGTTCATATAATTGCAGGTGTAGATACTTCTTTTAGAAAAACATCTGTCAACTTTAAATATCTTGAAAGTACCTATGATAATGCACTTTACGATAAACTTACTCCGCTGAACATAGAAGTGTCTTTGCAGAATTTACTTTCTACCTCCGACCCTAGTTTGCTTGTGGGTGCCTATGGTACCGTATTGTTCAAAAATGATAATGCGTTTACTTATAATCTTCGGATGTACGGCATTCAGTTCAGAGGGGGTGCAAATACGGCTGATTATCTTTGGAAGCGCAGCCATTTTTTGCTTACATACAAAACAGCTAAATGGGAGGTCAGAGCCGGAGACCTTAATTCATATAGCTCCGGAGTGATTGGCATATTGGGTCGGGGTATTGGTGGCCAATACCAGTTGAACACTGATAATACAATTGGAGGTGCAGTCGCTGCAACTGTTGGAATTCCTATTTACAGCGCTACTCTTTTTCATTCAATCAATCTTCCAAAGGCTATTGTATTAAAAACTTCCTTAGTTGCTGTTCAGGACAAGTTTAATAAATTAAGTTTTTATGGTGGGACGATACAACTTCGTTACCCGTTATTACCTGGACATTACTTAACCCTTCTTTTGGCACCCGCTGTTATTCAGCATAATTATAATAATCAATCTTTTGTTGACGTAAACGGGAATCCGGTTACTACGAATGATCCGGGAGTGAATAAGTTTGGTTTTGCTGCACAGATCATGTATCAGTTCAGTCTTAAAAAATTGACAGGAAGCCTGGATGTTATTGGGGCCACACAGGACTATTGGCAGTATTACAATGGGAAATTAAATATTAATGGCAATGCACAATACATGCTCAATAAAAAATATTTCTTGATAGGACACTCCAGTTTAACCGAAAATGATCCACACACTTATAATCGAGGAGTTCTTGTGCCTCAAAATAAATTCTTAACCGGACTTCATAAAGTGGAAATTGCGGGAAGAATGACCAACAGGCTCACAGCCTTCGCTGGACCTGCGCTGGAACATTTTGCTTTTTCTGCCCTTAAAATTGACGGAGCAACGCTTGACAGCACCTTTACTCATTTTAACTCCATTGTACCTAAATTATCCCTGCGTTGTAATTATAAAAACAGATCGTCGGGTGTGATCTCTCCCTATGTATTGCTTGGCTACACTTACGTTACTTCTGCGCTGGATTCAACACTAATGCGTAATCCCAATATTACCATTTCACCATCAAACGCAAAAGTTTTCAATGCAAAAGCAGGCGTGAATGTAATGCAGGGCAATTGGGGTATAAATGCATTTTACTACATCGGCCCCTATAGTGTATCTTCTCAGATGGAATATTATTATTTCGGACGTTATAGTAAATCCATACGAATCATGCCATTTTTTCAGAAATATTATTTTAACAAAACATTGCTTTTTAGTTCCTACAATAGTTATTACTACGAAGATCTCGCAAACAATGAGCGCATCACCCTGAACGCACGTTTGCAATTCTTCCTGGGATATGATTGGAATGTTTATGTTGATAATAATATGTATATGGCAAGCAGTGTTAATTACGAAGGAAAAAAATTCTATTCGAGAGATTATTATTTGAGTTTGGGAGTTAGAAAATCGTTCGATATTCCTCAGCCACGTGTAAAGTATTACAATCTGAAAGTTATTTGTTTTAAAGATCTTAATGGAAATAGTATAAAAGACGATAATGAACAAGGCGTTTCGGATGTTGTTCTTACCATTAATAAACAGGCACAGATTGATTCGAGCGCGAAAACCACTTATGGTGTTGGCCAATTCACCCCGGCGGAAATGGTAACGGATAATTTTGGGCAGGTTATATACTATCATATCCCCGAAGGAGATGCGCATATCAATGTGTATCCTCTGAGAAATCTGAAAGATGTTTTTATTCTTAAAGGACAGAACCAGA
>JAHEYK010000087.1:0-3821 GCA_023251625.1 Bacteroidota bacterium
CGTCAAGATAATTCCCGGCATCCATAAACGTGTATGTGAAAGTATTTTTTTCAAGAAAAACAGCCCCGTTTTTTATATCTGCTTTGAAAAGCACTTGTGAAGGCCATTGATTTTTGTTCTCTACAAAAATAATTTTTGGTGATTCGGCAAAAGAGGCAAATGGAGTAACAAGCAGGCTCAATAACAAGCCGCGAAACAAGGAATATTTATTCATGAGGAGGTGTTTACAATGTTGATGCTATCCCACTGCAAAAGGTTGCATACTTATAAGGTAAAAATACGAATTTTATACGTATTTCATTTATTAGGCTTAAAAAACGCATCCAAGAATAAATAAGAATAGGTTTTGTCCGAATGCCTACTTATTTTGTAGATTTACTTTCAGAACAAGTAGTTTTAAGAAAAGATTTGTGACAAGCGATAGGAGTCATCACGTTCCGGCAATATCCGGAGCCGCCCTTTTAGTCACCCTCGGCATTATCTTCGGAGATATTGGCACTTCACCGCTTTACGTGATCAAGGCGATCATTGGTACTGCTGTGATCAATCGCGACCTGGTGCTTGGAGGGATCTCTTGCGTATTCTGGACCCTCACTTTACAGTCAACCATCAAGTACGTGATCCTCACCCTCCGGGCAGATAACCGGGGAGAAGGAGGCATTTTCGCCCTTTATACACTTGTTAAAAAGACCAAAATATATTGGTTGATCATTCCGGCAATGATTGGTGGAAGTGCCCTTATTGCAGACGGAATCCTTACTCCGGCAATTTCTGTTTCATCTGCTGTTGAAGGACTGCGAAATATCAATCCTAACATCAATACCCTGCCTATTGTATTGGTAATTCTTACAGCACTTTTTGCTATACAGCAGTTCGGAACCGGTTTTGTAGGAAAGTTTTTTGGCCCGGTGATGCTTGTCTGGTTTGCGATGCTCGGTATCCTCGGCTTCGCGGCCATAAAACTGCACCCTGAGATCCTGAAAGCGTTAAACCCATACTATGCCTATCATCTTTTGGTTGAATATCCTAAAGGGTTTTGGATATTGGGAGCAGTCTTTCTTTGTACCACCGGGGCAGAAGGAATGTATTCCGATATGGGCCACTGCGGAAAAGGAAACATCCGCATCAGTTGGTCCATGGTAAAAGTAATGCTGATATTGAATTATTTCGGACAAGGAGCCTGGTTGCTTGGCCACGAAGGAGCTCTTTTGGGCGAAGAAAACCCGTTCTATTCTATCATGCCGGTGTGGTTCCTTCTGCCGGGAATTATTATTTCTACAGCAGCCACTGTAGTAGCGAGCCAGGCACTCATCACCGGGTCGTTCACCATTATTAACGAAGCAATACGCCTCAACTTTTGGCCGAAGGTGCGCATTGTACATCCTACAGACCTTGAGGGCCAGATGTACATTCCATCGGTGAACTGGTTGCTTTACATTGCCTGTATTGCCGTTGTATTTTATTTTAAAGAGTCAACCAATATGGAAGCAGCTTATGGATTGACCATTAATCTGAATATGCTGATGACCACTATTCTACTCGCCTTTTTTATGCGTCTTAAAAGATTTAACATCGCGTTCATTGTTTTCTTTTTTGTTTTTTACTCCATCATTGAATATTCATTTCTGGTTGCCAACCTGAACAAATTTGCTCATGGAGGCTGGGTAAGTTTTCTGATTGGCGCCATTTTGGTCACTGTCATGTGGACCTGGTTCCAGGCGCGTAAGATCCGGAACCGGTATTTGGAATTTGTTAAACTTGACGACTATGTTCCTGAACTCATTGACCTGAGCCGCGATACCAGCGTTCCTAAATACGCAACACATCTTGTTTATCTCACCAGCGCGAATGAACCCCGCGAAATTGAAGCGGCTGTGGTTCAGTCCATTTTGGAAAATCATCCCAAGCGTGCCGATATTTACTGGCTGGTGCACGTGGATGTGGTGAATGAACCTTACCGCATGGAATACAAGGTCAGCATCCTAGCCCCCGAAGATGTAATACGCATCGATTTCCGTCTCGGATTCCGTGTAGCTCCGCGTATTAATTTAATGTTTGAAAAGGTAGTGCATGATCTGCTGGCATCCAAAGAAGTGGATGTGACCAGTCGCTATGATTCGAAAAAGAACGATGCCATTGGCGACTTCCGCTTTGTGGTGCTTGAAAAATTCCTTTCCTATGAGAACGAACTTCCGTTCTACGAAAAGATCATTATGGATAGTTACTTTCTGTTAAAACACCTGAGCTTGTCCGATGAAAAATCGTTCGGACTGGATATGGACAACGTTACTGTAGAAAAAGTTCCTCTTGTTATTTCTCCCGTGAAAGAGGTCTCCCTTAAACGGATCAATTAACACCCCATCCCACGAGCTACGCTCCCAACCTTCGGTTGTCCCAAAGGGGAAGGAGTCTGCACGTTCAACCTTCTCCCCCTTTGGGGGAGAGAAGAGAGGGGGTGACTACTGCGGACAAACCGCCTTCACCACATTCGGATCTTTCAGCGCTGCCATTGCTTTTTTATTGGCAGGATCCAAATCTTTTAACTTGTTGTAGGAGCATTTAGCATTTGTATAATCCTTTTGAAGCATATAATAGTAACCCAGGTAATCATACATTTCCGTTAAATATTTTTTGTTCTTATCCATTTCTTCCGGCTTTAGTTTCGATAGATATGCTTCGAAGAACGGTTTTGCAAGTCCTTTTTTACTGTCGGCATCAATGCAAGTGTTTGCTTTTGCCCTCCACAGGTACCCGGTAGGAATATCCGGGCGAAGAGTGATGATCTGCATGAACGTGGTATCGGCTTTTCCGCATTGCTTGCTGTATAAATAGGCCCGGCCCAGGTTGTAATAGTCATTTGCGTCAACACCTTTTCCGCCTTTGATCTTTTTGTTGAATGCATCAATGGCTTCCGGATATTTTTGGATCTTGAGGTACATACTCCCCAGTTCCCCGTTTAATTCCGGCTTGGTGGTGTCCTGCTGAAGCGCGATCTTTAATTTTAATGCTGCCAGCGAATCTTTTCCGCATTTTGATAATAGCTTTCCGTTGTATTCATAATCGGAAGCAAGTATCTTTTTTGCAATGGCTTTTGCAAAGAATTGGTCAATGGCGGTAAGCCCGTCTGCGCAATTTCCTGTTTCATAATAGGAATACGCGAGGATGCGGTACAGGAAAATAATAGATGTATTTTGTTTCTGAATATCCTGTATCGCTGCAATGGATTCGGTATATTTTTTACTCAGGTACAGGAAAGATGCATACCTCACTTTTGCACTTACGCTCCCGCTATTCAGCTCGAGGTATTTCTGATAATTGGTGATCGCAGTTTCGTATTGTTTTCCCCTGTAAAAGGCCTCTGCTTTTTCGCGGTAGGCAGGGGCAAAGTTTGGGTCAACGGCAATGGCTGCATCGTAATTTTTTACGGCTTCAGATAAATTTCTTGCCCGGCTGTATAGCTGGCCGATCCGCAGCAATGCCCTGCATGATTTTTTATCCAGCTCATAGGCTTTTTTGTAATGGCTTATCGCTTCAGAGGCATCGCCTGTGTTTTGTTCCAGGGTTGCATCTCCTAAAAGAATGTACACCTCCGGGTTGTTGGGATCTTCTTTCAGCGCTTTATTCAAAAGATCGATCGCCTGGGCAACATCTTTTGTTTTGGCTTTGGTGTAGCACTCTGCGATCTTCATATACACCATGGCTTTTTGTTTTCCGGTGAAGGAAGCTGTTTTGTTGGCCGGAGAAATGATCTGCACGGCATCAAAGAATTGTTTTTTGGCTTCAGGCGATTTCCCCTCGTACCACATTACTTTTCCTGTGCC
>JAHEYK010000087.1:3921-11809 GCA_023251625.1 Bacteroidota bacterium
CTTTTTCATATGCTTTTTTAATTTTTAATTTTTCCTGTTTATTTTGAAGTTATCTTCACCATTCTCACCGGTTGTGTTGCAGGAACCATTCCGGCCTTCAAAATTATCAATTGTCCTTTATCTCCTGCCACAAATGCTGCAAAGCCCGTGCCAAGTCCGGTACGACCCTCTCGGTTAATAATGTACATATCTCTGCAAAAAGGGTATTCCCCGCTGTGGATATAGGCCTGAAAGGGCTGAAAAAAATCGCCAGGGTCTTTTTCAGAAGAAACCCCAAGTACCTTCACTTTGCTTAAAAAGGAGAGGGTGAGCGTATCGTCTCGATCGCTGATCCAGTTTACGCCAATAATACCAATGGCATTTTTATTCTTGCTCACAAAATCGATCACATCCGGGTTTGTTTTTACGGCAAAACAATTTTTCGGGAAATCACTCCCGTTCAGCAGTTTTTCTTTCAGCATGCGCACGTTACATGACTTTTCATTGTCAAACACGATCGTGATGGATGTATCCTGCGAGCTTTTATTCTTGATGGATGAATCCAGTAGTTTCCATGCCGTGATCTTTCCTGTGAAAATATCTTTCAGTTCGTTGTAGGTAAGATTTTGGATAGGGTTATCCTTGCTGGTGATGAAAGCCAGCGCATCGGAAGCAATTTTTGTAGAAACAGGAAATGATTTTTTGCTGGTGAAATAATCTTTTTCTTTTTGGTTCAGATCTCTCGCAAGCACGATCATCCGGCAGCTGTCGTTCAGAAGGTCCTGTATGATCTCTCCTTCGGGTTTGTAAACATCCACAATATCTCCTGATTTATAAAGCCCTTCAAATGTTTCAGTTTCTGCCTGGAATAACTGCTGATAAGACTCATCGATGTAGATCTTTTGTTTTCCCTGTGTGGGAGTGCTGGCGCTGTTGCCGCATGCGGAAAATAGCCAGAGGCCAAAGGCAGAAGGCAGCCCGCCTGCCATCAATAAAGTCAGAAGAGGTCGGGCAGGAAGGCAGAAGTGATACAGCTTGTGCCTCATGATTTTTCACGGAGTTTTCGTAAAAAGAAGGCAACTCTGAAAAGTCCGTAGCCGGCTATGGCCCCGCCAAATATTTTGCGGTATTGTGGGTCTGCAATTATCGTGTCGGCAAAAGGCGTCATTAAAAAAAGCAGGCCGAAGAACACATAAGCAAAGCTCATGATGAAACCGAATATCTGAACAGGTTTGAATGACATTTGCGTAAAAAAATTACTTATCTGTTTATTTCCTGGTTACGAATTACGAATCTATAACGAATATTACGAATAACAACACGCCCGATTAGTGACATTCGTAATTGATTCGTTTATTCGTAACCAGGGAGATTATAATTCATTCCCTAATTTGCTGTAAAATTATTGTTTTAATTCAAACCGGATCGGTAATATTATTTTCACTTTTACGGGTCTGCCGTGTTGTTTTCCGGGGTTCCATTTTGGAAGTTTGCTGATCACTCTTACTGCCTCTTTATTCAGTTCGGAATATTTGGTGGCTCTATGTACCGATACATCGGTCACATTTCCTTCTTTGTCGAGTACGAATAAAACACCAACAGTCCCCTTGCCGCCGGCATCTCTCACCATTTCAGGATAAGAAATATTATCGATCAGGAAGCCAAACAAAGCTTTATCTCCGCCGGGAAAGGTGGGTGGCTCATCAATTCCCATATCATACGTAGAGTCCACTCCCTCAACAGGCAGGTCTATTCCTTTTTTGCCGATGATATTTTCAGGGCCTGTGCCACTTGTATCTTTTGAATTCCCATTCGGATGAATTGTTTCTGTGATCAATTGTGGTACACTATCTTTTTTTAGGATCGAGTCAACCACTACCGGTGCGGTAAGTTCGGTTGGATTGCCCCCTCCCGATGGGATGACCGGTGGAATGATGGGAGGTATAATGGGTGGATCCGTAACAGGTGGATCGATGCGGATCGCACCGGTATCCGGAATAATGACAGGCGGATCTATTTTAGGAGAAAATAAAAATAATCCTGAGAGCAGTATGGCAAGCAATACCGTTGAAGAAAAAGCTTTCAGCAGCGTGTTGTCGTAGTTGGTGCGGATCTGGTAAGCACCATACCTTTGGTTCAGGCGTTCAAAAACGATGCGGTTCCTTTCCTCGCTGGTCACTTCGGACCAACCCGAGAACATTTTTGTTTTGTTGTTCATGTGAAGAGTTGTTAAATGTGGTGTAGATTCTCTTCAAAGGGTAATGTTTTGATTTATGTGCGAATAACGAAACCTGTTTGAGATTTATTCTATAACAAGGATGCTGGAGAGGGGAAATTCCACAACTATTTAGTAAGTGGTAGAATGGGTGAGTAAGTGGTCAGCCAGTTTACGGTTTTTTAGTTTTTAGTTTTGGTTTGATTTGTTTTTGGGTATAGTTTTTAAAAACCACAACCAATGATTGATTAACTAAAACCAATCAACTAAAAAACTAATAACTGAATTAAGCTAACTTGAAATGGATGGGGAGAATGTATCTCACCTTAACAGATTTTCCGTTCTGTTTTCCGGGAGACCATTTAGGCATCATCTTTACAACACGCAGCGCTTCCTTATCGCAGCCGGGGCCGCCTTTTAATCCTTTGTAAACTTCTACATCTGTCACACCGCCGTCTTTACCCACTACAAAAGTGATAAATACTTTTCCCTGTATGCCATTCTCTTTTTCTATCTGCGGGAATTGAATATTTTTTTGCAGGAACTTGAATAGTTCTGCGTCACCACCCGGAAAACCGGGTTGTTCCTGAATAGCTACAAGGTCATATACTTCATTGTCTTCAATAACTTCATTCTTGGTATCTGCAATAACCAGCGCATCCGGATCACCTTCGTGTGTTACTTCAGCCACGTGGGTCTCTTCCAGTTTTTCCTGCGGAGGAGGGATCTCATCCACTTTCTCTTCTGTTACTTCAGGTGGAGTGAACTTGATGGTCTCCATCACCGGTGGGGGTGGAGGAGGCGGCGGAGGAGGAGGAGGTTCGTTTTTGTCGAGCGGAGGAGGAGCCAGGTCCACAATAATATCTACAGGTTTGTTAAACGCATCAATGCTTCCGCTGATAAGATTTACAATAAGTGGTATTGCCACCGTCAAGATAACAGCAGAAGCTGCAATGATCAGAGATTTTGTAAGAAATCTGGAGTAGTCCCTGCGGATCTCATAAGCACCATAAGCCTGATTGCGGCCTTCAAACACCACATCGTTGCGGCTCTGAGAAACCACGCTTTGCCAATCCTGTGAAAATACTCCCTTTGCCATTTCTTATTGGATTACTCCCATTACTTTAAGCATTTCTTTCTCTGCTGGTGAAATATCCACCAATGCATATTTCCCTATATCTGCCACATTCAATTCGTCAATGACATCAATAATATTTTTGTATTTGGCTTTATCATCTGCTTTCACGATAACGAACACTGCTTTCTTGTCCCCTTTTGCAGCCATAGCTAGGCGCTTGTACGTGGTATCGGGAATTTGACGGTTCATTAATTTCTCTTTCAGTGTTTTTACCTGTTCGATCACATCTTTATTTCTATCCCTGAACACTTTGCGGACCCCTTCTTTCGAATAGTCGGTGTTCTTCATGATAGATGCATCGGGCTTGAACTTTCCATAATAATAATAGATCTTTTCCTTTTTTTCCGTAAGAAGCAGCGTAAGGGCGGTCTCATCTTCGATCTTCATTCTGTTGGTCGTGTCTTTGGGAATGACAGGCATGTTGATCTCCATCGTCTTTGGCTTGCTGAACTGCGTGGTAAGTACGAAGAAAGTAAGCAGCAGAAAGCCAAGATCCACCATGGGAGTCATGTCCACCCGTGAGGAATGTTTCTTTGCTCTTTTCTTCTGGTGTTTTCCGTGGCCACCGCCACCACCATCCATTATTTCTGCCATGCCTATTTTGTTGCTTCAGTTTCCATTTCAGTGATGAGGTTGAAACTATTTAAGTTCCTGTCCTGAAATATTTGTATCACCCTTTTCACCGCTTTATAATTTGTTTGTCCGTCTGCTTTAATGGCAATACGGCACCAACTTTCTTTCGGCATTTTCTTTGTCTGCTGATCAATTTGTTTTTCGTTCCACCCAAATGCGATCCAATCGCCTAGCTGGTTGTTTACTGAATCGATGGGAATACCGGTTGAAGTTTTATCGAGAACGCCTCTTTCTTTTTCACCGCCTTTAATGTATTCTGCTAATTGAGCCATCGGAACTCCAAATTCGGACATTACAGAAAAACGTTTTGCATCCACTTCAGTAAATTTGATCTTGTATTTATCTCCCATTTCTGCTAGTAATTTTCTGCGTACTTCCTGGCCATCGAGTGAAAAGAATGCTCTTCCGGCAGTGTCAATCGTGACCTGCAAAGTATTTTCAGGGAGAATTTTTTCTGAGTGAGATGAGGGAGGTAAAATAGGTACGGCTTCATTCACGCGAAACTTAGCCGTAAGCATGAAGAAGGTTACCAGCAAGAACGCCAGATCCACCATGGGGGTCATGTCGAGAGAAGGAGCGCTTTTTGGTATTTTTATTTTCCCCATTTTGAAATTTCGGATTTCGGATTTCGGACTGCGAATTTTAAATCCGCAATTTCAAATCCGTAATTCGCAATGTTCTTAGTGTTTAGATGAGAAAGTTTGTACGATACTGAACCCTGCTTCGTCAATGGCAAAGGTGAGGGCATCTACTTTCGAACTGAAATAGTTATAAAGAATGATAGACATGGTAGAGCCAATAATTCCGAAGAATGTATTTACAAGCGCCTCGGAGATACCGGTTGCAAGGGCCACAGTGTCGGGAGCTCCGGCCTGCGCCATGGCGCTGAACGCACGGATCATACCTACAACCGTTCCGATCAAACCAATAAGTACCGCGATGGATGCGCAGGTAGAAAGGATCACCAGATTTTTTGACATCATAGGAAGTTCAAGCGCAGTTGCTTCTTCAATTCCTTTTTGAATAGCAGTCACTTTTCTTTCCTTGTCCATCGATTTATCGTTTTCTACACGTGCATATTCTTCGAGTCCGTTGCGAACCACGTTGGCGATAGAACCTTGTTGTTGATCGCATGCTGCGATGGCATCATTTACTTGTCCGTTAGAGATCAGGCTGCGGATGTTCTGAATGAACGCCTGCACATTGCCCTTTCCGCTAACTTTTGCAAGTGTAATAAAACGCTCGATGGTGAACGTAATCACGATGAGGATAATAGCGATCAAAAGCGGAACGATAATGCCCCCTTTGAACATAATACCCATGATATTGAGAGGATGTTTGGAATTATCTCCTTCTTCAAAGTTCGACCCGTTTCCAAGAACGAATAAATAAACGATCACTCCGATTGCAATCGATGCAAGGATGAGGAGGAGGTTGTTCATGGGGTTTGATTTCTTGTTCATAGTAATTATAGTTTTAAAGTTTAAGGTTCAATGTTTAAAGTTGAATTATCATTAAGTGATTATTGCCAAATAACGGGTCAAACATAAAAAAAATTGTGACACGAATTCACTTTTTAGTAAGTGGTTAATATTGTGAGTAACTGGTCAATAAGTTCTCTCTTTTCTCCAGGTCTGTATGATAGGAATAGTGGTTATAATGACCAAGCCGATCACGATCCACTCGAGGTTTTCTTTTACCCAAAGTATCCTTCCCAGATAATATCCCAGAATAGAAAGAGAGCCTATCCACAGAATTGCCCCCAAGACCGAATAGAGGACGAATGTTTTGAATTCCATTTTTATAACGCCTGCAAGAATAGGCGCGAAGGTCCTTATTATAGGAAGGAACCTGCCGAGCACAAGGGATTTCCCCCCGTGCTTTTTATAAAAGGAATCGGTAATATCCACATACCGCTTTTTAAAGAGCAGGTTATCGTCTTTGGTGAACAGGGCGGGACCAATTTTTCTTCCGAAGTAATAGCCTGCCATATTGCCTGTTATGGCCGCCAAGGTTAAAGATGAAGCGAGGGTGATAATGCTGATGCTCATCAGTTGAGGCTCCGTTCCGCAGATAAGCCCCGCCACAAACACGAGTGAATCGCCCGGAAGAAAAAAACCTACCATCAATCCGGTCTCCGCAAAGATGACGAAGATGAGAAGCGCAATCCCCCCGTAACGAATGATGGATTCGGGATTGGTGAGCGTTTTAATAAATTCCCAAACGTGCATGATGATTAAGGATTTGGGATTAAGGATTTAGGATTTTCCATCTTCCATCTGCCCTCTTACATTTTACCTTCAAACTCTCCTTCCCACTTAGCCACCACCACTGTTGCCAGACAATTTCCGGCTACGTTAATGGCAGTGCGGGCCATGTCCATCAAAACATCTACACCTAGGATGGCAAATGCTTTTTCTGCGGGAAGGCCGAGCGAAGAAACCGTGCTTACTAAAATTATGAAGGACGCTCCGCGAACGCCTGCCACGCCTTTGCTCGTGAGCATGAGTACGAGACACATGTAAATTTGCTGTCCGATGGTAAGGTCTATGCCACATGCCTGCGCGATGAAGACCGAGGCTAGCGAAAGATAAAGCGTGCTTCCGTCCAGATTGAAACTGTATCCGGTTGGCAACACGAAGGACACGATCTTGTTTGGGATCTTCATGATATGTTCCATGTTCTCGAAAGCTTTTGGAAGAGCAGCTTCTGAACTTGCGGTTGCAAAGGCAATGGATACAGGTTCAGTGGCTGCTTTGATGAAAAGTTTAAAATCAAGTTTGATGATCAGTCCAACGGGAATAAAAACAAGCAGCACAAAAGCAATGAGCGCACCATAGAGCGTGAGCACGAGCATGAACAGATCTTTGAGCACGCCAAGCCCCAGATTGGAAACAGTATAAGCCATAGCGCCTGCCACGGCAAAAGGAGCAAAGCGCATCACCACATCGGTGAACTTGAACATAACCTCCGACAGCGATTCGCAGAACGAAAGCATGGTTTTGCGCTGATCGGGTTTTGTGACGAGTGAGAGACCGATGGCAAACAGCACGCTGAAGATCACCACCTGCAAAACATTTCCTTCAAAAACTGCTTTGGCGATGTTCTCCGGAAAAATATCGAGTATCACGTTGTGATCTTTTTTCTGGTCGATGAGCTTGGTGGCTTTTTCGATCTGTGTTTCGTTTGCCGAAAGCGATGCGCCTGTGCCCGCATGGGTGAGATTAATCGCAACTAGACCAACAGCCAGTGCCAGTGCCGTGACGATCTCAAAATACAGAATGGCTTTCAATCCCATTCTGCCCACTTGTTTCAAATTGGAATGTCCTGCGATACCGACAACTAATGTGGCAAATACCAGTGGAGCAATAATAGTTTTAATGAGACGTAAAAAAATATCACTGAGAATTTTCAGACTGCTGCCTGCATCTTTCCAGAAATAACCGATGGCAACGCCAATGAGCATTCCTAAAAATATCTGTGCGACTAAATTGAATTTTAATTTCATGGCTGTTTATGCCCCTCTTGAGGGCCTGCCTGACGGTAGGCAGGGGTGTAGGGGGAGGTTGCGATTTTGTTGCTAAAGTAGGAAAAAATAAGTGTGCTATCCCGTTTAACGAATATCAACTTTCATCTTCGCCGGATTTTGCCTGCAATCAAAAATATCTGTAATAAAAATCTCTTCTCCTTTCACTTTGTAAAGAATCTTATAATTTCCTTTTACCAAATAACGATACTCTTCTTTTTTGTGTTTTAATAATCCTTCTACACTGCCCATTTTAGGATTAGAGGGCAGGGACCGTGTAGTTTCAAAAATTTTCTTTATCAAATTTTTGGCAATGGTAACTGACGCTGTGTGTTTGTAGTACAGGTAAATTTCTTTAAGCCGATACTTGGCAGGAATAGTCCAGATGACTGTCATG
>JAHEYK010000088.1 GCA_023251625.1 Bacteroidota bacterium
TTTCTTATGCATTTGCGCGAACAGACATTCACAATCTCACTTTTTTAAAACCGCATGATACATTTCAAAAATTATTGATCGCACTTTCACTTCCAGAACGAGTATGTATAGGCGGGACAGTGCAGTTAATGTTTCTTCTGATCTTTTTGATCATTTTGCTTAAAACAACAGACAGCCGTTCTTTTTTTAGAAATATAATTTTTCTGTTTATTCTCGACCTGTTTATTTCTGTTCAGATGAATATAAATTATACGGTAGTGGATCCGGTAGTGGATCCCATAAGAACGGAACAGGCTTTGGAGGCGATCACTCCGAAAGGATTTCCTCTGCCCAAACGTACTACCATGCTCAACGCCAGGAACGAAGGCACAGGTATTCCCGGGATATGGAGGAACGTAAGCAATTTCACGAAAGAACCTGCTGTAGACGGTTATACTTCTATCTGGCTAAACGATTATCTGCGTTTGGATAAAGATACGTTGCTTTCAAAAAAAGTATTGGACAATCCGATCGTGTACCTGTCTTCCTCCGTATTTTCATTTGCCGATCTTTCCATCCATAAAATGGAAGGACAGATAAAAAAGGAAAATATTTATTTTGACAAGGAAGATTATTCTCATTTGCATGACGTTCAACTAAGCCATGAAAAAACAGATACAGCAGTCTTTCTGACGTTTGGGCCCAACACATTCAGGATAAATGTCATCTCATCAGGCGACCAGATCCTGACCTTATTGCAGAGCGCTTACAAAGGCTGGCACGTTGCAGTAAATGGACAGGATGTAAAATGGATGAAAAGCAATTACCTTTTCATGTCGGTGCTGATCCCGAAAGGAAAATACGAAGTGGTTTTTCAATATGAAAACCCGGCAATTAAGTATGGGTTTATTACTGCAACAGCAACATTGCTCATTGTAATGACAGCGATCCTGTATATAACGAGCAGGCGAAACAGGGAGTTAATTCACCAGTAAAATCTTTGTAATGAATGTTTTTGTCCCATCATCGTTCGAGCAGAAAACGAGATAGACTCCCGAGGCAGATTTTTCTCCGCTAAAATTTCTTCCATACCAGATCGCCTGTCCGCCCAGCGCTTTGGTCTGATAGACAAGTCCACCACTGACATCAGTGATCTTTACAATCGCATTTTCAACAAGTCCTTTAATGGCAATGGGGCCCTCGTATCCCGGTTTTACCGGATTGGGGAACGCATACACATCTGTAAAATCTTCCAGCCCTTCGGTGGCATCGTTGCGGTAAGAGATAATTCCGCTGGCGGTTCCGAAAAATACTTCTCCTGATTTTGGGTTGATAACGATGGAGCGTATTTCGTTTGAAAGCAGCGGGCTGTTATCCACGGTAAAGTGCCTGACCTGCTGCGTTCCGTCAGCCGACATGAGGAATACCCCCGAGTTCTGTGTGCCTATCCATTTACGGTTTGCACCGTCAACAGCAATGGCGGTTACTACTTCGGTAAGCAAGAGTATTTGCGTGTGACCATCCTGCTCCAGCAATATTTGCTGCGCATCACATCCGGATGAAGAGAGCACTTGGTCGGCACAATAAAAAACGGCAATGCCTTTATCTGTCCCCACCCAAATCTCACCATCTTTATCTTCGACCATGCATTCAATTTCGTTGCTTGGTAAATTTCCTTTTCCGGGGTTAGCAGTAAGAAGTTTCATTTTATCATCGCCGGTTGACCAGGTTCCCTTTTCATCAAATACCAAAATGCCTACTCCGCGCGGAAGTATTATCCATTTTTGCTTTGCTCTGTCTATCAATATACTTCCGGCCACCGGATTTACTATCAGAGATGAAAAATTAAAAGCTTGCCAGGTTCCATCGGTTTTATAAACGGACAAGGGGCTGGGTGCTGTTGCATTTGTCACCCAAAGGTTTCCTTTATCATCGTATGCAGCTCCAAACACAGTGATCGAATGAAAAGCACTGCTCCATCCCGTAGACTGCAGGCTGCTGTTTGAATCATTCCAGATATTCACCAAAGAATCATGTCTTATTTCTATCAAGCCTACACCGAGTGAGCCTAAAAACACATGTTCTTTATCGGCCGGATCAATGGTTACTGAAACAATATCCCGCACCGAATCAAGTGCCGGAATAGTGGCACTTGTAATACCGGACCAATTCTCGCCTATGAATTTATAGGCTTCGGCCGGGTTGTATATGCCCGACCATGTGTCGGTTCTTGCACCGCGTGCCACCCACAGATCTTCGTCAGCCATGCTCATCGAATAAACATCTGACGTGTTGGGGCCGTTGGGAGCGAAACTTACGGTTCCACCAATGATCTGGTAATTTTTTGTGAGGCCATTGATATTATCTGCTATCCAATACACATCGGAATTACTTTTATCGGTAATGCACTGATAAGGGTCAATATTGTATGCCGTGTACGAATTGATAATGCCAAGCACAGTTTCAAGGGTATCAAAAATTGCTTCGTGCCCAACCAAGGAGATCATAAGCCTGTCGTGGCTGGCTTCCATTTTACGCACGGGAAAAAAGGATGTATCCGGTTTAAGGAAATGGCTCCAGGTTGTTCCATTGTATTCGAATATCGTGTCGTGGCCCCAGGAAAGTGTGGATGCGAAGTCGGTATAAATTTTCCCTGCGAAAGACGCAATCGTGCTGTAGGCTCCTTTGGGCAGCACTGAAAATTTGCTCCATGAATTAAAATCAGCCAGATTGGGAGAGTTCCAGGAGGCGCGGTACACGCCCGAATCGGTAGCAGCATAAATATAATTTGCATCCGATGTAATATCGTGTACGTTGATGTAGCCCCCGTTCTTTCCTATGTAATAAGTGTCACGTACTTCTTTTTTATCCATATCAAGCGCCACAATGCCGAAGCCACAGGCCAGATAAGCTGTTTCATTGATAAAATAAATATTGTTGATGGTTTTTTTTGCAGTCAGGATAAAACGTTTGATGTCAGACATATTATAGATCGTTTTTCCGGTGATCAGATCCAGGTTGGCATTTTTGTATGCGATCAGGAGCGTGTTGTTGTAATCGTTGAAGCGGATGGTGTTCACACCAACATCTGAAAGCCCGGATATTTTAGAAAGGCGCTCGATAGAGTTATCGGATTTCTTTACCGAAAAAATACCGCTTTCGGTGGCGCAATACAGCATGTCATCACTTTGTGTCACCGAAATACCTTTTTTGTACGATAGGTGATCGCGCCACTGCCCGATGGCCAGCTGGGCAATACCATCGCTTCCAACGAAAAAAGACAGCAGTAAAAGCGTGAAAGTGCAGTATTGTTTCAAACGATCCATGGGTTTAAGCTAAAGTAGTAAAGAAAACGGAACGGAAAATGCAGTGCGATATTGTGTATAATTTCATTTTCAGCAGTGTAAATTCATATTTTTGCGACCTGTTGGAATGGCTCCGTAGCTCAACTGGATAGAGTATGTGGCTTCGGACCACAGGGTTGGGGGTTCGAATCCCTCCGGGGTCACAAAATACTTATCTGTTTGCTGCGGATTTGCATAATAAGGTCTCGTAGTATAATGGATAGTATGCGAGCCTCCGAAGCTTGCGGTCCGAGTTCGAGTCTCGGCGAGACCACGAATGAGTCAAACAGTACTGGGGACTGAAGCGCAACAAAATCAGGCTGGTCTGGATTTTGCGAAGCGAAAGTACCCGAACCTGCGAAGCAGGAGTACTGATTGACTTTGACTTCGGGTCATCCCGAGACCAGCGCAGCTAATCTCGGTGAGACCACAGAATTTGTAACTTTGACATAATGCGGGTGTGGTGGAATTGGTAGACATACCAGACTTAGGATCTGGCGCCGCAAGGCATGGGGGTTCAAGTCCCTCCACCCGTACTAGTTGGAGTACCAACTAATACCAAAAGCTCACAATCACTGGGATTGTGGGCTTTTTTACTTTTTCGACCTCCCTAATAATACCATCCAATACCATCTTACGAGGTAACTTAATCGGTAACCCAAATGTCCAATTTTAAACTGTACCTATATAGGGGGTGCTTACACTGGTATGGTCAGGATGCATCGGGCAGGCATATTCAGTGCAGTCATTCGTACTTGCTTTCGCATTCTTTTCCGGCACATTGTTGCAGGAGAAAAATAAAAATCCAACGATAATCAGGTGAGAAATTGTTTTATACATAATTTAATTTTAGAGTTATTATTATTTTGTTTGAGGTTTTGTGGTTTCCAGTTTGATTTTTTCACAATGTTCAATTCCTGATTTTATTTTTTCAAGAGCACATTTGCCACAGATATGATAAGCTATTTCGGAGGAATCATAGCCAGTCAGCCGCGCATAACTTCCTTGTTCCGGTTCGTTGCAAAAATCACACTCGTTATTGAACTCACATTTTGAAAGTCCAATGGATTCAATTATTTTTCTTGCAGTGTTTTCCATATTATAAAATTATTCGAATGCGCGTAGAATGGGAATAAGAAGATAGGAAACAAAAAACCCAATTATTAGAAGTGAAAAAGAAATCCATAAAATCACCTTGCTCCATCGGGAAGCAACCTCGCAAGCCGTTTCTTTTTTCCCTGGGACATATTCGCAACTTATTTGTTTTTTCTTTCGGAAGTAGAGTAAATAAAAATTAATTCCCATAATAAGAAATGCGAAAACGAAAACCCATTCTTTATTTTGACTTAAGGCAATAAGAAAAGGAACATCAGAAACAATACCGGCAACCACTGCGCCTAACCCCAAGACAACTAGCAAAGCCGGCAATGCGCAGCACAGCAATGTGGAAACAGAAGTAAAAAGCGAAAGAATGCTGATAAAATCATTTTTACGAGTATTCATAGAAAATTATTTTTTAGGTAAATCAACATACTTAATTTCCTTCAGTGTATAACCAGCGTCTATCACTTTTTTCTTTATCACCTCTTCAGTAACGGTTTTACCTTCTTTCATAGTAAATGTGACAAGACCTGTTTTTAATTCAATATAGAGATTTTCAATTCCCTCAATTTGTTTTAGTTTTTTCTCCAATCCATAGGAACAAACTGGACAGGCAAGTCCTGAAACGGTTACCTGAGTTTGTTTTGTTTGTCCAAATAATGTAAGAACGCTTGCAAACATTATTACGATTAAAATTGAAATATTTTTTTTCATTTGTGTGATTTTATAGGTGAACTTCAATAGTTACTTTAGCATTGGCTTCTGTTTTTTCAATATCTCCGGAATTAAAAACTCCAAACTGCACTCCTCCTCTCAAAGCCCAATTTTTGTATGTGAGAATAAAAGTTGGAGCGATTTCAAAATTATTTCCACCATTTTTAGTTGTAGTTTCAATGCCACTTGCTTCTGATCTCTGATGGTAAGCCCCGGTGTTTTCGATGAGGAAAACTAAATCGGGCTTGTAATAATCTGGTTTATTTAATCTCATTCCAAAGGTGATTCCATATCTGACCTGATTACTATTTACAAAAGAGTTTTTTGTGAGATTATATTGGTACCCGAGATAAGTAAACCAATAAAACCTCAATGCTTCCTGACCTGCTGTTAAAGCACAATGGAGGGTTTTATCCTCATCATTACTGTGAGGCAATTCTAACTCTGAAACAAAAGCCGCTTTGTAACTTAAGCCCGGCTTATCCAATTTATAAAAGCGGTAACTGGATTTTATCATAATGCTTTCTAAATCATATTTTCCATTTTCAATCACGAATGGAGTTTCAACAACTCCTGTCCAGTTTCTCGTAATGCCATAGCCGAATGCAAATTCATTCTCTGTTCTATGCTTATCAAATTGAAATGTAAGGTGCGGATTGAATGCTCCTTTGAATAACACATCGGGACCCAGTCCATAAAGTGGCTCGTGTGCAAATGAACGGCTTGCGAAAAAAATAGTTAGAATAATAATAAAGTATTTCTTCATTTTTCTTATTTTGTTTCCGCACATTTATTTTTCAAAAAATTTTCAGGATTCATTTTGAATGCCTCCTTACAGTTATAGTTATCGAAATAATATTTATTCCCATTGTATTTATATGTATAGGCTTCTGATTTGTCTACTTTCATTCCGCAAACCAGGTCAACAATATATTCTGGATTTTTCGGATTATTATTAAGCACCGCACAAGATTGGAGCGCGCTGCCTATTATAAATGCTCCCAATATAAAACGACCGATTTGTTTTGTTAATTTGTTCAACATAATTTATTTTTTTATTAATAATTAGTAAGGATAAAACCTGAATAGCAAACTTGATTCAGTAATATTTGTTTTAGTTGTTGTTGAAAGAACAGATTTGTCCCTGATAGTTATCACATTTTCAAAAATACTGACCCCCACTAATCATATCATCCAATACCTAAACATTCGTAACCTATTCGGTAACCTAGTCTTTAAAACGGAAGTTAACATCAATTCCGTTTTTTTTATCTCCAAAGTTATTCTTCACTCAGCCGCCTCATTATCCTCAATGGTCTCTTTGTGAGATAAAAAACCGGATAGCATTTCCCCTTGTCTGCTCTGTTCTTTAAGCGTCCATCCGTCTGTTATGGTGGTCTCCAGCCATGCTCTGCCGGATTTTCGGAATACCTGTACCGATAGGCCATACACATCCTGAAAGTTTTGTTCCAGATCTGCTACTGTCATGTTGGGAGTGATAGTTATTGTTCCTGAACCATGAATGGTTCTGCATTCGCCTAACGTTTTAGCAGGATGCTTCATGATCTTTTTTGAAGAAGGACCTCCGGGCTTATGCGGTTTGGCAAAGAACTCGATCTTTAAATAAGGAAAATATTGACTGAACTCTTCCTGAATGGCAAAGATCTTGCGCTGGTCGTTGATGGTGATTTTCATAGATGATTTATATTAATCGTGTATAGAAAGTAAAGGAAGGTGTGTGTGAAAGGCCATTTTTTTTGTATTGCTTTCGTGGAATAACCTGCTCAGTAAGTTGTGTTTATGGGGAATCATGGCCACCCAGTCGCATTTATGTGCATCTGCAAATGAATTGAGCTCATCCGTCAGATCATTGGATGAACCGTAGAACATCACATGGTCTACATCTTTCAGTGCTCTTCCTAGTTTTTCTCCGGCGGCTGTGTTCTCATACATGGGCACTGCTGCCGGCTTCTCCACATCCAATACGAGCACTTTTGCGTCAAATAGTTTTGCAAATGCTTTTAACCTTTTTACAGCATCTACATTGACCGGCTCGCTGTAATTACATGCCAGTATCATCTTTTCCACTTTTTTGTATTTGGCATCTTTTGGAATGATCAATACAGGTGTTTTTGTTTGTTTGATGAGTGATGTGGTATGGCTGCCTATTAATTTTTCGCTAACCTCTCCTACGCCTGTTATACCCATGATCACCAAATCGATATTTTTTTCCTTTATAACATTTGAAATTTCTTCCACCGTAAAACCTGAACGCGTGACCGATCCTACTTTTATTTTCCCGGCAGTTAGTTTGGTGATCTTATGTTCGAGCTTTTTGACCCTCTTTTGATTGATCTCTGCAAGTTCCATAGGAGAAACCAGCATGACAGGAATATCTCCGGTAGGAACCGGAACCTGGTACGCGTGCATCAGGATCAGTTTTGCTTTGCTGAATTTTGCCAACTCGACAGCGTAATTCAGCGCGTTGTCTGCCACTTCAGAATAATCAGTAGGAACCAAAATTGTTTTCATGGTATTTATTTTATCGGGTTATTGATCGTATGAATTTTATTATTGACCAGGCATAATCTACAGATATAACATCCCATTGAGATGGGATCACTAACAGGAACAATAAAAGCACCAGCCTTGGGAAAACATGCTGCATGTCCCACATGGGCTTCATGGCCCCGAATGCGATGGATGCAATGATCAGGTCCAACCCCAGCAGGTACATGGCGTAATACTTTGCAAAACCTACGACAAGCAAAAACCCTCCGATCAGTTGTATGTATGAAGTGAACCAGGCTCCCATCACGATCATGAAATCAGGCATCCCGATCTTTAATAGGGGCTCTTCAATAGTTTGTATCACACCTGAGGTTCTTACGCGGAATACGGCATCAAATCCCTGAAAGAAAAATAATAATCCAAGAAATACGCGCGCTATAAGTGCTGCAGCTACTTCATGGTGGTGAAAAATTGTTTGCATCGGGTATATTTGATACAAACATATTCCTATGCTGAATAATGGCGAATGACAGGGGTCAGACCTTATTATGATTGAAATCAGCTAAGCAGAAATGCGTTTAGTTACGCATCTTCACGAGCTTGTCGTAATTCGAAACTGCAATGGTCCCGCCTTTGATATCGATCAAACCATCCTCTTTGAAATCACTCAGCGTACGTATCGTGGTTTCGGTGGCGGTACCGGCCAGGTTGGCGAGGTCTTCGCGCGAAATATTCATGCTAAACTGCTGCTCTCCGTCTTTTTTGTACCGATTGCTCAACGTGACAAGAGCCTCAGCCACTCGTTTGCGAACAGAGTTATAAGCGAGTTTGATAAGGTGTTCTTCTTTTTCTTTCAGATTATCTGAAAGCATTTTGATGAACTTGCGCGATACTTCTGCATTTTTGTAAATAAGGGATATAAAATCTTCTTTAGGGATAAGGCATACTTCCGAATCATCCAGTGTCATGGCAGAGTCGGAATATTTTCCGTCCTCCAGCAAGGCCAGGTATCCGAAAAAATCCCCTTCTTTATACAGCCCTGTTATAAATTCTTTTCCCTGCTCATGTGTTTTATAGGTCTTTACTTTTCCTTTCACAACAAAATAAACTCCTCGGGGATAGCCGTCTTCAGTATAAATATTTTCTTTTTTCTTATAAGCTCTTATCTCGCGGTCTTGCGAAAGTTTTTTCAGGTCCTCAATGCCTTTGGCATTTACCATGAATTCGTTGAGGCCTTCCATGTTCTTAGAAAAATCTTTTTTCATCATATCCGATTTTTTCAGGCGGCTCTCCACGGCATTGAGAAGCTCTATGTCGTCAAATGGTTTTGTTACATAATCATCGGCACCCATTTCCATTCCTTTTCTGAAATCATTTCGTTCGGCTTTGGCTGTAAGATAGATGAATGGAATGCTTGCAGTTTCTTCATTTTTAGAAAGCAAGTGCAAGACCCCGTAACCGTCAAGCACAGGCATCATGATATCACATATAATAAGGTCGGGCCTGGATTTTTGCGCGATCTCAACGCCTTCTTTACCGTTTTTAGCCACAGAAACTTTATAGTTGGCAAGCTCCAGGATCTCTGCAGTATTTTCACGCATTTCCTTGTTGTCTTCTATGAGGAGGATGGTTTTGCTCATGGCAGTTGTTTTGATG
The DNA here is from genome assembly GCA_023251625.1 of Bacteroidota bacterium. GTDB lineage: Bacteria > Bacteroidota > Bacteroidia > Palsa-948 > Palsa-948 > Palsa-948. Next base: position 9,306 of record JAHEYK010000088.1, read on the forward strand.
GTAAAATTAGATCATCTTAAATTGGTAAAACTGATAATGGTCATATTGGACCATGATGTTGATCATGTAGCGCTTACCTGATTTCAAATGGGTAGTTGAATAATGAATGAGGTCCCTTTATTCAGTTCACTTTTGCACTCAATGGTGCCGTTGAGAAGTTCTACATATTTTGCTATGATGTTTAACCCCAGGCCTGTTCCTTGAATATTAGTGGCATTATGCCCGCGGAAAAACCGTTCGAATAAATGTTCCTGGTCCTCTTTTGAAATCCCTATTCCGTTATCTTTCACGGTGAGCAGGATAGATGCATTCATTTTTATGGAAACATCAATGGGGTTTTGTTCGGGAGAGAATTTGATCGCATTTGAAACAAGGTTGAATAATAAATGACGCAGAACTTTCTTATCGAAATAAACCTCTTCTTTTCCGGTATGAGTATACTTTATTTTTTGCCCTTCTTTTGCCACGGATTGAAGTTCTTTTGACACCTCCTCGGTAAAAATGCGTATGTTGAATTTTTCAGGGGAGAGAGAGACTTTCCCTTCTTCTATTTTGCTTATGGAAAGCACATCGCTGATGATATCGGTGAGATTATGTACCGAAGTTTTGATGCGGTCCAGATGTTTTACTTGTTTTTCTTTATCACCTTGCTCCCCGTATTTGGTGGCAAGAGAAAGAGAAGAAAGGATGGTGGCCAGCGGAGTTCTGAACTCATGCGAGGCCATGGATACAAAGCGGGATTTAAGATCGTTCAGGTCTTTTTCTTTTTTCAGTGCTCCATCCAGTTCTTCTTTGGTGTGATTTAATTCTGTGATTGCTTCTTCGAGGATCATGGTTCGCTCTTTCACCCGTTTTTCAAGATCCGCATTGAGAAGTTCCAACTCTTTTTTCTGTTGTATCACGGCTTGCTCTGCTTTCTTTCTTATGGTGATATCGATTATAAATGCGATTACAAATTGCCCGTCAGAAGCTGTAAATGGACTTAAACTTATTTCAACAGGAAACTCACTCCCATCCTTGCGTTTTGCATAGAGGTCCATAGCAGCGCCCATGGAGCGCGCATGTGGATTCCCGCTGTATTTTTCCCGATGGCCTACATGGCTGTGTTCATGCCGTGTAGGGACTAACACTTCCACTTTTTTACCAATAAGCTCTCCTTTATTGTAACCGAACATCCGCTCGGTGGCCGGGTTGGTCTTAATGATCTCCCCTTTGTTGTTAGCAACCAGTATTCCCTCGGTAGCAAATTCAAAAAGTGCTTCTAGTCCTTCTTTTCCGTCCATTTTTTTAGCCTGAAGTTCATTTGCTTCGAAAGTACTCATTTTTAATTTTTATTAAGTTTCAAAGGTATTGAAAGGCATTTTAGCTATAACTGATATATATCATACCTCATTCTGACTCCCATCAGTGCATATCCTGCCGGCAAGCCGCACTTTTGCTTAAACAAAAAACAAATCTTATGGAAAAAAATGAGTATAAAGAAATGTCCCGAAAAATGGATAAGCAAGGAATGAGGGTTTTCATCTCAGCAACAGCAATTGTTTACAGCCTGTCATTGATCTATTGCTATTCAACCGGTCACTTATTTGAAACAGTTTTGGTTGGAGTGGTGATGCTGGGGCTTGGTATTTTGATGAGATGGGTTTATACGAGCAAATAACAATAATTAAAAATAAAAAAATGAAATCTATTCTTGTTCCTACCGATTTTTCCGAGTGTTCAACATCGGCATACAGCTATGCATCTTTGCTGGCAGAAAAAACCCATGCGGTTGTTTATCTGTTGCATGTATTGGACGTTCCATTCCCTTCTCAAAGTGTGAACGGAAATGATGCATCCACCCGTTTGGATACGCATTTTATGATGGAACTAATGAAGCTGACCAAGGTCAGGATGAAAAAGGCCATTGGCTCAAAAACATTTAAGAATGTTGAAGTGAAAGAGGTGATCGAGATAGGTTCGATGCCTGAAAGGGTTTTTGCAGCTGCAAAAAAATACAAAGCAGATATCATTGTGATGGGCACACATGGAGCCAAGGGCTTCCAGGAAAAATTCATAGGTACTAATGCGGAAAAGGTGGTGCGAAATGCTGAGATCCCGGTATTATCTGTCAAGGAAGCTGTGGTGAACCCTAAAATAGAAACGATCATTCTTGCTACAGATTTTTCAAGTGAAACAGAGCATGTACTTCCTGCGGTCAGTAAAATTGCCGGCATTTTGAGCGCGAGGCTTATTCTTACTAAAGTAGTGACCCAAGGCACATTTGAAACAACTTTTGAAACGGCCAGAAAAATTCAGAAGTTCAGGAACAGTGAAGAGCTTTATAATTTTTCTACCAAAGTGTATTATGCACATTCGAAGGAAGATGGTATCCGAC
>JAHEYK010000008.1:0-6136 GCA_023251625.1 Bacteroidota bacterium
CCCTATATTTTTGAAACTTTGTGCAATGTATTTTGCAGCCATCTTCTGTCCTTTTTGCCCTGTCTCACGCCCTTCGTACTCATCCGATGCCAATACCGAAAGATGTTTTTTAGCGTCTTCAGCTGTGATCAGTTTCGCAAACTTCATAGCGTTTTTATCCTCTGATTGGGAAAAGCCCAAAGAAGAGACTGCAAGAAGGACAAGCCCTGTATAAAGCGGGAAAAGAATGATTTTTCTCATATATATATTATAAGGTACAAACCTAAGAAATAATTCCTTTTTTGTACCTTTACCTTGTTGGATACTGAAAGAGAAAAATCCTTTGGGAATTAACACCATGAAACAAAAATCGCTTAATATTCTTTCTCAGCAATTGGCGATGAGAACGCGCAGCAAAGCCTGAAATAGCACATTCTCTAAATCATTCATTTATCCATTAAAAGCATACCATTATGACTACCGCAACAAAACCAATAAATAAACTCGAAGAGTTACACAAAAATACAAGCCCTGATTTTCTTCCGTTGAACGGAACGGATTATCTTGAATTTTATGTGGGCAACGCAAAACAGTCAGCTTATTATTATCAAACGGCATGGGGATATGAACTGGTTGCCTATGCAGGACTTGAAACAGGGGTTAAAGACCGCTCATCGTATGTGCTTCAGCAGGGGAAGATACGTTTGGTGCTTACCACTTCCTTTGATCCGAACAGCGAGATCACCAAACATGTTGCAAAGCATGGCGATGGGGTGAAAGTGCTTGCACTTGGAGTAGATGATGTAGAAAGATCTTTCAACGAAACGGTGAAACGCGGAGCGAAACCATTTTCTCCTCCTCAAACCATGAAAGATGAATCCGGCGAAGTGAAAGTGGCGACCATTCATACCTATGGAGATACGCTGCACACATTTGTAGAGCGAAAAAATTACAAAGGCATTTTTCTCCCTGGATATAAACCCGCAAAGTCACTCATCAAATCAACACCTGTTGGTTTAAAGGTGGTGGATCATTGCGTGGGAAATGTGGAGCTTGGAAAAATGAATGAGTGGGTGAAATTTTATGAAGATGTGATGGGTTTCAAATTGCTCATCACGTTTGACGATACCGATATTTCCACCGAGTTCACTTCGCTGATGAGTAAAGTAGTTTCGAACGGAAATGGCTATGTGAAATTTCCGATCAACGAGCCCGCAAAAGGGAAAAAGAAATCACAGATAGACGAGTACCTTGAATTTTACAAAGGAGCAGGCGTACAGCACATTGCTTTGCTTACGGAAGATATTATCAGTACGGTGACCGAATTGCGCAAACGCGGAATTGATTTCCTGAATGTTCCGAATACGTATTACGATGATCTTTTTGCACGTGTAGGTAAAATTGACGAGGACATCGAAAAAATAAAAGCACTTAATATTCTGGTTGACCGCGATGAAGAAGGATATTTGTTGCAGCTTTTTACAAAACCGGTAGAAGACCGCCCCACCGTTTTTTATGAGATCATTCAGCGCAAGGGAGCAAAAAGTTTCGGCAAAGGAAATTTCAAGGCATTGTTTGAAGCGATAGAGAGAGAGCAAGAGAACAGAGGAACTCTTTAAACCATCTTATTTTTAGTACATGCACGCTGCACAAAATTATATATACATTCTTTTTGCTGTAGCGTACATGGTGTATACCATCATCAAGGCAGGAAAAAAGGTAAAGCAGAACGGTTCCACAATCGATAAACAACCCCAAGCATCTCCTACCGTTCAGCCCCCTGCAACATCCTCTAAACCGGACATGCAGGGCGAGATGAAAAAAATGCTGGAGGATCTTCTTGGCGTTCCAACCTCCGACCCAACCCTGCCTCGCCGGCAGGCAGGCCCTGTGCCAGCGGAGCGAAAAACAGAAGTTGCAAAACCTCAATCCTCAAAAACTATTTTACAAACCCCTCCCAAAAATAAAACGGAGATAGCAAGGGAAAAACTTTTGGCTGCACATGCTAAAACAAATTCGGATATACTTTCTCATGCCAAACAACCTAAAGCTGTAAAAAAAGTTTTTGCGGAAACTACAGAAGCCGAAGAACCGGTAATGGATTTTGATATCCGCCAGGCAATTATTTTTTCCGAAATTCTGAAACGACCTGAATACTGATCACAGCTACGAGATTTTTTTCTCATGTTTATTAAACGAACAATCTTACTCGTCTCAATTTTACTTTTGCCTTTTGCCTTTTTACGTTTGCCTTGTTTCTCTCAATCTTACAACTTCAAAAACTATTCTGCCGAACAAGGGCTGCCATTCGTGCAGGTATATACCATCTTTCAGGATAGTAAAGGGAATTTATGGAGTGGAGGGTATGGAGGCTTGAGTCGGTTTGACGGAAAAACATTTACCAATTATTCTCCGAAGAATGGCCTGGCAAATCACTGGGTCACTTCCATTGCAGAAGATAACGAAGGCAATATCTGGATCGGCACCATCAGCGGGCTCAGTAAATTTGATGGCAGGAATTTTATCACGTTCACCAAAAAACACGGGCTTGCCGGAGATTACATCAACTCACTCACCACCGACAAGAATGGCAATCTCTGGATAGCCACTACCGAAGGGATCACTACCTACAACGGAAAAACATTCTCATCTCTCACCACCCGGAACGGATTGAACTCGAACAATGTCTCCTTGATCTTTGCCGATAAAAGCGGAAGTATATGGTTGGGTACGCAGAAAGGCGCGAGCAAGATCGTTTTTTCCAATAAAGCGCAGCCGGACAGATCGTTCGATAATTATTCGTTCGTGAACGGGTTGTACGATTCATTGATCACATGTATTACCGAAGATGGAAGCGGAAATATCTGGTTCGGCACCAACAGTGGAGCCGTAAAATACGATGGCATCAATTTTAAAACCTATACAACAAAAGACGGATTGTCATCCAATACGATCCATTCTTTGAAAAAGGATGAGCACTCGAATGCTATTTGGATCGGCACGGTGAATGGCCTCAATAAAATTTCAGAGAGCGGAAAAGTGGATACGTTCCGTGTGAGCGATGTACAGAATGGCAATAAAATAGACCAGCTTTTTGTGGACAATGAAGGAAACATCTGGCTAGGTACCAAAAACGGGTTATACCGTTTCAGGGACGAATCTTTTTCCACCTTTAATGAAAAAGACGGATTGATAAATCCGGCAGTATTCCCCATCTTCCGAGACCGGAAAAAAGATCTTTGGATCGGCACATATGAAGCAGGATTTTACAGATACAATGGCAAAGAGTTCAAAAATTTTTCGGAAAAAGACGGGCTCATTGGAACGCAGATGAATGCAGGCATGGAAGATAAAAATGGAAATATCTGGATGGGAACGAACAAAGGAGTTTCTATTTACGATCCTTCAGCTTCGCTCAGGACAGGTTCCAAATCTTTTAAAAATATTCATGGTAAAAAAGATGGATTGAAAAGCGATTCGGTAACCGCTGTTATTCAGGATAGAAAAGGAAGGATGTGGCTGGGTGGGAATAAAGGCGGAACGATCATAGACGGTACCCGCTTTAAAAAATTCGAATTAAGATCCTCTGGGCAAAATTTTGATGTATGGTATGAGTTTGAAGACAGCAAAGGCAATATCTGGTTCGGAACCTATTTAGGAGGATTGTTCAGGTATGATGGCAAAACGTATGAGAACATTTCAGAAAAATTAGAACTTAAAAGCAAAACATATCTTGCCATCACTGAAGACAAAGAAGGCAATCTATATTTCGGGAGCTTTGATGGAGTTTACATCTACAATCGGGGGTCCGGAAAAGTTTCTCTCGTCAGCGAAAAAGAAGGTCTCACTTCCGACTTGATCTATGTGATGGCATTTGATTCTGCGTGTAATGATCTGTATATAGGAACAAACCAGGGAGTGAATAAGCTGGATGTGAAGGAATACAAACAGAGCGGCAACGTAAAATTCAAGCAATACGGACAGGAAGAAGGATTCACAGGCCTGGAAACAAATTCGAACGGCATCTGGCGAGACCAGGATGGCACTTTTTGGTTTGGCACTGTGAATGGGCTCATCCATTATGACCCCAATGCGGTTCATGATAATCACATGGAGTCGCAGACCCGTATCACCGGCATACGGGTGTTTTACAACGATACCATCCTGGCAAATAATTCCGAGCTTCCTTATTATTACAACAATATTTCTTTTGAATACATCGGTATTTGCCTTACAAATCCTCAAAAGGTCCGGTACAAATTTATGCTCGAAGGATTTGATAAGACGTGGTCGCCCGAAACAAAAGAAACTTTTGCCCGCTATTCCAATCTCGCCCCTAGCAAATATGTGTTCAAAGTGACCAGCTGCAACAACGAAGGGATCTGGAATAAAGAACCGGCCACATTTTCATTCACCATCAATCCTCCTGTGTGGAGAACCTGGTGGTTCCGCATCACCATGTCGGTCGCTGTGATCATTCTGCTTGTCATCTTTTCACGTGCAAGGGCTGAATCCATCCGAAGAAAACAAGCTGAAAAACTGAACCGGGAAATTCAACTGGCAAACAATGAACTCAAAGCTTTACGTGCCCAGATGGATCCCCATTTCATTTTTAATTCGCTCAGCTCCATTCAGAGCTTTATTATGACCAAAGATGAAGATTCTGCCTTGCGTTATTTAAATAAGTTCGCCAAGCTCATGCGAATGATCCTTTCGAACAGCGAAAAGGCATCCGTTACTATTCAGGAGGAAGTGGATTCGTTGAAATTATATCTGGAGCTGGAAGCCTTGCGCTGGGACAATAAATTCGGGTACCAGATCAATATTGATCCGAAAATTGAAACTGATTTTTATAAAATACCAAGCATGCTCATTCAGCCCTATGTAGAGAATGCGATCATTCACGGAGTAGTTCCAAAGACAAATGGCAAAGGAAAAATTGAAATTAACATCACGCAAAGCGAAACATATATTATATGCACCATTCAGGATAACGGCATAGGCCGGAAAAGTTCACAGGATCTAAGAGCAACCTCAAACAGGCCTGCACATGAATCCATGGGGATGAAAATTACCAGTGATCGGCTGGAAGTATTGAACAGGCTTCACCACTCCGATTTAAGTGTAAAGATCTCGGATATGGAAGACGATCAGCGAAATGCGCTGGGAACCAAAGTGGAAATATTTATTCCGATAACGTGAACAAACAGAAAGAATGGAAGAGTGGAATATTGGAGGGATGTTGAGTAGGGGCACAGTTTCATTCTTTGTGACCTTTGCGGGCTGTTTCTTAGTGTCCTTTGTGGTTAATGGCTGTTGAAAATACAGAAACCACAAAGGGCACAAAGTAAAATACAACACAAAGCACACAAAGAACAGCCAAACTGAAACCACTACCGCATGTTGAATCCTATTATTCAGTTCCTCCAATATTCCATACTTTCGCCGATATGATCAAAGCCGTAATCATAGAAGACGAAAAGAAAAGTGCCGAGGCCCTTGTTCAGCTTCTGCAAAAAAATTGCCCTGACATCGTCCTGTTGGGCAAAGCCGAAAATGTGAAAGAAGGAATAGATCTCGTCAGCAAACTCCAGCCCGAACTGATTTTTTTAGATGTAATGATGCCCGATGGCACCGGCTTTGACGTGCTCGAGAAACTTTCCAACCTTAAGTTTGATGTTATCTTCACAACCGCTACCGATAAATTTGCAGTAAAGGCCATCAAATACAGCGCATTGGATTATTTACTTAAGCCCATCGCTTCGGAAGAATTAATGATGGCCGTCAAAAAGGTCGTTGACAGGGTCAAACAGGTCTCTAACGAAGAAAACCTGCGTTCGCTGCTCGAAAATGTAAAGCAAAACGAAAATCAATACACCAAAATAACCCTTCCTGCCGGGCAGGCCTACGAGATCGTATTTATAAAAGACATTATCCGCTGCGAAGCAAACGATAACTATACTAATGTATTCCTGTCCGGAGGAAAAAAATTTCTTGTTTCCGGTACTTTAAAACATTATGAAGACCTTTTGCCCGAAAATGATTTCATACGCGTTCACCACGGACACCTTATCAACATGAATCACATGATCCGTTTTTTGAAAGAAGATGGAGGCTATGCGGTAATGAGCGATGGCAGCAAAGTAGAGGTCTCCAG
>JAHEYK010000008.1:6236-47076 GCA_023251625.1 Bacteroidota bacterium
TATTACCTATTACCTATTACCTATTGCTTACTGCCTTCCTGCTGCTTTCCTACCACTTACTAAATAAATCCTACCACTTACTAAAAACCACGAACAACCCCTTGGGATGGGCGTATATTTGTCCTAGAGAACCACAATAATGAGCCGGATGCAAAAAGCAGATAAAAAATACTCAAAAAAATATTTGGATATGGGATTTAAATATTTATACATTTGCCCGCTCTTTTTAAAAACGCTCTTCTCTTTTCCAACGCTCTTTGGGGAGAAGGCACAACCTGTTTTGAAATTGATATTGAATCGTCAGATACACAATTCGTGCATTTTCCGCATTGGAACTTCTTCCTTTTGCGTTTCTAAAATAAATTTAAGAACTCAAACTTTAAACAATTAAGAATATGTTAAAGAAAATCTACACTACTCTCTTAGTAGCCGTTGCAGCCGGAACAGTAGCCCTCGCACAGGTAGGAACCCTAAAAGGAACCGTGACCGATGGTAAATCGGGCGAGGCCCTTTCGTTTGCAAATGTGCAGGTAGAAGCAGGCGGAGGCGCTGTAGCAAAAACAATTGCCGATATTGACGGTAATTTTACCATCAAGGCCATTCAGCCGGGTACTTATGACCTGAAGGTAGTGGCCGTGGGATATAAAACCATCATGGTAAAAGGGATTGTTGTAGGAGCTGATAAAACAACATACCAGAACGACCTGAAAGCAGAAACTACTGCTGAAATTAAAGATGAAGTGGTGATCACTGAATATGTTGTTCCTCTTGTTGACCCGGATACTAAATCAGGAGGTAATATTACACGCGATCAGTTTGTGGCCATGCCATCCAAAAATATCAATTCGGTAGCATCTACTACTGCAGGTGTGTTTCAGTCGGATGAAGGAAGCGGATTAAGTGTACGCGGAGGACGCCAAAATACAGACGGACCTGACGGAGGTAGTACAAAATATATAATTGACGGAGTGCCTGTAGGAGGATCTGCAGGGGTGCCTCAAAGTGCGATCGAACAGGTTTCGGTTATTACAGGAGGTGTACCCGCACAATATGGCGATGCAACAGGAGGTTTTGTGAACATCACTACACGCGGAGGTATTCGTCCTGAGTATTACGGTGGTGTTGAATTTGTTTCTTCTCAGCTTACCGATGACTACGGATATAACTACGGTAACTTTAGTGTAGGTGGTCCGCTGATGTCTAAAAAAGACAGCGCAGGCAACAAAACAGCCAAAGTAGGATTCTTTGTTTCGGGTGAACTTACTTCAGACAAAGACCCAAGCCCTTCTTCAGTAGGTGTATACAAAGTAAAAGATGCAAAACTGGCTGAGCTCGAAGCACACCCGCTGAGCCTTGCAGATAATGGTTCAGGATTGACCCTGAATTCCAACTTTGTTACGAAAGACGATATGGAGCATCTCAATGCAAGACAGAATGTGGGAAGTAATTCTGCAAAACTGGATGCAAAGATCGACTTCCAGATGACAAAAGATATCAAACTGACAGTGGGTGGGTCATACGATTATAATAACTACCGCGATTTCACTTTTGCCTATTCATTATTTAACTCCCGGAATAATGCTCAGTATATAAAGAATACAGCACGTGTGTATGGAAAGATAACACACAAACTAGGAAAAGCACATGCGCAGGGAGAAAAAAGCACTTCCATTATTCAAAACGCTTACTATACATTATTGGTTAGCTACAACCGCAGCACTGACGTATTGCAGTCGGCTGACCACAAAGACAATTATTTTGATTATGGATATATAGGTCACTTCCAGACTTTCAAAGCACCTACCTATGCTGCTGTAAGAGACAGTGCAACCGGTCCCGTTAAATATTACACCCAGGTTGGTTGGGCAGATACTGCAGTGAATTTTACTGCCGGCGATCTGAACCCTCTTGGTGCCAACTATACAAAGGACTACTATGACCTGATGGGAACACCCAGTACACTGACCGACATTGCGCCTTGGGGGCTCCGTAACGGTGACCGTCCGTCCAGCCCATATAGCCTCTTTAACAATACCGGAAGACAGGTTAATGGTTATCACAATCGTGTTGCGACACAGTTTCGTATAACAGGAACTTTTTCTGCCGATATAAAGAATCACAACCTTCAGTTGGGAGTTGATTATGAGCAAAGAAGCAGCGCTGCATGGGATGTTTCTCCTACCGGATTATGGAGCCTTGGCCGTTTGCTTGTGAACAAACACCTTACTTCGTTGAGCTCAACAGATTCTACATTGGATCATACTACAAATTCAGTGAATTACTACACGCATCCATATACAAATGATGCTGCTACCCTTGCTCAGGAGAGCACTTTCGGAAAATCAGTAAGAGGTGCTGTGGGAGTTGCCGATAACAAATGGGTAGATCTGGATAATTTAGATCCAAGCCAGCTTTCCATCAGCATGTTCAGCCCCGATGAATTGCTTAACAACGGAAACTCGTATGTTACTTCTTATTATGGATATTCATACGATAATCAAAAGCTCAACGGCACTTCATTTGACATGAAAGCGCTGGAATCCTTTTACAAGGATAAAGACGCAGTAGGAAACTATACTAGGGTGACCCCTGCTTTCCAGCCCATCTATTATTCAGGATATATTCAGGATAAGTTCGATGTAAAGGATATGAAGTTCAATATCGGGCTGCGCATGGATGGATTTAATGCAAATCAGCCTGTTCTGCAGGATAAATATTTGTTATACGAAACATATAAAGTTTCTGAGGATACAAAATTCACTCACCCATCCAACATGGCTTCAAACTATGTGGTGTATGTGGACGATGCAAAAAACCCTACAAAAATTGTAGGATATAGAGACGGGGATAATTGGTATAACAAAGATGGTATACAGGTGGCTGATCCCAAGGTTATTGCACAAGCTACCAACAGCGGCTCTATTCAGCCGTATCTGAAATATCCTCACGAAAACTTTTTGGATTCTTCCAAGGTGTCTAACGTATTTAAAATGTATGAGACCCAGATCAATTTCATGCCTCGTATCGCGTTCTCTTTCCCTATTTCCAAAGAGGCAAACTTTTTTGCGCACTACGATGTACTTACACAACGCCCTCCCTCAAGTACCCGTATTGACCCAACAAACTACCTCTTCATTCAAAGCGGATATTTCGCGGCCGTCAGCAATCCTGCGCTTAAACCCGAAAAAACTATCGATTATGAACTTGGATTTACCCAGGTGTTGAACGAGCGCAAGAATGCAGCACTCACTATCACTGCTTTTTACCGCCAGATGAAAGATATGTTGCAGCAGAGAAGTATAACAGACGCATATCCTGTTACCTATACCACTTATGATAACGTAGATTTTGGAAACGTAAAAGGATTATCGGTAGCATATGATCTGCGTAGAACGGGAAATTCATCTCTGAATGCAAGCTATACATTGCAGTTTGCTGAAGGTACCGGCTCTACTTCTACTTCAGCTAGCTCCGTAATTGCTTCCGGGCAACCCAACTTGAAAAGCACAAACCCACTTGACTTTGACCAGCGTCATTCTTTTGTATTGAGCTATGATTATCGTTTTGGAAGCGGAAAAGATTACAATGGTCCTCAGGCAAAATGGGCAAAGGCCATCTTTGAAAACTTCGGGGGTAACATCGTGGGTAGGGCCGGAAGCGGGCTTCCATACAGCCGCATACGCAATGTAGTGAGCGGTAACGGTAATGGAGACACACAGGTTATTATGGGACTCAACCAGTCCAGCACACTTGATGGAAACGTGAATGGTTCAAATTTGCCATGGCAATACCGTATTGATCTTCGCCTGGATAAACACTTCCCACTCACCTGGGGCAAAGGCACAGGGGATAAGGCTAAAAAATCAAACCTGACCGTTTTCTTGCAAGTGTTGAATCTTTTCGATACACAAAATATTCTGAATATATATCGTCATACAGGAGATCCGAAGGATGATGGCTATCTTTCTGATCCAAGCACTCAAGGCTTCATCAGCGGCCAGCCAAGCCCACAGGCATTCAGAGACCAGTATGATGCCAAACTGGGAGTTCCTACAAATTACAGCATACCAAGAAGAATGAGAATAGGTATAACACTTGACTTTTAATTAAACAGAATAACAAGAAAAATAATTTTTGAACTCAGAACTTTAAACTTTGTTAATATGAAAAATCTTACACAACAACTCACCCCGCGCTATTTCATGGCGTCCGTTATCTACTCTTTAGTAACGATGGGTATTGTAACAGCAGGTCCTCCGGCACATCAGAAGCCACAACCGGCTCCGCCATCGTTGCTTACCGGATGTACTCCGGGTGCTGCTCAAACAGATCTGGATGTTAACAACGTGCGTGCTCGTATGCTTACCGGGGGAGACTTCTGGTGGGATTACTCAAACAGTTCACGTGGACAATACGAAGTTCCTAAAGGCGGCGGCATCATGCCGATCTATGCAGGAGCATTGTGGATCGGTGGTTATGATGGAGCTAATTTACTTTTAGCAGGACAAGAATATCGCAGCACCGGTAACGACTGGTGGCCGGGCCCTTTAAATAATATAGGTGTGAACCCGGGCATTGCTGCAGAGGTATGTCAGGCGTATGATAAACATTACAAGATCACCGCATCAGAGGTGGCTAATTTTATAGGAGGAGCAGCAGCTACTCCGGCAATTACCGGCTGGCCCGCACATGGAAATACTTCTATAGGTGAGGATCAATACCTGGCTCCATTCTACGATAAAAATGGAGATGGAGTTTATAATCCCGGAGATGGTGATTATCCCGGTTTTGATATGGTAGGTGCAGGATGTACTGAATCCCAATGTGTTCCGGTTGACCATCTTTTCGGAGATGAAACTCTTTGGTGGGTGATCAACGATAGAGGAAATATTCATACAGCAACTAACGGAGCGTCTATGGGCCTTGAGGTTCATTGCCAGGCGTTTGGTTTCTTTACCGATGATGAGATCAATAACATGACCTTTAACAGCTATCGGATCTATAACCGTTCCCCCTTTGCTATTGACAGCACCTTCATTGGTATTTGGTCAGATGTGGAAATTGGTTGTGCTACCGATGACTATGTGGGTTGCGATGTAGCAAGAGGTTTAGGCTATTGCTATAATGGAACGAACAATGACGTAGCTTGTTCCGGTGAACTTGGATACGGACTCAACCCTCCTGCAGTGGGTATCGACTTTTTCAGAGGCCCGGTTGCGACTCCTAATGATGGTGTTGATAACGACCGCGACTGTAAAATTGATAACCTAGATCCTTGCGAACAGGCCATCATGAGTCACTTCGTATATTTTACAAATGGAGCTCCCCCTGGATATGGAGATCCTAAAGATGCTAAAGAATATTATAATTATCTGAGCGGTTCATGGGCGAATGGCAACCATTTGCTCTACGGAGGATCGGGTTTTGGAACACTGACAGGGGCTACCAATATTCCTTGTGATTATTGTTTCCCGGGCAAAACAGACCATACTTACGAATGGGGCACAGGCGGAAATTGTTCTACTCCTGCAACAGCTCAGGCTGACTGGAGCGAGGTTACTGCAGGCCAAACACCGAATGACAGAAGATTAGTAGAATCAGCAGGTCCGTTTAAAATGCTGCCAGGTGCTGTTAACGTGGTAACAGCCGGTGTGGTTTGGGCAAGAGCTGCCGGAGGAAACATTGCTTCTCTTAATCTGCTTCAATCAGTAGACGATAAAGCGCAAAAACTTTTTGACAACTGCTTTCAGGTATTGAATGGCCCTGATGCACCGGATCTTACCATCCAGGAGTTGGATAAAAAACTGATCATTTATCTTACTAACAAATCTACTTCCAATAACTACAATGAAACCTATCAGGAGTACGATCCTTCAATTTCATTGTTTGATTCTGCCGGCATTGCGGTACCATGTATAGATACCACTTACAATTTTGAAGGGTATAAAGTGTTCCAGGTAAAAGATGCTACTGTTTCTGCAAACGATCTGGCCGATGTATCCAAAGCACGTTTAGTAGCACAGTGCGATGTGAAGAACGGGGTGTCAAATATCATCAACTATATATTTGACCAAACACTGGGCTCCAGTATTCCTGCACTTCAGGTAACAGGTACTGATAAAGGTATTTTCCATTCTCTCGAGATCACAAATGACCTCTTTGCTCAGGGAGATCCTAAGATCGTCAATCACAGAACCTATTTTTTCATGGCTGTCACGTATGGCTATAATAACTACAAGCCTTACAAACAGGATGGAGTGATCAACTGGGCGGATAACAAATGTTCTCCTAACACAGCAACCGGAAGTATGCCTGCAGGAATTACAGCAGCTATGGACGGCCAGAAGAAATCCTACAAGCAAGGACGCAGAAATATTAAGAACTATTCTGCCATCCCGCACATTTCGACTCCGTATGCTAATGGAACAGAAATGCATGGATCATACGGAGCAGGACCTATGGTTACCCGTATTGAAGGAAACGGAAATGGAGGCATGGAGCTTGAACTTACTCCGGCTTCTACTTCAGCCATACTTTCTGCATCAGACTCGAGGATGAAAACACCTCAATACACATTGGACCACGGACCTATCAACGTATCAGTTGTTGATCCGCTCAATGTTCCGGATGGTAACAACTTTACCCTCAAACTTGATACAATGCCTGTTATCCAATATAACTCGTTGTTAGGAGGATTCCTGGCAGGCGATACCGTTACAGGTTCTGGCTCAGGTGCAAAAGGAATAGTAATTAATAGTTATGTGGCTACTCCTGTGACCACAGGGGCGATCTATATTAGACCACTTTCGGGCACATTTGCAGTGAACGACACTGTTACGGGAACTAAAAATGGAGATCTGCATGCAACGGCTAAAAAAATTCCTACTACGATCGATTACGCTGCCTGGACTTTGACAAACAATACCCAGGTTGAAACGATCAATTCGGCTAATATGATCAAAGGCCTTAACGAGCAGTTGATCCTGAAATGGGGATTAGCCATCTCTATCTTCCAGACGGGTGACCCCGGGTCTGCAATTGTTGCCTCCAATAATGGACTTATAAGCTCCAGCATCACCTTTGCAGATGCATCTAAGAAATGGCTCACCGGACTTAAGAACGTGGATGCTAAATCATATTCACACTGGATACGTTCAGGAAAAACATCCAGCACGGATGATTTCTTGAACTGCTATGTGGGAATTGATGATAACCAGTACTACGAAGGAGTGGTAGACGGAACATGGGCGCCTTACAGATTAGTTGCTCCTACCGCAACTACATTTGATCATACTTTATATTACACAGGCCCCGGATTTCAAAAATTAATCATGCCTAAAACACAGATTAAAGATCTTTCCAGTGTGGATGTGGTCTTTACAAGTGATAAGAGCAAATGGACACGCTGCCCTGTAATTGAAATGTGCGAAGATTCCCTGTATGCAGATTCCAGCTATTTACATACAAACGGCATCACATCAAGAGCAAGAAAATTTGACATCAGGCGCGCTCCTTCGGTGGATAAGAATGGAAATCCCGATGGTACGACTAATACTTGGGGGCCTCCGGGGGTTCCTTCTACAGGTATGAGCTGGTTCCCCGGCTATGCCATCAATCTTGAAACAGGCGAGCGTCTTAACATGGCATTCGGAGAGAATTCTGCCCTTGTTAAGCAGCATGGAAATGATATGAAATGGAATCCTACTGCAAATACAACAAGTACTGATTCTTTACCTTGGGATTCACAGGGTCAAACGGGAAGTCCTGTTTTTGGTGGACAGCATTATATCTATGTGTTTGGTCATATCAAAGACAATGATTCAGTGGGGTCACCAACGCCTAATGATTTCATCAACATGCCGCGTTATGATGCCGGTAAATTTATGGATTCAATTTTACACTCAAGCAGTGGCTTGCCTTCAAACACCAATAAAGGTGAGATATACCGCGATGCACTGTGGGTGAACATTCCGCTTCTCACTGCAGGCCATAGCTTGCTTGAAACAGATGTTACGGTGCGTTTGAGAGTATCAAAATCCTATAAGTTCGGATATTCTCCTGCAACTATTCAGGATGGTACCAAGATCATCTATACAGATACAGCATCTGTAGCATGGGGACAGAACAAAAATCTGCCTATGTATACATTCACTACAGATGGCATAGCAACGCATACAAGCCAGTCCGATAGAGCTGCGAGTGCAATGGATCTGATCAACATTGTTCCGAATCCATACTACGCATATTCTAAGTATGAGACTAACTCGTTGGATAACCGCGTTAAGATCACGAACCTTCCGGAGGTGTGTACCATCTCTATTTACAATCTGGGAGGAACGCTTATCCGCAGAATGACCCAGGGCATGACACAATACGAAACAACTTACCAGGCCGGCCCCAAGAGTGAGGATGCTACTATAGCATGGCACGATGGGTCTATGGATTGGGATCTTAAGAATACCATTGGAACTCCTATTGCCAGCGGTGTTTATATCATCCATGTTGAAGTACCGGGAGTCGGAGAGAAAACACTTAAGTGGTTTGGCGTATTGCGTCCTATTGACCTTCAATCTTATTAAGCAAAAAAATAAAAAGATTAATCAGCTATAAATAATGAACAATATGAAGCACACAATAAAAATTCTGACAGCATCGGTACTTGCAGCAACGATCTTCGCAGGTAACACCTATGCAGGAAACCAGGACCGTGCAGGCCAGGCAGGGGCATCTGAATTGCTCATCAACCCTTGGGCAAGAAGCTCAGGATGGGGCGATGCAAACTATGCAGGCTGCCGCGGGTTGGAGGCGCAGTACCTCAATGTGGCAGGTACAGCCTTCACCACAAAAACCGAATTGTTGTTTGCTCATTCAAATTACCTGAGTGGCAGTGGCATCGGAATTAATTCTTTTGGCTTTACTCAAAAGGCCGGCGCATCCGGGGTGATAGGATTTGGTATCATGTCCATGGATTTTGGAAATATCCCTATTACTACCAATGACCTTCCTGAAGGAGGTTTGGGTAATTATACCATTCAGATGATCAACATTGGCATTTCGTATGCAAAAGGTTTTACAGATCATATTTTTGGGGGTATAAATTTAAAGATCATTGACGAGGCCATTCCCAATGCTCAGGCAGCCGGTGTAGCACTGGATGCAGGTATTCAGTATGTGGCAGGAAAGAACAACAGCACAAGATTCGGAATATCTCTGAAGAACATCGGTCCTAAATTACAATTTACAGGGGATGGACTTTCTTTCCGTGCTGTCTATGACAACGGAACCTCTTCTTATCCGATCACAGTTGAGCAGCGTTCAGCGGCTTATGAATTACCTTCACTTCTTAACATCGGAGCTGCTCATGATTTCTATTTAGGCGGTAGCGATTCAGCTTCTAAAGATAACAGGATCACAGTGGCTCTGGCATTTACATCCAATTCTTTTGGAAAAGACCAGGGCAAGATCGGCCTTGAGTATGGCTTCAAATCATTCCTTATGCTGCGCGCAGGGTATTGCTATGAAAGCGGCATTATGAATGACGATTATACTCAAACGGTTAACCGCACTTCTGCTCAAACAGGCCCCAGTGCTGGTTTTACCATAGAGCTTCCCATGAACAAGGAAAAAGGTTCAACATTTGGCTTTGATTATTCGTATCGTTTTACCACTCCTTACGCGGGCATTCATACCTTTGGACTTCGCATGAAGTTGTAAGTTCAACAGATTTTCTTACCTTTGTTCAACCCCCCGATTCTCCCGATAGCTATCGGGATATCGGGGGGTTTTTACTCCTAAATCACTGTAAATACGCATACCATGTCTCAGACTTACGTTACGAAAGAGGGGCTTAAAAAATTGGAAGAAGAGCTCCATCAGCTCAAAACGAAGGAGCGCCCCAGTATTTCAAAGCAAATAGCCGAGGCACGTGATAAGGGCGACCTGTCGGAGAACGCTGAATACGATGCAGCTAAAGACGCGCAGGGGCATTTAGAACTGAAGATCAGAAAGCTGGAAGCGGTGATCAGCAATTCCAAAGTAGTAGACCGTTCTACCATTGATACATCCAAAGTATCCATACTTTCCAAAGTGAAGATTAAAAATACAGCCAATAGCAAAATGATGACTTATTGGATAGTACCTGAAACAGAAGCAAACTTCAAAGAAGGAAAGATATCGGTAGATTCTCCTATAGCCAAAGGGCTGTTGGGCAAAAAGGTGAAGGACAAGGCCGATGTGATGGTGCCCGCCGGAAAGATCACTTTTGAGATCATTGAAATAAGCGTGTAATGGCCACTCTATTTTCCCGGATCGTTACAGGCGAAATCCCTTGTTACAAAATTTCCGAGTCAGATAAGTATCTTGCATTCCTGGATGTATTTCCCCTTGCAAAAGGACACGTACTCGTTATCCCTAAAAAGGAGACCGATTATATTTTTGATATTGCAGAGGAAGAATTCGCAGGCCTGCATCTGTTCTCCCAAAAGGTAGCAAGAGCAATTAAAAAGGCAATTCCGTGCAAACGTGTTGGAGTGGCGGTGATCGGACTTGAAGTGCCTCATGCCCACATACACCTGATCCCGCTCAATAGCGTAAGTGATATAAATTTCTCTCTTCCCAAGCTCACCTTGTCAAAAGAAGAACTGGAAGAGACGGCAAAAAAAATACGGGAACAGCTAACGTGATCTTTTTGCTGCGCTGAGATTGCGCTGAGGATTTTCTGCCAAAAAGGCTTTCCATCCTCCTGATTTTTTTTTCTTTGCTTTTCCTGAATTACTTTCAATCGCCCGCAGGCTGCCTTTTAAAAAATGACATACTGCTGCACCCAGCGCATCAGTTGAATCTAAGTATCTAAGGGCTGAAAAATCAAAAGTCCCACCTGAAGGGGGGGATTTAGGGGGGGCCAAAAGCTTTTGAAGCATGGAGGCTACCTGCTCTTTAGTGGCATTTCCATTTCCTGTAACCGATTGTTTGATTGATTTTGGAGAGTATTCAAAGATGGGAATATTGCGGACCAACGCCGCGGCAATGGCAATGCCCTGGGCCCTTCCCAGTTTCAGCATAGACTGTACATTTTTTCCGAAGAAGGGAGCTTCTATCGAAAGTTCATCCGGCTTGAATTGTTCCAGTAGTTCGCTGGTGCCTTCAAAGATCCTTTTCATTTTCAAAGGGTGATCTTTTATTTTCTGCATCGATATAATTCCGGCCCCCAGTAACTTTATTTCCTTGCCCACAATATGAATAGCTCCATAACCCATGATGTTGGTTCCGGGGTCAATTCCTAATATTATTTTGTCGTTCTTCATTTGAATATCTTTGTCAGGTAATAGGCTGACCTCTGACCTTGGTCAGGGCAAAGCTAAGATTGAATAAAACGAAATAATAAGTGATCTTATTTTACTTACTAACAGTTATTATTTGCGGAGGGTATGTACTTCTGCTTATTTCGTATCGCATCGGCTGGATAAAAACAACCACCCGACTGTACACCCCCTCGCCCTCCGGCCCTCGACCCTCGACCCTTGTCAGCATCATTCTCCCCGTACGTAATGAAGAAAAAAATATCCTTGCCATCCTGCACTGCCTTGACAAACAAACATACCCCAAAGACAAATTCGAGATCATAGTGGTAGATGATTTTTCGGAGGACAAAACACTCGAACGTCTTCAGCAGGCTAACATGGGTAACCTCAGGCTGGTACAACTCTCAGCAGGGGCAGGTAAGAAGAGGGCCTTGACCGAAGGAATTTCAAAAGCAAGAGGGTCCCTGATCGTGACCACCGATGCCGATTGTGAGATGGGGGAGAACTGGCTTTTAAGCATTGTAACATGCTATGAAGAAAAAAAATCGAAGATGATCGTTGCACCCGTTTTGCTCAAAGGCGAAAATAAACTGCAACAGATCATGCAGGCCCAGGAGATGACCGTACTTACTGCATGTGCCTGCGCTTCGATCTATTATAAAGCCCCCATTCTTTGCAGCGGAGCCAACCTGGCCTATGAAAAAGAAGTTTTCCTTTCGGTCAATGGTTTTGAGGGAGTAGACCAAACGGCAACAGGCGATGATGTTTTTCTGATGATGAAAGTGCACAAAAAATTCCCACAAGGAATTGACTATCTTAAATCCAATGAAGCGGTTGTATTTACCCACCCCGAAAGATCATCGGCCGGTGCGCTCAGGCAGCGCAAACGATGGGCATCCAAGGGTTTGTCCTATGGATTTGGCCATATTACAGCGATCGCTGCACTCATTTTTTTCACCAATTTTTTAATCCTTATTTCGGGAATTTTATCCGTCATAAATCTTAAATTTGTAATCATCCTGATAGCTGGTCTTTCAGCAAAAGGGGTAGTTGATTATATGCTTCTATACTCTGCTTCATCATTTTTTGGCAAAAGAACTTATACGCCCACGTTTATACTGGCAACGCTCATTTATCCTGTTTATGTGACTTTGATGGGTTTAATTTCTCCATTTACCAATTATTCCTGGAAGGGAAGAAAATCCTGATCGATGGCCACCCGCTTGAAAAAAAGTAATAAGTCTTCTTATTCATTCTCAGCGATGATGTGGCATCGCCTGCGCAGAAATAATTCGGCCATGTTCGGAATTGGGATCATTGGCTTTTCGATCATCATTGCATCATTGGGATATCTCATAACCCCTGATTCTACTCCCAATGGCAACCTGCAATTCCCGGAGCTCAACATTCGCAAACCCGGATTCAACATGCGGTTTCTGAAGGTGCGAAAAAATGAACTGACCCACGAGGCAGGTTTCCTGGCACGTATGCAGGATGGTGAAACGAACGACAACACGTTGATCCCGATGTATGATTATTTTTTTGAAGGCAATGATATAGTGGTGGAGCAATACACGGGGGCAGAACCCAATAACGGTCCTGCTGTTCGTTTTAATGTGGCGGATGTAGTATATCCCATGGATTTTAATAAACCGTTCAGAAGCTATCCTAACAGAGGGATCATGGAATTTTACGAAGTGGGCAATCCGGTTATCCAAAGCAAACCCATAGAAGAACTGCGCAAGGAAGTGGTAGAAAGCAATATTGTTGAACGGAAATATTGGCTGGGTACCGATAGATTGGGAAGAGATATGCTCAGCCGTTTGATGCTCGGCACAAGGGTTTCTCTTACGGTAGGATTGGTATCCGTTCTTATTTCACTCATCATTGGCGTTGCCATAGGGGCTACAGGAGGTTTTTTCAGGGGCTGGGTTGATAACGTCATCATGTGGCTCATCAATGTAGTTTGGTCTATTCCTACATTACTTCTTGTCATTGCGATCACCCTTATTCTTGGAAAAGGATTGGTACAGGTTTTTATTGCAGTGGGCCTCACTATGTGGGTAGATGTGGCCCGTGTGGTACGCGGACAAACCCTGAGCCTTCGCGAGCAGGAATTCATTGAAGCAGGAAGAGCGCTGGGTTTCACAAATACCAGGCTGATATTCCGTCATGTGCTTCCAAACATTTTAGGGCCCGTAATTGTGATCTGTGCCGATAATTTTGCAAACGCCATTCTAATCGAAGCCGGTCTCAGTTTCTTAGGACTTGGAGCACAGCCTCCAACACCTTCTTGGGGTGCTATGATCAGCGAGCACAGGCCGTATATAACCACCGATGCTGCTTACCTGGCAATCCTTCCCGGCCTTGCTATCATGCTCATGGTGCTTGCGTTCGTGATCCTCGGAAACGGTCTGCGCGATGCTATTGATGTAAAAGCTGTGGGAAAAGATCAGGTGCTGGGGTATTAGAATTTATCAAAGTGTAAGACATATTTCCATCTTCCATCTTCCATCTTATCTGTTCCATCTTCTTATTATCTTTGTGTGTAATGTTAACCATCGATCCAAAAGAACTTCCTATACCGGCTTTACAAGCATATTTATCGCATGCGGTAGCACCAAGGCCGGTAGCGTTTGTAAGTACTATTGATAAGAAGGGTAATCCTAATTTAAGTCCTTTCAGTTTTTTCAACCTATTCAGCACAAGCCCTCCTGTTGCAGTTTTTTCGCCGGCACGAAGTGGCAGAACAGGTGCTGTTAAACATACCCATGAAAATATTTTGGAAGTTCCTGAAGCGGTTATCAATGTGGTGACATACGATATGGTTCAGCAAACCTCCCTTTCAAGCACCGAATATGCCAAAGGAGTGAATGAATTTGAAAAGGCAGGGTTTACTATGCTGGCTTCGGAGGCAATAAAACCTCCCAGAGTAAAGGAATCTCCTATCCAGATGGAATGCAAGGTTAAACAAGTGATCGAACTCGGACAAAACCCGGGGGCGGGCAACCTGGTTATTTGTGAGATCGTTTTGATCCATATCAGCGAAGCAGTGATGAACGAGAAGAAATTCATTGACCAGAACAAGCTTGATCTGGTGGGCCGTTTAGGGGCAAACTGGTACGTACGCGCCTCCGGCAATGCTCTTTTTGAGGTTACAAAACCCTCATTTCCTCACGGAATAGGTGTGAATTCGATCCCTGAAAAGATCCGTAACAGCACTGTGCTTACAGGCAATAACCTCGGACAGCTTGGCAATGTGCATCAATTGCCTGCACGGGAGGATGTGCTTGCGTATAAGACCCAACATTTGAAGAATGTATCAGGAGAAAAGGAACTTCATACGATCGCTAAAAAGCTATTGGATGAAGGCAGGGTAGAGGAGGGCTGGAAAACATTATTATCAAATGAAGAGTGAGGAATTTTATTTAACTTTATACCATCAAATCGTAACCTATAAACTTTACATACAATGTTAACTTACACAGGGATCCTCAAAGTAAAAAATGCCGAAGTAAAAGTTTCGGAGAAATTCAAAAAACGTGAATTTGTTCTGACTGATAATGCTCAGTCCTATCCTCAAACCATTCTATTTCAGTTAACGCAAGACCGTTGCTCGCTGATAGAAAATGCCAAAGTAGGCGATGAGGTAACAGTTCATTTTTTATTAAAAGGGCGCGAGTGGAAAAATCCTCAGGGCGAGATCAAATTTTTCAACTCGCTGGATGTTTTCAGAGTGGAAGCAGCCAGATCCGGTAGCAATACCGCCAAGGCTCAAGAACCGAGCTTCAACAACGAATCACTCGTTCCCACTCCCGATGATGATCTTCCATTTTAATTTTTAATACACAAACATGAAATTGTTGGCCGGCTGCTTTTTGTCTACCCGCCTTTGGCGAGGCTCGCCCTTTTGGGCGGCTGTCTACTGTCTACTTTCCGTTGTAGCATTTGCACAGACGGATTCAACCGCTTCTCTCAAAAAGGGAATAGCTTTGTTCAACGAAGGTAATTTTGAAGGGGCGCAGGTTGAGCTGAATAAGGCAACAGAACAGAATGCTAAAAATCCCGATACATTTTTTTATTTGGCGGAAGTTTCTTTCATGCAAAATGATAATAAGAAGGCCATGGAGAACTATAACAAGGCCATTATTCTTAACCCATCCCATCCGAAAGCCTATAAGGGCCGGGGTAGGGTGAAAGCCAGGATGGAAGATTATTATGGCTCGATCGAAGATTTTACAAAAGCAGCCGAAGCCGATAAAAATTATGCCGATGCATTTTTTAACAGGGGCTTGTCCTATCTTAATCTCAAAGATTATTCAGCAGCCATCACTGACTTTTCAAAAGCGATAGAGTTGAACGCCAAGGATTATCAGGCCTATGCTGAACGGGGCGAAGCAAAGTTTCACCAGGCAGACAAGAAAGGTGCATGCTCTGACTGGAGCAAAGCAGGCGAACTGGGGTACTTCAAAATTTACGATACCATCAAAAAAAATTGCAAATAACATGAACTCTCTATTTATAGAAGCGAACGACAACACGACCCCTGCTATAACCTTGGATAAATCAAAAGGAAATTTTGAGATCTCAGGCTGGTCACACCCCGAGGATGCTATCCAGTTCTACGCTCCCATTTTTGAATGGCTTAACAAGTATGTGGGAGAACCTAATGTTGAAACAGTTTTCAAATTTCATTTTCAGTATTACAATACAGCATCGGCAAAACAGATATTCAGGGTCATCTCTTTGTTGGAGGAAGTGGCCAAGAAAAGTAAAACAAAGATCGTATGGAAATACGAAAGCGATGATTCTGACATGCTCGCATCCGGAGAGCGCTTCTCTAAAATGAGTACAGTGCCGTTTGAATTTGTTTCCTGCTGAGCCTACACCTTTATTCCTGCAACTAGTATATCGTCCAACTGAGGGCGTTTCCCTTTCCACTCTTCAAAAGCCTTTTGAACAGCATATTCCTGTTCTTGTGCGCCTAAAGGAGAGACGGCAAGAAAAAGTTTTTCCAGTTTCCGTACTAAGAATTTCTTTCCCACTTCCCCTCCTACCTGATCAGCAAATCCGTCCGTAGTGAAAAAAAGACTTGTATCCCTTTGCAGAACAAGCTCATGTTGTGTGAATGAAACGCTTTTTTGGCCAAACATACTTCCAATGGAATGGATATCCCCTTTGATCTCCCGCATCGAATTTTCATGTGCTACATACAGGGAATGATTGGCGCCTGCAAACGTTATTTTATTTTTTCCCTTCTCAAAAAGACAGACCGAAACATCCATTCCGTCATCCTGCGAACGCGACTCCTGATGCAGGGCTTTTACGATCCCCTCGTTGAGCTGGTTCAATATATCGGCCGGTTGAAAAACATGCTGTTCATTCACGATCTCATTCAATAATGTATTCCCGATCATGCTCATGAAAGCCCCCGGTACTCCATGCCCGGTGCAGTCAGCAATGACCAGAATAGCTTTTCCGTTGTCTTTACCCCCCTCTCCTTTGGGAGAAAGGTTGGGGGCTAGGTTGGAATACCAGTAAAAATCACCGCTTACAATATCGCGCGGCCGGAAGAAAATGAAATAATCTGAAAAATATTTTGAAAGGTCTTCTTTTGAAGGAAGAATGGAATCCTGTATTCGTTTTGCGTAATTGATGCTGTCTGTAATATGCTTGTTTTTTATGTCAACGGTCCTTTTCTGTTCTTCGATGACCAGCTTTTGCTCGCGAGTTACCTTCAGCCTGTTGAATATAAGGAAGGCGAATGCGATGACAAAAAGCAACCCTATCACCACAGCTCCTATGATGATACGCTGTATCCGTACCTGGGATTTCTGTATCTCTCCGTCTTTGGTAAGTAGCTTGATCTCGCCTTCTTTCTTTTCTGTGTCGTATTTCGTTTGCATTTCCTGCTGGCTTTTTTCACTCTCTTCGTTCTTCAAGCTGTCTTGTATGTCAGAGTAGAGCTTATGATATTCGTAAGCTTCACGGTAATTCCCTATGGCCGAATCACATTTTGACAGGGAGAGATATGAATATATAATATATGTTTTAGATCCGATATCTTTTGCTGCTGCCAGCGATAGGAGCTGCATCTTTTTTGCATCCTCATACTTCTTTTGCAGCAGGTAAATATCCCCCAGGTTGTTGTAGGCAACAGATAAGCCCCTTTTGTCGTGGTTTTTATTCATGATATCTATCGCTTTCATGAAATATTCCCCCGCCTTTTGATAATCTTTTTTGAAATTATAATAGATGCCAATATTCACATAGGATTCCGCTACATGCGTTACATCCTTTATCTCTTCACGCAGCTTTAGGGAGCTTATCAGATATGAGAAACAACTGTCAAACTCGTTTTTGTCCTGGTAAATAAGTCCTATGTTATTGTAAGTCATCGACAGCATCAGTTTATTGCCGATCTCTTCCGAGATCTTCAGGGATTTTTTATACCATGGTAATGCTTTGTCAAATTCCCCCTTTTGCAGGTATACATTGCCAATGTTGTTTAATGAGGCCGCGATGCCCTGTTTATCTTCCAGCTTTTCCCTGATCGACAATGCTTTGAGGTGGTGCTCGATCGACTTGTCAAAATCACCTTTATAAATGCTGGCGATCCCGATCCAATTGTACGCCATGGCCAGCATTTTTTGGATAGCGGCATTTTGTGTGACTGAAGCTGACCCATGACTATTGGATTCTGTAATGCTATTAATTACCATTTTACCTATATAGATCGCAGTATCATATTGTCCTATTAGCAGGTATTGTCGTGCCAATGCGGTCCGTGCACGGTATATTGAAGTGTCGTTCTTGCCGGTTCTAATGACTACATTCAGCGAATCGATAGTACTGTTTTGCGAAAATGAAATGTCCAGTAAGAATTGGCCCATGAACAGAAAAAGAGCCCTTAGCAAGGTTTGATTGAAAACATTCATTTGTTGTGGATCATATTTTTATACCAATTAGGAGTACATCATCTACCTGTTGTTTTTTGCCTTTCCAGTCTTCAAATGTCTTTCTCAGTATCTGGCCCTGCTCGGTTGCGGTATGCGAGGATACAGATGATAAAAGTTCTTGAAAACGTTTGGTCATGAATTTTTTTCCTTTATCCCCTCCCGGCTGGTCCGCATAACCATCTGATGACAGAAAGAGGGTGGTGTTCTTCTGTAATGTGATCTCCTTTTGTGTGAAGGAATCTTTCTTTTTCCCAAACACGCTGCCGATGGAGAAGTAATCGCCTTCGAGTATGGAGAGTATTCCTTCATGAGCCACAAAGAGCGAGTGATTAGCCCCGGCAAAAGATAACTTGTTTGTATGGTGGTCGAACAGGCATAATGTTATATCCATTCCATCATCTTGTGATCGGGACTCCTGGTGAAGCGCATGAACGATCCCTTCATGGAGATGATTCAGGATCTCGGCCGGCTGTACTATTTTCTGCTCATTTACAATTTCGTTGAGCAACGTGTTGCCTATCATGCTCATGAATGCGCCAGGTACACCATGGCCGGTACAATCTGCAACGGCAAGCACAGTTTTGTTATTTTGTCTCGACAGCCAATAAAAATCCCCGCTTACGATCTCACGGGGTTGAAAGAGCACAAAATTTTCAGGGAAACATTTTTTCATGTCTTCGACTGAAGGAAGAATAGCATCTTGAATGCGTTTAGCATAGTTTATACTGTCAGTGATGTGTTTGTTTTTTTGTTCAACAATGAGTTTTTGATCTTCGATCACCAGTTTTTGTTTACGCGTTATCCTCCAGGACCGGAAGATGATCAATGCGATAGCAGCAATGGCGGCTGCCACAGCACCCACAAGCCATAGGAACAATTGCTGCCTTCGTTTTTCTTCTTTGGCTATGGCGTCACGTTTTTCCTGTTCTAATTTTTCGGCAGCTTGTTTCTTGTCAAATTCATAGTTCATCTGTGCCTGCACGGTCTTTTTAGTATTGCCTTCATTGAAAAGACTGTCACGCGCAAGAACCGATTGCCTGTAATGTTCCATGGATTTTTTCCATTCATTTTCTATTTTGTAAAGGTCACTTAGCCCTTGATGCCATTGTTGTTGCCCTGCCAGGTCATGTATATCTATAGAGAGAGAAAGAGCTTTTTGTAAATACTCTTCTGCGATCGTAAGATCATGGTGTTTCAAATAAAGGGCTCCGATATTACCCAATGCCAGGGCAGTACCTGTTTTATCTCCCATTTCCTGCATGATCTTCAGTTCTTTTGAATGATGATCCAGGGCTTTTGGAAAATCACCTTGTGAGTCATACACGGTTCCTATGTTCCCGAGCAGCGTTGCAATGGCCTGTTTGTATCCTGATTCCTCCGCCATTTTCAAGGCCTTGAAGTCGTATTCAAGAGCTTGGGAATAATTTTTTTGATCGCTGTACACGATCCCAATGTTAGTGATGTTCCGTGCAATGCCTATCTTATCACCCATTTCTTCGGCCATGTGCAGTGCCTTGAAGTTATATTTCAAAGAGTTTTCAAAATCCTTTTGATTATAATAGGTAATACCAATATTCCCACATGTGTTTGCGATCAATAATTTGAAATTTAATTCCTCTCCTATTTTCAACCCCTTTAAATGATATTCTAAGGCTTTGGGATAATCTCCAAGCAACTGGTAAACAATTCCAATATTGGCGAATGCTTTTCCAATTCCGGTTTTATATCCTATCTCTTCATATAATTTCTGGGCTTTAAAATAGTTTTCAAGTGCTTTCAGATGATCTCCTTGCAGGTCTACTACATTTCCGGTCCTTAAATAAGCCTCGGCAATGCCCTTTTTGTAATCGACCTTATTTGCAAGCGACCATGCATGGTTCGCATGTTCTTTAGCCTTGTCGTATTCTCCCATGTTCTTGAATTGCAGGCAAAGCAGGATATGGGTGTTCACCTGATCGGTATCGGAAGAGAAGGTCTCAGTTTGTTTGCTAAGGAATTCTACCCTGTGCAGCAAAGAGTCGATCATCGGATTTTGCCCGAAAAGCCGAAGTGAAAGAATAAAACACGAAAAGAAGGTAGCAGCCCTTTTCATCTAACAAACTTAAGAAATTACTGCCAATTATACTTTTATTCCCAGGACCAACACATCATCGACCTGCTGCCTGGTATTTTTCCAGCTTTCAAATGTCTTTTTCAATACATCTTCCTGCTCGTTGATGGGGTACCCCGATATACTAAGCAAAAGCTCTTCAAATTTTTTGGTCATGAATTTTTTCCCTTTTTCACCGCCCGGCTGATCGGGATATCCGTCCGATGATAGGAATATAGATGTATTTTTTTGCAACCTGATCTCCTTCTGGGTAAATAAAGTTTGCTTTTTACCGAACATGCTGCCAATAGAAAAATAATCCCCTTCAATTTTTGAAAGAGATCTTTCATTTATGATATAAAGAGAGTGATTAGCGCCGGCAAAATAAAGAATATTTGTTGTGTGATCGAACAGGCACAGCGTGATATCCATTCCATCATCTTGTGAACGTGATTCCTGGTGAAGCGCGTGAACAATGCCCTCATTCAAATGATTTAGTATCTCAGCCGGCTGAATTATTTTTTGCTCATTAACGACCTCGTTCAATAATGTATTGCCGATCATACTCATGAACGCTCCGGGTACCCCATGTCCGGTGCAATCGGCAAGGGCCAGGATCGTCTTGTTACCTTGTTTTGACATCCAGTAAAAATCTCCGCTTACGATATCTTTTGGCTGAAAAAATACAAAGTGATCCGGAAAACATTTTGTTAATTCTTCCTCCGATGGCAAAATGGAATCCTGGATACGTTTTGCATAGTTGATGCTATCGGTGATGTGCTTGTTCTTCTGATCAACGATCTTTTTTTGTTCTTCAATGAGCATTTTTTGTTTGCGTGTGGCCCTTAACCGGTTGAAAATAAAAACAGCAAAGAGTGCTACCATGAGCAATCCGACCCCGATGGCATATGAAATTATCTGCTGTCGTTTTTTGCCTTCTTCGGCAACGGCCAGTTCTTTTTGATGTTCAACCGTTTTAAGAGCCTCCTGTTTTTCGTAGTCATATTTCATTTGCTGCTTGAACGTAGACTTATGGGTCTCTTCGCTGAAAATGCTGTCACGCATTTGTACAAATAATTCATGCATGGCAAGTGCATCCTGCCATTTTTTTTCTTTACTGTAGATCTTATATAAAACCTCTGAGGCGCTTTGTATAGTAGATGGAAATTTAATTTCCTGCCCTATTTTCAAGGCGCGTTTTCCTGTCTCTTCCGCCAGTGCCATCTTGTTTTCATGAAAATATACCCGGCTCATCCCCTGTAATGTATTAGAAAGGCCTTCCCAGTCCTTTATTTCTTCGAAAACGTCCCGGGCCTTTGTGAGATTTTGCATGGCCAGGGAATAGGATGTATCCTCCATGGCGGGAATATCATTTGCTCTTCTCAGGTAAGTGATCCCTACATTTAGTAACGTGGTTGCATACCCATGCTTATCGCCCAGTTTGCTCCAGTGGAAGAAGCTTTTTTGAAAATATTCGAGAGCGAGCGGATAATTTTTTTCGTTTCGGTAGGTAACGGCAATATTGGTGAAGGAATAGGCAAGTCCAAGATCATATTTCAATTTTTCCAGTATGGCAACTCCTTTTTTGAGGTAGAGCAGTGCCTTTACAGTATCATCCTGATCAATGAACATCCTGCCTATGTTGTTAAGGGCATTGGCAGTCATTACTTTGTCACCCATCTCCTCATCCAGTTTTAAACTCTGGAACTCGTAATCAAGTGCTTTTTGAATGTTCCCTTCCTGGTTAAAAACAACCGACATATTGTTGAGCGTGCCGGATATGCCTAACTTGTTCCCTGTTTCGCGCAACACTTTCAGGCTTTTTTCATAGCAATCGAGTGCCTTATTTTTATCTCCATGGAGCGTATAATACAGGCCGATATTCTGAAGAGAGTTTCCAAAATAATTTTTTACTAGGTCAAGGTCTGAGTGCGAAAAGGAAGCGGAATCAGACAGCATGGAGCGTGTCTTATCGTATACCAAGAGAGAATACTGGTGCCATGTTTTCGAATCTCCCAGGCTTGATGAAAGCACATCCAAAACGCGGAGTTTAGCAGTATCGGTTTTGGCGTTATGATACAACGGAAGGAGGGAATCAAGCACCGCTTTGTCGTTCGGAGCCATCGCTTCATAGTCTATCGAGTCTATAAGAAAATATTCTTTTCCTTTTTGGCCAAAAGAAAAAATCGGACCCAGCAAACAAATCAGTATAACAAGATATATTCTCATTTATAGTTTTATTCCGGCAACCAGCACATCGTCTGTTTGTCCGTAGGCTCCGGCCCATGAATTGAGTTTTGTGTGTATTATCCGTTGTTGTTCTTCAGCACCCACTCCTGCTATGGACGCAAACAGTTCTTCCAGGCGTTTTGTGCCAAATAGCTTTCCCGCTTCGCCCCCGCGCTGCCCGGCAAACCCATCTGAGCTCAGATAAACATACGTAGCTCCTTCCATGTTGATCTCATGCTGTGAAAACGAAACATTTTTTCCCCCAAACACTCCTCCTATGGAGAACACATCCCCACTGATCATGCGCAATGCCCCTTCCTCGGCTATATACAATGAATGGTTTGCTCCGGCAAAAGTGACCTTATTTTCCTCGAACAGACAGATAGAAATATCCATTCCGTCATCTTGTGAGCGCGATTCGTGGTGAAGAGCGTGTACAATACCTTCGTTCAGGTGATTCAGGATCTCGGACGGCTGAAATATTTTTTGCTCATTTACAATTTCGTTCAACAAAGTATTCCCGATCATGCTCATGAATGCGCCAGGCACTCCGTGCCCGGTACAATCGGCCACCGCAAGGATAGTTTTGTCATTGTGCCGGGATAACCAGTAAAAATCTCCACTCACGATGTCTTTAGGCTGAAAGAAGACGAAGTAATCGGAAAAACATTTTGACAATTCCTCTTTCGATGGAAGAATTGCATCCTGTATTCGTTTCGCGTAGTTGATGCTGTCGGTGATGTGCTTATTTTTTTGTTCAACGGTCTTTTTTTGCTCTTCGATGATGAGTTTTTGCTTGCGCGTTATTTGCAGGCGGTTGAAAATGAAGATTGCGAACAGGGTCATCATGAGCAGGCCAAGCCCCACACCATATGAAATGATACGCTGCCTCTTTTTTCCTTCTTCGGCCACAGCCAGTTCTTTCTGATGTTCCCCATTTTTTATAGCCTCTTGCTTTTCATATTCATACGCTAATTGCTTTTTTATAGTTGATTTTTTGGTATCTATATTGAAAATGCTGTCTCTCATGTGTATGGTCAGTTCGTGCATATGAAGCGCCTCTTCCCAGTTTTCCTGTTGTTTATATACAGAATACAGCAGGCGGGATGCGCTTCGAATATTTACAGGGTGTCCGATCTCCTTGCTGATCTTTAACGAACGCAGGCCGTATTTCAAAGCCTCCAGGTCATTGTTTTCAAATAAAAAATGATTGCCTATCATGGTAAGCACTATGGTCATGCTCCGTTTGTCTCCAAGGTCTTCACTTATTTTCAGGCTTTTGAGCATAAATTCCAGAGCCTTTGGAAAAAGTGTATCCGGAATCGGTTTGCCTTCACGTTTTAATTTTTCCCCCTCCTGCTGATAAATTCTGCCAAGATATTGCATGCAAAATGAAAGCCCCTGCCTTTCTCCAAGTTCTTCCCACAGTTTTACGCTACGCCTGAAGTAAATAAGGGCCTTCTCATCTTCATGATGGAGGCTAAGGAAATTTGCCAGCTGGCTCAGGGAAATACCCAGCCCGTGCTTATCACCTCCGCCTTCGCGGAGTTTCAGGGATCTTAACTGGTATTCAATTGCTTTTGCAGTATCTCCCTGTTCAAGATAAGTAGAAGCCAGATTACCGAGGGTGTAGGCCAACCCTAAACCATCCTTGATATCCTCCTGGATTTTTACACTTGTCATATAATATTCAATGGCTTTGCTGATATTACCTTGCTGGTAATGCGAGATACCAATGTTATTCAGGGTATTTGCGAGCCCCTTTTTATCCCCGATCTCTTCCTGGATCTTCCGGCAACTGTTATAATATACAAGGGAAACCGGGATATTGGCATTGAAGTTCTGTTCATAGTATCCTTTATCCTGAAGCGACATCGCGTATGATTTTTTTACCGATAGGATCTCCTCCCGAGACAAAGACCGTGAATTTTTAAGAAGCTGTTCTGCTTTTTTATTCAGCAGGTCATTGTACCGGGGCCAAAGTGTTTCGTCACTGAGGCCCTCGGCAAACGAAACGAGTATCTTCAGTTTTGTTGTATCATTTTTAGCAGCATGATAAACAGGTAGCAAAGAATCCAGCAGGGCTCTATCGCCAGCAGGAAGGGAATCATAATTTACAGAATCAACCAGGAAGTACTCTTTTCCTCTCTGGGAAAGGGATGAGATTGAGATCAGCAACGCGAGGAGCGAAACAAAAGCATACTTCATTAAGGGATATTATTCAAATGCGCTGATGCCGGTTACATCATAACCGGTAATGAGTAAGTGAATATCATGTGTGCCTTCGTACGTGATCACTGATTCTAAATTCATCATGTGGCGCATGATGGGATATTCACCTGTAATACCCATCGCTCCGTGGATCTGTCTTGCCTCGCGGGCAATTTGCAGAGCCATATTTACATTGTTTCTTTTTGCCATTGAAATTTGCTGAGGAGTGGCGCGATTCTCATTTTTTAAAACACCTAATCTCCAGCAGAGCAATTGTGCCTTTGTAATTTCAGTGATCATCTCAGCCAGTTTTTTCTGAGTAAGCTGAAATCCTCCAATAGGTTTTCCAAACTGGATCCTTTCTTTTGAATATCTCAGCGCAGAATCATAACAATCCAGCGCAGCACCAATGGTCCCCCAGGAGATCCCATAGCGTGCAGAATTCAAACACCCCAGCGGGCCTTTCAGTCCTTTTACTTTCGGAAAGATATTTTCTTTGGGAACTTTTACGTTATCAAAAACCAACTCTCCGGTTGCGCTGGCGCGCAGGCTCCATTTGCCATGTGTTTCAGGGGTTGTAAATCCTTTCATGCCCCGTTCCACGATCAGGCCTTGAATTTCTCCTTGCTCATTTTTTGCCCACACCACCGCAATATCTGCAAAAGGAGAATTTGAGATCCACATTTTAGCCCCGTTCAGAATAACATGGTCTCCTTTATCTTTAAAGTTGGTGAGCATGCCGTTCGGATTTGAACCGTGATCGGGTTCCGTTAAACCAAAACAGCCCATCATTTCTCCTTTGGCAAGTTTGGGTAAATATTTTTTCTTTTGTTCTTCGCTGCCGTAAGTAAATATCGGGTACATCACCAAGGAGCTCTGAACAGAAGCGGTTGAGCGTAATCCTGAATCTCCTCTTTCAAGTTCCATCATGATAAGTCCGTAAGAGATCTGGTCAAGTCCGGCACCACCGTATTCTACCGGAATGTATGGGCCAAAAGCCCCGATCTCGGCCAGCCCTTTGATCCATTGTTTTGGGAATTCAGCTTTTTGACAAGCTTCTTCCACGATAGGCGACACTGCTTTTTTTACCCATGCACGAGCCGTATCACGAACCAACTTATGTTCTTCTGTCAACAGGTCGTCAACCTGATAATAGTCGTGATACTGGAAATTATCTGCTTTTGCCATATTATTTTGCCTTTTGTTGTGGAACACGACAAAAATAGATAAATTGCCCTACCTTTATTATAATGGAACGGATTTTGTATCGATAAGCTGTTGTATCCGATCCTAAAGGTTAAATTTTTACATTTGTGCGGCTAAGCCGGAACTATTAAACAGGTATTCCGATGAGTAAAAAACAATTGTTTTTGGCGGTATTTAGTATGATGGCCTTACTGGTCTCACACTATTCATGTGTAAAGGATCAAGGCAAATTGCCCGGTGCTGTAAGTCAGTCATTATGCGATAGCATGAATGTAAAATACTCAACCGTGATCCAGCCCATGATGGTAACTTACTGTGCTATGTCTAACTGTCATGATGCGATCGGATCAGCTCCCGGAAATCTTAATATGTATGCCGACCTGAAAGCCATGATAGATAACCAGCAGTTTAAATCGAGAGTATTTACTATAAAAGATATGCCCCAGGCACCGAATCTACCATTAGCGGATTCGTTACTTCAAAAAATACAGTGCTGGCTGGCTGCCGGGGCACTTAATGATTAAAAAAGAAAATTAAAAGATGAAAACAAAATATTTCTTCCTGGTTGCCGCCATACTTATCGCAAGCATGGCCCTGCATGCTCAGATATATCTTGGAAAAACCTGTGCGATCAGTTTTTTCTCTAAGGGCCCGATTGAAGATATTGCAGCGGTCAACAAATCATCAAAGCCTATATTCAACTCTGCAACAGGCGAAGTAGCTATTAAGATTACGATCAAAGGATTTGAGTTCGATAAGAAGCTGATGGAAGAGCATTTTAACGAGAAATACATGGAAAGTGATAAGTATCCGTATGCAACTTTTGGCGGAAAGGTCAATGAAAAAATCGATTATACAAAAGAGGGTACCAATAAGGTGACAGTGACCGGAAAATTAAACATGCATGGTGTTGAGAAGGAAAGAACCATCGATGGAACTGTCACTGTAAAGGGCGGAGAAATTATGTTTGATTCAAAATTCATGGTAGCGCTGAAAGACCATAAAGTTGAAATTCCAACACTGGTTGCGCAAAATATCGCTGAAACAGTAGAGGTTACTGTAAAGTCAACCCTCACCGAATACAAAAAATAATTTATTATGAAAGTTTTTTTTATCGCCCTGTTTTCTTTTGTCACCATTACTCTTTTTGCGCAGACTGACCTCATGAAGATGCTCGATACTATGGGGACAAAGGATAAGCCGCATGATAAAGTAACGGCAACTTTTAAGACCACCAAGATCATCAGTTTGCAAACTCCACAAACGATGGGAAGGGGCGAACTGGATTTCCGGATCACCCACCGTTTTGGAAATATAGGTGAAGAAAGCAATGGAGGAGTTCACACGCTTTACGGATGGGATGCAATTTCGGATGTACGGTTTTCATTTGACTATGGTATTACACGGAAATTAATGGTAGGAGTAGCCCGAAACAAAAAAGGGGAATACATTGATGGTTCTGTCAAATGGAGATTTCTGGAGCAGACATTGGATAATAAGGTTCCGCTTACGATCTGTGCCTATGCCATCGCTTCGCTTACTCCGGAAAGCGAAGACAAGCTCTATGCAGGAGCCGATACGGCCTGGGTTAACACAAATAAAAAATTTGCTCACAGAATGGTTTATACCACACAGTTGATCTTTGCCCGTAAGTTTGGCGATTGGCTTTCCATTGCGGTTGCACCCTCCTACACGCATCGAAACTATGTGCTTGCGAATATCAATACCAATAACAACAATGCGGTTGACGAGAATGATCTGTTTTCTGTAGGGGCCGGCATTCGTATTAAGGTTACGCGCAGCATGTCTATTTTGGCAGATTATTTTTATGTGATCTCTGATTACCGAAAAGATAATCTTGCAAATCCATACTATAACCCGCTGGCCATAGGATTTGAACTGGAAACCGGCGGGCATGTATTTCACATGAACTTTACAAACGCTGCCGGCATTACAGAAAACTACCTGATCCCGAATTCGCCCGACTCATGGCTGAAGGGTGGATATAAGTGGGGATTTAATATTTCTAGAGTGTTTCAAATTGGTGGAACAGGAAAAAAGAGCCACGGATAACAAGAGTGTAACCTCTAGAAATCATTCCTATGAAAAAAATGCTTTACTTATTTCTGTTCTCTCCTTTGTGCTTGTTTGGACAGACCCTTCAAACAGAAAAAGGGATCAATTTTGACCACGCCAGCAACTTTGCACAGCTTCTTGAAAGATCCGGAAAGGAGAACAAGATGATCATGGTGGATGCATACACCACCTGGTGCGGACCCTGTAAGTGGATGGCAAATAATATTTTTCCGAATGATACGGTAGCTGCTTATTACAATTCGAACTTCATCAATGCAAAAATCGATATGGAAAAGGGAGAGGGAGTTGATCTGGCAAAAAAATACCTGGTGACAGCGTATCCAACATTTCTTTTCATAGATAATAACGGAGAGCTATTGCACAGGATGAGTGGCTCCATGCAGGCCAAAGATTTTGTTGAACTCGGTTCCGATGCAATGAATCCGGCTAAGCAATTTGCTTCGGCTCAGAGGAAATATGATTCCGGAAACATGAACCCTGATGAAATGGGCGAATATCTTTTGATGAGGGCAAAAACGAATATGGATGTTAAAGAAGTGATGGCCAAGTACTTTTCGACTCAAAAAGATTCTGACCTCATTAACTTACGAAATTGGAGTATTCTCAGTCATTGTGCATGGTACCTACGAGCTGATTGCAGAGAATTCCGATATCTGGTAGATCACCATGCGGAGTTCGATAAATTATATTCAGAAAAGGAAGTAAGTAAAATTATTAGTAATGGCTATGTTTCAGCTTTGGAAAATTATCTAAAGGATAAGAATGCGGAAGGATATCTAAAATTGAAAGAGGAGATAAAGAAAAAAAATATTGTAATGCATGAGGATCGGGTCATGTTGTATGACCTGGAATATTATAAACAAAAGAGTGACTGGGCTGAATATACGCAAACGGGTGAAAAATTTATTGAGGAGTTTGGCAAAGAAAAGCAATATTATCTCAACCTGATGGCATGGAATTTTTATGAGAATGTTTCCGATAAAGTAATGCTTGCAAAGGCTGAAGCGTGGGCAAAGCGTTCGGTCGAGTTAGATACGAACTATGAAAATACTGACACATACGCTTGTCTGCAATATAAATTAGGTAAGAAGATGGAAGCCCAAGCCACAGCGGAACGCGCAATAGAATTGGCAAAAAAGGATGGGAAAGATTTTAAAGAAACGCAGGCACTGCTGGATAAAATAAAGGCAATGAAGTAAATATTGTTTGCAGAAAATAATAATGGCAAAGTGGTTCGTCTATTTGCTGGAATGTTCGGATCGGTCCATCTACACGGGTATTACGAATGATCTGAAGGCAAGAATTAAAACGCATAATTCAGGGAAGGGCGCAAAATACACCAGAGGCAGAGTACCTGTAAAGCTCAAAGCGTTTTATCCGCACGCCAGCCGTTCTGCGGCTTCAAAAGTTGAATACGCCCTTAAGAAATTACCTGCTGCGAAAAAAAAGGAGTTTATTAAAAGGTTCCCCCAAAAACAACTTCTTAAGTTATAGCCAATTCGAAAGGCTGTAGTTTTCTATAAAAAGCTCTACTTTATTAGTCATTCAGGATTATGCATAATTGACTTAAAAACATAATTTTATTATTATAGTATATGCAAATACATATAACTATACAATATATTTTAATTTTATATGTAATTAGATATAATTTAGTATATTTGTACTAAATTATACGTAAAAGCATATAATGAAATCGCTAGCTACCTTTGTCAAAGAGAAAAGAAAAGAAGCCAATCTCTCCCAGGAAGAATTCGCTGCACGTGCAGGCGTTGCCCTTACAGTAGTCAGAAAGATCGAACAATACAAGGGCAATCTGAATCTCGAAAAGGTAAATCAGGTGTTGAAAATGTTCGGACATGAGCTGGCTCCGGTAGAGATAAAAAAAATAACTCCGGATCTTTAGGTGTTCAGTAAAAAAATAAATCATGAGAAGTGCAGAAATATACTACAAGGATGTGTTGGCCGGCATTCTTACAGAAACAAATGAAGGGCAATATATCTTTCAGTACGAAAAGAAATATGTTGCAAAATATCCGGATCAACTTATCACTTTTAGCATGCCTGTAAGCGAAACAAAATATGTGGACAATAGATTGTTCCCGTTTTTTGAAGGGCTGATACCGGAAGGATGGTTATTGGATATTGCATCAAAGAACTGGAAAATAAATTCAAATGATCGTATGGGATTGTTGATGGCTTGCTGTCAGAATTGTATCGGGGCAGTAAGTGTAAAACCAATTCAAGAAGAAAATGAGTAAGAAATGTTTATACTGCTATCAAGCATTGGAAGAATCTGATGAAGGGGATTTCCATGAGCCCTGCAGCCTGGAATTCTTTGGAACAAAAAGGGCGCCTCTACTGGAGTACTCATTTAATCAGATGGCAGAGTTAGCAAAAAATGTTGTGGAACGAAGTGTGGCTGTGCCGGGAGTACAGCCAAAATTATCTTTATCACTAGTTAAGGGAACAATGCAGAATGGGTATTCAGGAAGGTTAACCGTTGTCGGAGCATTGGGCGGCAATTATATTTTCAAACCACCCTCAGAGCATTTTCCGGAGATGCCGCAGAATGAGCATGTAACCATGCGAATAGCAGAGGCTTTTGGAATAAGGACTGTTCCATCAAGCCTGATACGATTACAATCAGGGGAATTGTCCTATATAACCAGGCGGATTGATCGCACAGATGGAGGAGAGAAGATTCACATGATAGACATGTTTCAGATACTGGAAGCATTTGATAAATATAAAAGTTCAATGGAGCGTGCTGGAAAAGCAGTAGGAGAATATTCAAGTAACACGTTGCTGGATAAATTATATTTTTTTGAATTAAGTGTTTTTAGCTTTCTTACCGGGAATAACGACATGCATTTGAAAAATTTCTCAATGATTAATACAGGCGAAACGCAATGGACTTTGTCTCCCGCATACGATTTATTAAATGTAGCTATTGCGAATCCGAACGATACAGAGGAGCTCGCCTTAACTCTTGAAGGGAAAAAGAAAAAATTGAAACGTGAAAATTTCGAGCGACTAGGAAAGGATTTAGGCTTGAATGAAAAACAAGCAGAAGGTGTATTCGCTCGCTTTATTAAAAGGAAGTCCGTATCTATGCAATGGATTGATAATTCTTTTTTGTCCGATGAATACAAAAAACAATATAAGGAAGTACTTGAAGAAAGGTACTCGAGATTGATAAAATAAAATGCCGAACTTCAGTGAAACGTGGCGCAAATTGGTAAAGCACTGGAAAAGGTTGAGAAGTTTATTGGATGATAGGAAGTATTATATTCGCAACTGCAAAAGTCTCTTTGCCCCGATGGCGCCCGCCCGTACCGAAACGGTACGTTTCGGGCGGGGAACTGGTAGACACTAATAGCGTTTAAATTAATGCAATGACAATGCCCTGATGGCGGAACTGGTAGACGCGTTGGTCTCAAACACCAATGTCCTCACGGACTTGTCGGTTCGATTCCGACTCAGGGTACGATGGGAGTCTTAGGTAAAACCTAAGCTCCCATTTTTTATTTATTCAATTTTAGCGAGAACTGTTCAGTGCTCTGATATTTTTCTTGTACCCGGGTTTTTTAATTAGGTAGAACTTTGTATCTCTTAGGATCTGCCGAAGATCGATCCAGACTCCATAGGAGTAATACCACCCGTTAAAATTAAACGCAGGTTTAAAATCAAAAACATACCGATAGCCCACCATAGATGTGAAGCCGATCCATTTCAAAGGTTTAAGAACAATATTTACTGCAGCCCCTAAGGGCACCATGCTATAATGCCTGTCAAAAAGAACTTTTTTCATGAGGGAATCCATGGCTTTGACCTCGTATTTACCGTAACCGATCTCTAGAGGAATATCCAATTCAAAATATCGTTTATCGATCAAGGTATATTGATAGAACAGAGTGAGGTAATTCAGGGTTAAAAATTGATTCGTCATTACCTTTTGATCTATGTCCTTGATCTTCGAGGGCCTTTTGGTCGCTTCTGAAATGGTACTTGCTCCCAAACACAAGGTATGCCTTTCTTTTAAGATCACCCCAAGATGAAGGCCATAC
Source organism: Bacteroidota bacterium (assembly GCA_023251625.1). Lineage (GTDB taxonomy): Bacteria > Bacteroidota > Bacteroidia > Palsa-948 > Palsa-948 > Palsa-948. Next base: position 38,398 of record JAHEYK010000008.1, read on the forward strand.
ACCTCTACCGGGGCGCTGCGTATGAATGAGCTTCTGTTATCAGCAGCAATATAAGTCCTGATCTTTTGAAATTTGTAGATCTTGAGAGAATCGGCCTTTAAATTTTGTTTCAGCGAGTCAGCTAAAAATAATTTTCTCGTAACTGTTTTTGCCGTATCGGCTTGAGCCATCAGAAGGCTTCCGTAAATAGTATAAATAAAATGCACAACGAGAAGTACTTCTAAATGCCGGGGCCTCATTTTCTGAAATATTATTTTCTGATCACAGAAAGATAATGATCTTCCCTTTTTCTCATTTCCTTTTTCTTTCCGGTGGTTTTATCAGTGTATCCGCAGAGGTGCAGTATGCCATGTATCATTACCCTGTGTAATTCATTTTCAAACGAAACATTAAATTTTTTCGCATTCTCTTTTACGCGAGGAATACTGATGAAGATCTCGCTGGAAAGTTCTTTGGTGGGATATTGAAAGGTGATTATATCCGTCAATGTATTATGCTTGAGGAATTTTTTGTTCAGAGCGAGAAGAAAAGCATCGCTGCAGAAGGTGAAACTTATATTTCCTGCTTTCTTTCCTTCTTTTTTAATTACAGAAAGGATCAATTTTTTGACAGTACTTTGTTTGCTAAGGGAGAAGCCTTTATGCTGTGATAAAAATTGAACAGGCATTCAGAAGAATATCACAGAAGTTTGTGTGTCTCCAGGAATTTGGTCGTGTAATTCCCTTTCCGGAAGTCTTCGTTCTCCATCAGTTTTACATGGAAAGGAATGGTAGTCTTCACTCCTTCAATGATGAATTCACCCAATGCACGTTGCATTTTGGTGATGCATTCTTCACGTGTTCTGGCAACGGTAATGAGCTTAGCGATCATGGAATCATAATAGGGAGGGATCGAATAGCCTGCATAGATATGCGTATCCACACGCACACCGTGTCCGCCCGGTTTATGCAGCGAGGTGATCTTGCCCGGACTGGGGCGAAAATCATTGTAGGGGTCTTCAGCATTCACACGGCATTCGATGGCGTGCATCTGGGGAGTATAATTTTTTCCGGAGATAGGGACACCCGAAGCGATCAGGATCTGTTCGCGTATCAGATCATAATCGATCACTTCTTCCGTGATGGGATGCTCTACCTGGATACGGGTGTTCATCTCCATGAAATAAAAATTGCGGTGTTTATCAACCAAAAATTCGATGGTACCAACACCTTCATACTTAATTGCATTGGCCAGTTTGATGGCTGCTTCACCCATGGCATTTCGCAGTTCATCGGTCATGAACGGGGAAGGAGTTTCTTCTACCAATTTCTGATGCCTTCTTTGAATGGAGCAGTCACGTTCAGAAAGGTGACAGGCTTTTCCATATTGATCTCCCGCAATTTGTATCTCGATATGGCGAGGCTCTTCAATAAATTTTTCCATGTACATGCCATCGTTCCCGAAAGAGGCCATGGCTTCTTTGCGTGCAGATTCCCAGGCATGTTCAATTTCTTTTTCTTCCCATACTATGCGCATTCCTTTTCCGCCACCGCCGGCAGTGGCTTTCATGAGAACAGGATAGCCGATCTTTTTGGCATTCTTTTTTGCGTCTTCCACATCTTCCAACAATCCTTCTGAGCCGGGCACGCAGGGCACACCGGCTTTTTTAGCGGTAACCTTTGCAGAAATTTTATCACCCATAGCATCCATCATTTCGGGAGTGGGGCCGATGAATTTAATTTCATGCTCACCGCATATCTGTGCGAACTTGGAACGTTCGGATAAAAATCCATAGCCGGGGTGGATCCCGTCTGAATTAGTGATCTCAGCAGCGGCAATGATATTAGGGATATTCAGGTATGAATCTTTGCTGGCTGGAGGGCCAATGCAAACGGCCTCATCCGCAAAACGTACATGCAGTGATTCTTTATCGGCAGTAGAGTATACGGCAACCGTTTTGATACCCATTTCCTTGCAGGAACGGATGATACGGAGGGCAATTTCTCCTCTGTTAGCTATTAGTATTTTCTTAAACATATATGAGCATCAATTTTTTAGTGAAACATCAACTACAAATTTGTTCCTGAGCGATTTTCTTCCTATCAAAACCGGGTAACGCATAGTGCCCCTGTCTGAGAGCGAAATTATCGATTTTATCAGTCTGCCCGCGATCTTTATATTGGTTTTTATCAGGTATCTTTTCTCCACTTCTCCGAAAGAATTTTTTATCTTTTTCTGCTTAAAATCTGCGAAGCAATGTTCCTTTTGGCTGAATATGGGGTGCCCGGGGTCAAGCACTTTGAAGTAAAGTTTATTTTCTTTGACCTGAATATCACGGCAATGCAGCGTATTGGAATAGGCGCCCGTATCTATTTTGGCATAAATATCTTTTATACCGAGTTCCGGAAAATCAACACGCTCTATCCGCCCGATGATCTGTTTGGGCTTATTTATTTTTTTCTTTTGCATTTTATACTTTTATTCCCATTACCAGTATGTCATCAATCTGCTCAAGGTTGCCTCTCCATGCTTCGATCGTATTGTTCAGGGTCTTTTTCTGTTCTTTCATAGTGTCATTCTGAACCGATAAGATCAATTCTTTCAATTTACTGCGTTTGAATTTTTTTCCGTCTTTGCCGCCAAACTGATCGGCATAACCGTCTGAAAAAAGGTAGATGGCATCGCCTTTTTGAAGGGCCATTTCGTGATTGGTAAAATTTTTACGGGAGATATACTGGCCTATGGGCTGTTTATCGCCTTTTATTTCCTGCAGTATTCCGTTGCGAAGTAAGAGCATGGGGTGGTTAGCTCCGCTGAATTCCAGTTTCATGTTTTTCCGGTCCAATGCACAGAGTGAAATATCCATGCCATCTTTTATATCCTGAGTTTCTCCTCCCCGGCTTAATACATCGGTGACACCCTCATTCAGCCTGTCGAGGATGCTTGCAGGGGTGCGCTCTTTGAACATGATCAGCGCACGCTGGATATTTCCGTGTGCCACCAAACTTACGAAAGCGCCCGGCACCCCGTGGCCGGTGCAGTCAATGGCGGCAAAAAATAATTTATCGTCTTTTTTATTTACCCAGTAAAAATCGCCCGATACAATATCTTTTTGCTTAAAGAGCACAAAATATTCGCCCATGTGCTCATCCATATATTTTTTGGCAGGAAGAAGCGCATCCTGTATTCTTTTTGCATACCGGATACTGCTCGTGATGTCGTTATTTTTTTCTTCAATTATTTTTTTCTGCTCAACCACTTCGCGCGTACGCATCTCTACCTTATCCTCGAGCAGCTGATTTTGTTTCTGCAGGTTCTTCACCTTCCATTTCATAAACCCGTAAAAGCCGGTGACAATACAAACGATACACACTGTAAAGAACCATATTGTTTTCCAGAAGGGAGGCTTGATGATGAACTGATATGAAACAGGTTGCCCCCAAATTCCTTCGGCATTGGCGGCACATACCTTGAACGTATATTCTCCGTTGGGCAGGCTGGGGTAGGAGGCTCTTCGGTTTTCGGTGGGCAGAGACCAGTCTTTATCATATCCTTCCAGCATGAACTTGTATTTCACTTTATCAGGGGCTTTGAGATAAACGCCCATGAACTCAAAAACAAATTGATTATGCTTGTAGTCAAATTCCGATCTTGCATTCAGGGGATAGAGTTCAAACATGACCTGCAAGCCGGTAAATTCAACCTTGGGGGTGAGATAGTCGAGCGAATCAAGTGATGAACGGAATTTTACAACGCCATGATCGGTTCCGATCAAAACATTTCCGGTTTTATCGCGGAAGCATACATTCTGGTTGGGAGAAAAATCAAGGCCCGATTCATTTAGATTATAGTGCCTTACGTGCGTGGGATCTGTAGTGTTGATCACATCAATACCGCTGTTATGAGCAACCACAAGATCGGTACCGGCACCCATTGAAAGGATGTCGGGAGAGAGGTCACGGATCCCATTTTCTGTTCCATAGTTGGTAAATGTTCTGCCGTTGTAGGAATAAATACCACCTTCTTGTGTACTGAACCAGATGATCCCATTTTTATCTTCCAGGATGGAATACACGATGTCGCTTTTAAGCCCACCTGCTTTTGTATTGAAGGTGGTGAAATGGGATCCGTCATACCGGGTGATGCCGCCACCATCGGTACCGAACCATAAAGCATTACGGCTGTCGCGGAACGCGTAGTAGGCATAAATACTTCCTATGCCGTCATCTTCCGAATAATTTTTTACCGTCATCTTGCCTTTGTAATTATCCTCCGAGAAAGATATTTTTGAAACACCACCGCCCAGTGTTGCCATCCATATGTTTCCGGCTTTATCATCGCAGATCGACATGATATTGCTATTGGCAAGCCCCTGCGCTTCGGAATAGGAAGTGATAGAACCGGTGCGGGGATCCAGTAAAAAGACCCCGTATCCATACGTTCCAATCCAGATGTTTCCATTCCTGCCTTCAAAGAGAGATACGATGCGGAAGTCCGAGGATCTTTTTTCGGCGAAATATGTTTTCCGCTGAGGCATGCCGGACTCATCAAAATGAAAGCTGAACAAGCCTGACGGAGAGCTAAGCCAGATATTTCCTTTTGAGTCGACCATAATGGCACGTGCCGAGTCGGATGGGATGCCATCGCGGGATGTGAAAATTTCAAAGCGGCTGCGGCAATACTGGCTGAGCCCTTTTTCAGTCCCTACCCAAATATTTTTTTCTGCGTCTTCAAAAAGAGATAACACTTTTACGTTCGCGTGCTCATTGTGGCCGGCAACGGGGAAACGGAGATATTTGTTATCGTGAACAACAAATGCGATTAATCCATCGGTGGTCTCGGCACCGATCCAGAGGGCGCCTTTGTGGTCAATGATCATGGAGTAGATGGGGCCAAACTTCCAGCCGCCTGTTAAAGAGGGGCGTATGATTTTTTTAGCGGACAGGTCGTAATTGCAGAACCCGGAATCACGCATAGTGATCCATATCTTTCCGGTTGCATCTTTGGTGATGAGCTGAACAATGTTATCAGGCAGGCCATCTTTTGTAGTGATACGGGGATATTTTTGCTTATCACTTTTTTCCTCATTGTTCAGTATGGTGATGCCGGCATCAGAGCCCATCCAGATGTTTCCGGGAGATATTTCGGACAATGTATAAATGTAATCATCGCCCAGCCCGTTCTTCGTGTTATAATGTGATAGTGATTTCCCATTGTATTTGTAAACCCCTGAACCATACGTGGCGATCCATATATTTTTATTTATATCGCTAATGAAGCAAGTAATATGTTCTTTATTGGCTGTATCCTGCAGTGTAAAAGCAGAAAATATTCCGTTCTTCTGAAGCGTGATCTTTCCGTTCGAGTGGCCGATCCACAAGGTGCTGTCGGGAGCTTCGAACAAGGCGGTAACGGAATTATCAGCCAGGCCGTCTTTTTGCTGAAAGTGTTTGTATGCAATGCCGTTGTAGCTTACCAGGCCGCTTTCTGTTCCTACCCAAATAGTCCGGCTGTGATCTTGCGCAATGATTTGAACTTTAATTTCTTTTTTCCCGGAAATAAGCTGATGGTTTCGTATGTTTTGCTGAGAGAACGCAATACCAGTAGACAGTAAGCAGTAGACAGTAGGCAACAATACAGCCAAATAGAAAGACAATGATTTAATATTTCGGGAATGCATCAAAAAGATATAAAACAAAATCAACTGGGTTTCAATACAACTTTGACAATCACTTCAATTATCCTTGCCATAGAAAGAGAATTCATTTTAGACACTTTTATGCCATGTTCTTCTACCGGAAGCTTAAATTTTGATTCAACAATGATCTGGCCTGCGGAGACAATAATTTTTGTATCGATGATGCGTTCTTTTTCTACTCCGTGAAGCAAGAACATACCTTTTCCCCGTATGGAATAGGTTCCGGGCACTGACAGATCTACCTCTTCAATAATCTTTCCTTTAAAGCCGGTGTCAGGATATTTGGGGCCCTCAACAAATTTTTCGCAGTAATGCTTTTTCTGTGTGGCATTATAAAATCCCTCGAAGGAACAAATAGGTAATGTAAAAGAAAAGGTATGATTTTGTATGTCGAGACTGCCGGTCATTTTTTCCGAAACTCCCCGTATCTTTCCAAAACTGGCTTCGGAGAGAAATGATACAGATGAAGATTGAATGGAATAAACATCGGTATTCCGTGGTGAGAAAGAGGAGCATATAACAGCCAACAGAATGCTAAGTAAGCAGATCCTATTCATAGAAATCACTCTTTTATATGCGCTAAAGTAAAAAAAAAGACCGAGAGTTTAGACGGTAAATAAAAATAACTAAAGGACAATAATAGGGGAAAAACAGGCTTTGTTTTTGAAGGGCAGCACGCTATATTCTGACACCTATTACTAATACATCATCAATTTGTTCCAATTCACCCTGCCAGGATACGAATGACTTTTCGAAAATATTTCTTTGCTCCAGCATGGGGAGATGTGCATTAGCGAGTATCAGTTCTTCGAGCTGTTTATATTTGAATTTTTTTCCTTTCGGGCCTCCAAACTGATCGGCAAATCCGTCTGTAAACGAATAAACAATATCTCCTTTTTCCAGCGGAACCGTTTGCAGCGTGAAAGGTTTATATACGCTGTGAAACCCAACCGGCTGTTTGTCGGGTTTATATTCTTCGATCTCCGTGGTGCCATTCTTTAATATCCAAAGCGGGTTGTTGGCTGCAGCAAATTCCACCTGTTTATTTTTGATGTCAAAGGAACAGAGCATGCAATCCATTCCATCCTTACTTTCTGTTTCGGTGCCTTCCGGATTCAGGATGGCTATAATCTGTTCGCGCACATTGTTCAGGATGAGATCAGGGCTTGTGATTTTGCGCTGCAGGGTGATCTCGTTCAGCAGGGAAATGTTGAGCAGGCTCATGAATGCCCCCGGAACACCGTGGCCGGTACAATCGGCAGTTATAATGAGGAACTTCCCGTTCACGAAATTTGCCCAGTAAAAATCCCCGCTCACAATATCCTTTGGTTTATAAAGCACAAAAAATTCGGGAAGATTTTTCTTGAGCAGGGTATCGCTGGCCAGTAGCGCCCGCTGAATGCGTTTTGCGTACTGTATGCTGTCGGTAATGTCTTTGTTCTTTTGAGCGATCTCGGTGTTTGCTGTTTCGAGGGCAGAATTCTTTTCTTCCATCAAACTATTTTGGTGTTCAATGATCTTCTTTTGTTTGTTGGTAACGCGAAAGCGGTTGTAAATAAACCCTGAGAAGGCAATGAATAATAGGAGTCCAATGCCTGCTGACCAAATTATTACACGCTGCCTGCGGCTTTCGGATTCAGCGATGGCATTTTGCTTGTCCTGTTCGGCCTTGAGAAGCTGTTCTTTCTTTTCAAATTCCAGACGGGATTCTTCCTGCACTAATTTTTTTGCTCCATCTACGTTGGTGAGCTTATCTTTTTGCTCAACATAACGTTTATAATAAAAAAGAGACTTTTCAAATTGTTTCAGATCATAATAACTGCTGCTTAAATATTCGCAGGCGTATTGGGTTTGTTCCGCATCGCTGATACTGTCGGCCAACGCAAGTGCTTTTGAAGCATAATGAATGGATTGGGTAGCTTTGTTCTGAAGGCGATAATGTTTGGCAAAATTGTTGAGGGAGCGGGCAATGCCGCTTTTGCTATCGAGATCCACATATACATCGAATGATTTATTCAGGAATTTCAGCGCCATCGTGAAATCCTGCAGGAACCAATAAACATTTCCAATATTGCTATAAACAGTAGCCATGAGATCTTTTTCATCACTGCCTTCCAATATGTCAAGGGTGCGGGTGTAGTTGTCCAAGGCAACCATAAATTTGGATTTTCGCTCCTCCGGATTTTTAGACAGTTCCCCCTCTGACACATATACATCTGAAATATTATTGAGTAGCTGAGCGATCTCATTTCGATTGCCCAATTCTTTTTGTATGCTCAGCGCTTTTTGATAGTAGTTCATAGCCTTCTCAAATTCTTTCAGGCGCTCGTAGGCAATTCCAATGTTGTTCAGCGCAGAGGCCAGAAAGCTGGATCTTTCCCCTATGGCTTCATAAAGTTGAACGGATTTGAAACCAAAATCAATCACCTTGTAGTAATCAGGAATATCAATATAGGCGCTAGCTATGTTCAGGTACGAGCGTGCCATGCCGGAGGTGTCATTGATCTGCTGTCTGAGCTGAAACGATCGGGTGTGATTTTCGATAGCGCGCTTTTTGTCACCGATGAGATCGTGGGCATTTCCGATGTTATTGTAAGAGGAGGCAATGTCTTTTTTGTCGCCTAAAGCGATGCGTATCATTAAAGCTTTTTGGTTATACTCTAGTGCTTTCAGCCCGTTTCCAAGATTATAATAGGCAACCCCAATATTATTTAATGCTTGTGCCGTGCCTTTTTTATAGCTCAATTTTTTGCTCAGCTCCATTACCCGCAATTCGAGAGTAATCAATTTCTCGTTGTCATCAAGCTTCCTGCACAGTTTATTCAGGGAATCTATCTTGCCAGGACTGTCTTTGAGAGAAGAGAAGGCATTTTCAAAATCAGTAGTGCTAACCTGTGAAAAAGACGTATTCATGTACGCAAAGAGCACGTATAAAAAAAGCAAAATGGTATGGTGAAAATGGACTCGTTTCATTTGCTCCGATAAGCAGAGGCAAATCTAAT
>JAHEYK010000158.1 GCA_023251625.1 Bacteroidota bacterium
CATTTTCCCTAACCCTTCAAAGGGCCTATTTACGATTCAATCATCAAAAGAAATTGTTTCATTTGAAATTTATAACGCTCTAGGAGAAACGATTTTGTCATCATTGGTTTTCTCGCCTGTGGTTAACATCTCTGGTCGGCCAAAAGGAATTTACTTTTTGAAAATCTGCACACGAGATGCTGTTTTAAATGAGAAAGTTGTAATTGAATAACTCGATCTCGGAAATATTACTTTCCGATACAAAACCGAGAGAAAATGGATTGAAGCAGGTCGTCAGTTGAGACTTCACCCGTAATGAGCCCCAGGTGGTGCAATGCATCGCGAATATCGCTGGCAAGAAGTTCGCCCGATAGTTTTTTATCCAGTCCGGCTTTCACACGTGTGAGGGCATTGTAAGTGTGTTGCAGCGCTTCTGCATGCCTTGCATTCGTTATGATAGTTTCAGGAATATTATTTGACTTCTCATCAAACAGGTCAATAAGTTTTACTTTCAGTTCTTCCAGATTCAGTTTTTCTTTTGCCGAAATGAAAAGAATGTCTTTGAAGTGAGCAAACTCCTTTTTTGTATAAGCAATATCTTCTTTGTCGATTTTATTCCCCACCACAATGATCTCAGCTTGTGTGTGTGCTTTAAGCTCATCCAGTTCTTTTTGCAACTCGGTGCTGGTTAGTTCATGCACATCAAACAAATAAATAACCACGCTTGCTTTTTTCATTGTTTCATAGGTACGTGCCACCCCTTGGGATTCAATGCTGTCGGTGGTTTTGCGCAGGCCGGCGGTGTCAATGAAACGAAAGCGAACACCTTCTATGACAATCTCGTCTTCGATCGTATCCCGTGTAGTCCCGGGGATATCAGATACAATGGCCCGGTCTTCATCCAGAAGTCCGTTCAGCAGTGTTGATTTGCCGGCATTGGGTTTTCCTGCAATGCACACAGGCACTCCATTCTTGATCACATTTCCGAGTTCGAATGAGCGGATAAGTTTATCGATCACGTTCTGCATCGAAACTATATTCTTTGACAATTCTGTCCGGCTTGCAAATTCTACATCCTCTTCGCTGAAATCAAGTTCGAGCTCTACCAACGAAGCAAAGTTGATCAGGTTATCGCGCAACACCTTGATCTTACCCGAAAAGCCTCCGCGCATTTGCTGCATAGCCACATGATGCGAAGTTGCAGAATGTGATGAGATCAGGTCGGCAACGGCTTCAGCTTGTGTAAGGTCAAACTTGCCATTCAGGAATGCCCGGAAGGTGAATTCTCCTGCCGTAGCAAGACGCGCACCTTCTTTGACCAGCAAATGAAGTAATTGCTCTTGAATATACTGAGAGCCGTGACATGCTATCTCAACAATATTTTCTCCGGTGAATGAATTTGGGCCTTTAAATACCGTAAGCACCACATCATCGATCAAAATGGCCTTATGAACAATATCACCATAATGTGCTGTATGCGATTCAAGCTTTGAAATATCCGTGGATTTTGAATTTTTCTTGCGGAAGATCTTGCTGCAGATAGAAAATGCATTCTTGCCGTTGATACGGATGATCGCAATAGCACCTACGCCGGGAGCCGTTGATAATGCGGCTATTGTATCGGTATTTAGTGGACTCTGTTTAATCGGATGTGAGATTTAATTAATGTTTAATGCTTTTTGTTTTATGGATAATGTTTAATGGTTGATGGCTAATGGAAACGGACAGAGCCCTTTCAAATCAACCACTATCCTTTAATCATTTTTATCTCTTTTTCCTTCTGCTGAAAGTTTGATGGCTATGAATATACTTTTTAATTCAAATGCTTCTTTGTCAAATTTTTCAAGAGCCTGTTTTATTTTTTGATCTTCATATACTGCTTTCATAACCCTGATCCAATAATGACTTTCACGACACTCTTTGCAAACAATCCCAATCTTATGGATAAAATCCTTTTTTGATTCTGCCGCCTGAGATTCTTCATAGTTGGCTCCAATCGAGGTGCTGGCTCTTGCCAATTGTTTCTTGGGTACACCTAATACGTCATTATAGGTTAGTGCAGAGAGAAAGGTCAGTACTTCAACCCCAAAGTTAAAGGTTCTTTTCAAGAGTTCTTCAGTCTTTTTATCCACGGCAACAAAGTTATTAAATAACATCTGAACTAAAGCAGAAAACTTTAACTTAGCACTTCAAACCCATTAGCCATTATCCATCAACCATTAACCATCCTTTTATGAGCGTATTAGTAAATAAAAATTCAAAAGTAATTGTGCAGGGCTTCACCGGCGGTGAAGGAACTTTTCATGCCACACAAATGATCGAATACGGAACTAACGTTGTTGGAGGTGTTACTCCGGGCAAAGGCGGGACTAAACATCTGGATAAGCCAGTATTCAATACGGTTGCGGATGCTGTACGCGCTACCAAGGCAGATGTCTCCATCATTTTTGTACCCCCTCCGTTTGCGGCCGATGCTATCATGGAAGCGGCTGAGGCAGGGATTAAAGTCATCATCTGCATAACAGAAGGCATTCCTACCAAGGATATGATCGCTGCAAAAGAGTATATCAAAGGAAGAAATTGCCGTTTGATAGGTCCCAACTGCCCGGGTGTAATAACTCCGGGAGAAGCAAAAGTGGGCATTATGCCGGGCTTTATTCATAAAAAAGGAACTATCGGTATCGTATCCCGCTCCGGAACTTTAACGTATGAAGCGGTTGACCAGGTTACAAAAGCCGGACTTGGACAATCTACCTGCATTGGAATTGGCGGAGATCCTATTCCCGGAACAACCACCAAAGAAGCAGTGGAGCTTTTGATGAACGATCCTGAAACTGAAGGGATCATTATGATCGGTGAGATCGGAGGTAATATGGAAAATGAAGCTGCTCAATATGTGAAAGCGAATCCCAGAAAACCTGTTGTAGGGTTTATCGCAGGACAAACAGCACCTCCGGGACGCAGAATGGGACATGCCGGTGCGATCATTGGCGGTGCAGATGATACAGCAGCAGCCAAAATGAAGATCATGCGTGAGTGCGGAATTCATGTGGTTGATTCCCCGGCGATCATAGGAAAGACCATGGCGGCTGTGTTGAAGAAGGTGATGGCATGAAATAATTTTTAAACTATATCGTTCGCAGATAAAAAAATAATCAATGAAAAAAATAACCCTCTCGGCTTTTCTTGCGATCATTTCTTTGATCTCCTTTTCTCAGGACATTATTTATAAAAAGGATAATACTAAAATAGAAGCTAAGATCCTGGAGATAAATCCAACGGAGATCCGCTATAAATTATTTGGAAACCCGGATGGGCCTTTGTACATCATCTATAAATCTGAAGTAACTAAGATACAATACCCAAACGGGCAAGTAGATAATGTGAGCCCTGAAAGAAAAATAGAGAAAGCAGAAGATCCGGCTTATGTGAAAGAGGGAAGTACTGTTGTAAAGGGAGGTAAACCGGCTACTGATGAAAGGTTTAATAGAAATATTCTTTCATTCAACCTGCCCAGGCTTATGCT
>JAHEYK010000089.1 GCA_023251625.1 Bacteroidota bacterium
CAATCTCCGATCATATTATAAATTTTCATCTGCACATTCGCATATTCATTCATCTGCACATTAAAAACTCCCGCACTTGGATTGGGAGAGATGGACACAGCGTTTTGCCAAACATTTTCTTCAACACCTGTGCATGTGCTTGTCGCCAATGTATCATAAGCAGTGCTTGAACAGGTCAATGCATCGGTAGTTGTAACAGAATAAATTGCAGGCTGTGTTACTTTAATAGAACTGGTTGTAGCACCTGTTGACCAGGCATATTTACTGGCAATGTTCACAGCAGTAAGGGTGATAGAATCACCGGGACAAATATAATTATGGGGAGTAGCAACGACCTGATTGAGCTGCGCAATTTGAGTAACAAAAATATAATTAGGGCTTGGGTTGCTGGTATCTTTGGGATTACTTGTAATAACACGAACTTTATAGAGCCCAAAATTGGTATTCGCCGGAATTGTAGCGAGGATAAAACCAAGGTTGAGCGGGATTGAACCAATATTTACAGGTGTAGTAAACGCACCTCCATTATTTGACAACTGAGCCGTAAATACATTACCCACATTGTAACTTCCTCCTGTAACCTTAAACGCAACAATCACATTCCCCCCAGCACAAGTGGATGTTTGAAGCACGCTGTCGCACGTGATTGTTGGAGTCAATACAGTTGGTAATTTTTGCGCAAATGAAAATACAGTTGCAAAGAGCAATATAGCTGTGAAAAATGGTTTGTAAAGTCTTGTCATATCATTCAAGTTTTTTATAAGAATTGCTTCATTATTTTGTTTAAAACATTTAAGCGGACATACAATATCTGTCCGGATCATGAGTTAAAATTACAAAAATATTTCAACTAGTCAGAGAGGGATTTTACCTACTTTTGAATATATGAACACCTTAATCCGGCGAATTTGTGCTTTATTGCTTTTCGCCTTGTATTTTACGCATGTTTTCGCGCAGGACAAGGACCTGCTTCAGTTCTCAGGAGTAGTAGTTGAAAGTGACAGTCTGGGTGCTATTCCATTTGCCAAGGTAATGATCAAAGGTTCGAACCGCGGAACTATTTCCGATTTTTACGGATACTTTTCTTTTGTTGCGCAGAAAAAAGATACGATCATCTTTACAGCTTTAGGATTTAAAAAAGCGCAGTATATCATTCCCGATACATTATCCGGAAACAAATATTCACTGATACAGATCATGCGGTTTGACACTATAGTGCTGGGTAGTGTTACCATTTACCCCTGGCCCACAAGGGAGCAATTTCACACAGCCTTTATGAATACGAAAGGACCCGATAGTGATATGCAGCGCGCCCATAAAAATCTGGATCGCGAAGCCATGAAGGCCCAATACGAAGCCATGGCCATGGATGGCAGTATGAACTTCAAATCAACTATGCAGCAATATCAAAGCCGTTTGTACTGGGCAGGGCAATATCCTCCTAACAATCTGCTGAACCCGTTTGCATGGGCGCAATTCATAAAGCTTTGGCGCGAAGGAAAACTAAAACGAAAAGCTCCAGAAGAAAGCAAGGACAAGGAGAGAGATAATTAATTTACGATGTACAATGTGCGATATACGAATTAGAATTTCCCATCTGCTATTTGCCTTCCGCCTATTCTCATTCGTTTTTTTCTGTTCACTTACCCACGCACAAACTGCTGTCATATACGGCAAACTTACAGACAAGGAAGGTAAAGCGATCGTGGACGCAAAGATCTCTGTAGTAAATACAAAATATTCAACCTCCAGCAATGCAAAAGGAGATTACGAACTTACCATTCCCGCAGATACAACTGTGGCAATAGAATATTCACACGTAAGTTTTGGCATTCGTTTAAAATCCGTACGCCTTACGGCAGGCAAAAAAGAGAAAGCTGATATTTCGGTGGATGCTGCAAAATCTCTCGACACAGTCCTGATCGAAGATAAAACCGGACGAGCAAATTTCATAGAGGTAATTCCCACCAAAGATATTTTTGTGCAGTCGGGGGCCTCGCAGGATTTCAATGTGATATTATATACCCAGTTGGGGGTGCAGCAAAGCAACGAACTAAGTTCCACCTATTCTGTGCGTGGAGGAAATTATGACGAGAACCTGGTTTACGTGAACGACATAGAAGTGTACCGGCCATTCCTCAGCCATAGCGGACAACAGGAAGGATTGAGCTTTGTAAATTCCGATATGGTTTCGTCTATCAATTTTTCTTCGGGGGGCTTTGAAGCGCGCTACGGAGATAAAATGTCTTCAGTACTCGACATACGTTACAAAAAGCCAAGGGAGTTTGCGGGGAGCATTTCCGGGGGATTACTAGGAGGTTCACTTCATCTGGAAGGTGCATCCAGGGATAAACGGCTTACCTACACCATTGGCGCACGCGAAAAACAAAACTCATATTTGCTGAACTCACTCGACACAAAAGGAGATTACAAACCGCTTTTCTTCGATCTTCAATCCTACATTACTTTTAACCCGAATGATGAGTGGGAACACGACATTCTTGTGAACTATGCAAAGAATAAATACCAGTCTATTCCGCAGAGCCGGAAATCCTCGTTTGGAACGGTAAATAATGCGCTTCAACTAAATGTTTACTTTGATGGTCAAGAGATAGATGATTATCAAACAGTTACTGGTGCGTTTTCCAGCATATACAGACCTCATGGAAAAGACTTAACCATGAAGTTCATTGCCTCCGCTTTCAATACACAGGAAAGCGAAACATTTGACCTGCTCGGGCAGTACTATCTCAACGAACTTGAAAATGATTTTGGAAATTCAAACTTTGGCCAAACAGCCTACAACCTGGGCATTGGTGGGTTTCTGAATCATGCAAGAAATTATTTGGATGCTGACGTTTACAATTTCGAACACAAGGGGAATAAGATCTGGAAAGACCAAAAGAGACAAGCCTGGTGGGGCATCAAAGCGCAGCATGAGATCATTAACGATAAACTGAGCGAATGGACGATGGTTGATTCGGCAGGGCATTCTCTTCCTATAGCTCCTGACTCGGCAGGATCTACCAATCCTCAACCCTACCAATATCTGGACATGAACGAAGTGATCCGGTCACAAAATGCTCTCTCCTCCAACAGATACAGCGCTTATGTGCAACACGCATGGAACTGGGATTCGAAAGATACCGGTGAATTCACTCTTACCACAGGCATACGCGCAAACTACTGGGACCTGAACAAACAATTACTGATCAGCCCGCGCGCGACACTTTCCTATAAACCAAAATGGAAACACGATGTATTGTTCAAAGCATCTGCAGGATATTATTACCAGCCCCCCTTCTACCGGGAAATGCGCGATTTCGATGGAGTGGTTCATACGGACCTTAAGGCACAGGAGTCGATCCACTATGTATTAGGCACAGATATAAATTTCAAATCATGGGGGCGTCCGTTCAAATTCATCTCCGAAATATATTACAAACAACTGAATAATTTAATTCCTTATGAAGTGGATAATGTGCGGCTTCGTTACTTTGCGCAGAACAATGCAAAAGGCTATACCACGGGCATTGATATGAAAGTGAACGGAGAATTTGTGAAGGGTATTGAATCCTGGGCGAGCGTATCGGTGATGAACACCATGTATGACATCACCAACGATGTTTATTACATTCGCTTGAACAGCGATGGAGATACGATCATACCAGGCTATAGCAGCAACAGCAAAGCGGTAGACAGCATCAAAGTCTCCCCGGGATATATTCCACGCCCTACCGATCAGCGCGTAACGTTTGGATTATTTTTCCAGGACTATTTGCCCAGTCTGCCACGCTGCAAAATGCATTTGAACCTTCTTTTCGGAAGCGGATTACCCTTTGGCCCTCCTACGCATGAGCCATACAAAAATGTTTTGCGCATGCCCCCTTATCGCAGGGTGGACATCGGATTTTCCTATGAAATTGTAAAAGAGAAAAAAGAAGAAGACACAAAAAGAAAATTATTTAAGTCCATTTGGTTCAGCCTGGAAGTTTATAACCTGCTTGCCGTAGATAATGTTGTTTCTTATTTTTGGGTGCGCGATGTGAGCGGAAGGCAATATGCCGTACCCAATTATCTCTCCACTCGCCTATTGAATGCAAGGATCATGATCAAGTTCTGATGAAAAAGAAAATTCCTTTTGAATTTATCCTTGACTATCTCCATCCGCTCGAACTTACTATTAAGCCCATGTTCGGTTGCCACGCAATTTATGCCAATGGAAAAATACAATTGATCGTCAGAAAAAAAGATGACCACAGCGATGCAAACGGTGTTTGGATTGCTACCGGAAAAGAACATCATGAAAGTTTAAAGCAAGAGCTTCCAAGCATGCAATCAGTTTATATTCTTAGTGATGGCAAAAGAGAAACCGGCTGGCAGATGATCCACGAAGATGCTTATGACTTTGAAGAAGCAGTTACGATGGTTTGCCAGATGATATTGAGCGGAGATGAGCGGATAGGGAAAATACCTAAAAAGAAAATCCGAAAATCTAAATCCGAAATACGAAATACGAAATAAGAGATAAATTAACATATTCGGATTTCGTAATTGTGATTTAGAATTTCATAAAAATGATTTACAATAAAAACGAAATATCACATCTCACGGCACTTATTAAAGGCGATGAATCAGCACGTACCTGGCTTCAGGAGAATAATTTCCCGGAATTGATACTCGCCCACTACTCGCTTGATGGAAATGATGAAGCCCTTCGTGAACTAACAAAGAAAAAACACGTAGAGCTTACCGCTTTTGTTCATGCCGTTCAGGATGATAAACGGGCATTCAACTGGCTTGCAGAGAACAAAAATTTCACGTGGGCAGCAACAGTACGTGTTACTTACAACGACCGGAATGCCGAAGCATGGCTTCTGAAAAACAATCTCTCACACTATGTTGAACTCGGAAAAGCCATCCGAAAAAATGAGGAGAACGAAGCGGCTGATGATGTCTTCGGTTTACTCAGAAAATTTATTGCATATTTGAAAAAACCTTACAAAAGATAGGATATGGTCAAAGCGGAAATAATATCGATCGGAGATGAGATCCTCATCGGGCAGATCACCAATACCAATGCCCAGTGGATGGCTCAGCAATTAAATCTTATTGGCATTTCAGTTGTACGCCTCACTACTGTTGGAGATGAGCGTAAAGAAATGCTTAGCTCTTTCAAAGAAGCACAAACAAGGGCAGACATTATTCTTATCACCGGCGGACTCGGCCCCACTAGCGATGATATTACCAAACCTGTACTGTGCGAATTCTTCGGAACAAAATTGGTGTTCAATGAAAAGTGTTTTGAAGATGTGAAATTCCAGTTTGAATCGCGCGGAATAAAAATGCCTGATACAAATAAAGGGCAAGCGGAAGTGCCGGAGAATTGTGTGCCTATTCGGAACAAGAACGGCACAGCACCAGGGATGTGGTTTAACTCCCCATCCCACGAGCTACGCTCCCAACCTTCGGTTGTCCCAAAGGGGAAGGAGCTTGACGCGCCATCTTCCCCCCCTTTGGGGGAGACAGGAGAGGGGGTGATTGTCTCCCTTCCCGGTGTTCCCTACGAAATGAAAGCGATGATGGAAGAATTCGTGATCCCGGAATTGAAAAAAAGATTTCAGAAAACATTCATCATACATAAAACCATTCATACACAAGGGGTGGGAGAATCAACGTTGGCAGAAAAAATAAAAAGTTGGGAAGACTCTCTTGCCTCAAAAGAGATCAAACTGGCCTATCTTCCTGCTCCGGGACAGGTAAAGCTGCGTTTATCCGCAACAGGAAGCAATCAAAAGCAACTCCTAAAAGATGTTGATGATAAAATCGCAGAACTACGAAAAATAATTCCCGACTGTATTTTCGCCATCGAAGAATATGGCAAAGAACCCGAAACGTTGGAAAAAATTATTGGTGAAATTCTCCGGCACAAAAAGAAAACATTGGCTGTTGCAGAAAGCTGCACCGGTGGATATATCGGGCATCTGATCACCAGCATTGCAGGAAGTTCGGATTACTTCAATGGAGGCATTATAGCTTACGCCAATGAGATCAAGGTCAATGTTCTGAAGGTAGATGCCCACACGCTCGATAAAAACGGGGCCGTGAGCAAGGAGGTGGTGGAGCAAATGTCTGAAGGGGTCAGAAAACGCCTTAAAGCAGACTTTGGCATCGCTACAACCGGCATTGCTGGTCCAACCGGAGGAAGTGACGAAAAACCCGTAGGAACAGTCTGGATCTCTGTAGCCACCGATGCGAAAGTAATATCCGAAAAATTTAATTTTGGAAACAACCGGGAAAGAAACATCCGCAGGGCGTCATTATCTGCCTTAAATATGTTACGAACAGTGTTGGAAACTAGCCTTTGATTTCATTAAAAAATTGTAACTTTATACTGTAAATTCTCGTTAATACGAGGGTGTCATGAACAAAAAGAGATTTTTTCTTTCTTGGCTGCTGAGTGCGCTTGTGATGTTTGGCGCTTCCTATTTTTGGCATGGCGTAGTTCTTAACGACTTTGCACGCCTCTCCTACCCAAAAGAGATCTTTCTTACCGGCTCTGTGATCACTTACCTTATCCTTGGTTTTTTGGTCACCAATATTTTTCTGATGAATTTCCCTAAAAGCATTGCCAAAAAACCCCTTACACGCGGAATCATTTCGGGTGTATTACTTGGCATTGCTACGTATGTTGTTTCATTAGTTATCGGAGTGTCATTCAGCAGCTCCATGACCACAGAATACATTCTTTTTGATATCCTCTGGCAAGCCATAGAACAAATGCTAGGGGGAATCACGGTTGCATTTGTTTATATCTCCATTTACGAGGGTAATCCCGTGGAAGTTATTACCCGGAAAATGTTTGGCGGGGATTGAGGTTTATTTTGTCGACACCACATACCTAACTATTGCAAACAGAGATAATGCCTTAACTTTATATGACAAATAGTCCCTGTCGACAGACAGGTTGCGTATTGCAAAATATCTGATAAACTATAGCAGAAATATACGCAATGCGTCAACACAGTAGATAAGCGCGGACATTCCGTTAGACAAATGAAAAATATTTTTATATTAATTTTCTTACTTCAGACAATCGTTTTCTATGGACAAGTCTTCGGACAAGAAAGTGAAACGAAATACATTACAATTTCTTCAAGAGTTCTTGACGGGCATTTTAAAAGAGAAGTAAAAATAGACCTGAAATCTGGTGAAGTCTATGCCCGAAGTAATACATCAAAAAAATATAAACCAAAGACTTTTACACCAAATGATACAATAGTAAAATTTCTTCGAGACTCACTTAATTATGATTACTTAAAATCAATTATTAAAGAGGCAGCATTTGATGAAGTTGGTTACAAAATTGAATTTGTTAACAAAAACTGTTCTATACTTTACCCTTGTTTTACAGAAATCCAAAGCATTGAGTTTGGTAGTCCGCATGATCAAAATAATTTGCGTCTACAAAAAATCATTAATCTTTACTACGAAATAAGGACTAAAGCAAAAATTTAAAAATGGCAGACAAGTCAGCATGACGTATCTTTGTGGCGCTTACAACCTATAACAGCAAGCAAACCCAATGCGGGCGGAATCGGTCATCGTTCGGGCAATTCAAGGTGCGCTGAAGCGCGAACAATTTTCATTTGCCCTCACTAATAAAGTTTAGTATCTTTAACAAAGGTTTCGGTTAATAGACAGGTGATGTTTCAAAATCCGCACTGGGTCTGCTCGCCAACCGTTAAAGCTACTACAACACATCAATACCCATACTTCTCCTTCCAGTTCTTTTTCAAATACTCCCTGAACCTCTTTTCCACATCATTATCTCCCGGCTCATAAAGCTTAGTTCCTTTTAATTCATCCGGCAGAAATTCCGACTCAATAAAATTCCCTTCAAAGCTGTGGGCATATTTGTAATCCTTTCCGTAGTCAAGCTCCTTCATGAGCTTGGTAGGGGCATTCCGGATATGAAGAGGTACTGACAGGTCACCCGTCTTTTGAACAGCTTCCTGTGCAGCGCCAATTGCCTTGTACGAGGCATTGCTTTTGGGAGAACATGCAAGATATACAACCGTTTGGGAAAGAATGATCCTGGCTTCAGGCATGCCGATAACATTCACTGCCTGAAAACAATTATTTGCAAGAACCAGCGCCATGGGGTTTGCGTTGCCTATATCCTCTGAAGCGAGTATCACCAGCCTGCGGGCAAGAAAAAGAGGGTCTTCTCCCCCTTCTATCATTCTTGCCAGGTAATAAACTCCGGCATTCGGATCGCTGCCCCGAATCGATTTAATGAAAGCTGAAATAATATCATAATGTTGCTCACCGGTTTTGTCATACAACGCCATTTTCTGCTGAACAACATCCAGTAATTTTTCGTCCGTGATCTCAACCGCATCTTCAACAACAGAGTTCACATATAATTCAAGGGCGTTATAAAGCTTACGTACATCCCCTCCCGAAAGGCGAATCAGCGCATCACTTTCCTTTAGAATAATTTTTTTCTTCTTCAATATCTCATCTGTATGGCAGGCATAATCAACCAATGCAAGCAGCTCTTGCTTTTCCATGTATTTCAATACGTACACCTGGCAGCGCGAAAGCAAAGCGGATATCACCTCGAAGGAGGGATTCTCGGTAGTGGCCCCGATCAAAGTGACGGTGCCCTTCTCTACCGCACCCAGCAGTGAATCCTGTTGTGCCTTACTGAAACGGTGTATCTCATCAATGAAAAGCACCGGATGGTTGGTTCCGAAAAATGCATCGGACGAAGCTTTGTCTATCACTTCGCGGATATCTTTTACACCGGCATTGATAGCGCTGAGTTGATAAAATGGACGTTTAAGCTGCGTGGCAATGATCCTTGCCAACGTTGTTTTTCCAACACCGGGAGGCCCCCATAAAAGAATAGATGGCAGCGTGCCGGATTCGATTGCCCTTCGGAGTATGGCTCCCTCCCCTACAAGATGCTTCTGCCCGACATAATCGTCCAGGGTCTTAGGGCGCAACCGTTCTGCGAGGGGAATGCTCATGGATACAAATATAGGAAATAGGAAAGGGTAATTTTTTACTTTTGCAGTCCTTACGGTGGTTGTAGCTCAGTTGGTTAGAGCATCGGTTTGTGGTACCGAGGGTCGCGGGTTCAAGTCCCGTCATCCACCCAGATCCTGATTACGCAAGTAATCAGGATTTTTCTTTTTATTGGTTTCGCTCTCAACCTTCGCCTCAGGCTCGGTTGCCTCCAAGAGAAGAACAGTCTCCGTAGAATATTTTACTTTTTCTGCTCTACCAGGTCAAGTTGGCACTTAGAACACTTGCCTGGCTTTGACTCCTTGATTTCAGGGCATCCGCCACAAGGACAAACATAAACCATGGCTGCACCATCTTTGCTCAATGAATCGTTTACCGCAGCAGATACACCTTTTGATGTATCAGCAGGCACTGCTCCGTCTTCTGTTTTTTTCTCACCTGAATTGCTGCAGCTGAACAAGGCCATTGACAAAACAACGGCAGAAGAAAATAAGATCCTTTTCATAGTTATTTATTTTTATTTAGTTTGGTTTCCATTTCATGTATAAGCCTTTCCTTTTCTTTGAGCTCATTCTTAAGTTTTTGAAGTTCCTTATCAGATATATTTCCTTCCGAATCCTTTTTCAAGATTGTTCGAAGCTGTACTCCTTCTTTGCCCCAAATATCCACATTATAATAAAGTTCTTCATCAAATTTTAATTCATAATCCGTATCTCTGAATAAACTATAAAGTGGAATGCGGAGTGCTTTAGAGATAAGTTCGAGTGTTCGCACTTCCAATGAATTGTCCTTAAACTGTTTATCAAGTTCTTTTTCCGAAATACCTACGTGCTCAACCAACTGAGCATACGTGTGATTATTCAGCTTCAGCACAGCCAGAACTTTTTCCTTAAGATTGATCTTAGTATCGCTCATATCAATGAGTCATTGGCATACCCGGAAGCCCTGCAGGAGGGGCAGGCGGAGCCGGGACAACTTCTCCCTTAAATGTTTTGGAGTAATCCTCCCATTTGACAGTTTTAAACGCATCTTCGCCAAAAAATTTCAAGATTGGTTCCAGCTCTTCCGGCTTTCGATATCCGGGCACTTGGGTAAGCATACTGAAATTCTCATCCAGATAGACAGTTGTAGGATATGACATTTGATTGTTCAGCAAGGAAGAAGCCAGTTGATGTGTGGAGCCTTTGGTGTTGGGCGCAGAGTTCACAAACAGATGATTGTTGAACAAGATCGAATCTTTCATCTCAGCATTCAATTTCACTGCGTAAAAATGCTTGTTCATGTATTTTGAAATAACCGGATTAGGAAAAGTATTCCGGTCCATCACCTTACACCAGCCGCACCAGTCGGTGAACACATCAATAAATATCTTCTTTTTATCTTTCTTGCTGAGTTCAACTGCCTCTTGAAAAGTATGCCATTGTATCTTCTCAACAACCTGTGGTTGAGGGGCGGGCGCACTCTGATTTTGGATAAAAACAAATGCACTCAAGAGCAACCCGGATGTAAAAAGTACCCCTATAATTTTAATTCCTTTCATTTACAATGTAAAGTTAATGAATTTTGTTCTAAAACAAATTAGGATTTATGCATAACCTCCATATGCAATAACTGGACCATTTCTTCCTTTTCGTTTTTAAATTCAAAAAGCCAGCTGACTGCGGTTCCTCCGATCTTTGTTTCTGGGTTAACAGTAAGCACGGATAGCTCCACGGTTATCTTCTGATTAGCATACACAGGTTTAATAAATTTCCAATTTGAAACCCCAGTACCACAGATCACTGTTTTTCCAAAGCGGGGCAGCCATTCTCTGCGGTAGATAAGATTAAAAATATGCGGCCCACTGGCGATCAATCCTTTGAAGATCGTTTTCTTTGCAATTTCCGGATCCAGGTGGAAATCAAGGGGATCAAATGCTTTGGCGAACTCTATTATATCATTTTCAGAAAGGATTATTTCACCAAGGTTGTATTTATTGCCAACAGCAAATTCATTCATAAAATATTATTTTACCTCTTGCATGAGTTTACGGACAAATGGTGAAATAGCGATCATTACAAGTCCTGCAATAAGCGCATAAATAGCCAATTGCTTATACCCATCTGTATAAGCGATCAGTTTTTCTGCAAGAGAAGCATTTTCATTGGTAGTTGACATGCCTGCTCCCAGAATTCCGGCAGCATACTGGCCATATGCACTCGCCAGGAACCACATACCCATCATTACACCTTGCAAAGGTTTTGGAGAAAGTTTTGTCATGATCGACATCCCAATAGGAGATAAACACAGTTCTCCAAATGTAATGATGAACCATCCAAATGTAAACAGCCCTAATGAAGTCACTCCATTGGCATCGGCAAAAAAACGGGTGTAGTAGAATAGGTAAAAACCGGCAGCTAAAAATAAAAAACCTAATCCAAATTTCACAACGGTATTAGGTTCAATTTTTCGTTTACTCATCCATAGCCAAACCAAACCG
>JAHEYK010000090.1:0-8423 GCA_023251625.1 Bacteroidota bacterium
GGGAAATTCCGGGATATAATTCGAGTTTTCCCTGGCATGAGAATGCTGTAGGGCACGAAGATTAGACGCCATCTCAAAATTAATTGAATGAGTGAAAAACTGCCACCAAAGCACAAAAACACGAAACACACACACCAAAGTCTTTGGTGCAATTTGGTGCTTTTGTGTTTTAGTGGCAATACTTGTTTTTGAGATGACTTATAGTATTTCTGTCTCCGGAGTAACTTTACAAGTCTGCTGACTAACGCTGTCAGCAGGTTTGATTATTTTTACGGGATGGTGTTTTCATTAAGATATTTTTGGGCTTTGTTTTTTCTCTTCCTTTTCCTTTTAGGAGAAGGGTCCGCCATGAGGGCATATTCTCAAAACAGAAAAATTGACTCTATCCTCGTTCTTCTTAAAACTGCAAAACAGGATACCAACTATGTAAAGACGCTGGATGAGCTCTCAGCCGCTTTCATTTCTATTGATCCCAAAAAATCGCTTGAGTATGCAACACGCCAACTGAAGCTCGCTCAAAAATTGCAATGGAAAAAGGGACTGGGAAATGCTTATCACAATATCGGCTATGCAGATCATATGCTCGGCAACTTGCCGGCCGCCCTCGAGTCCTGGCTCAAAGGATTGAAAGCAAGAGAAGAGTGCGGAGATATCAAAGGCGTTGCAGGCTCGCTAGGCAATATCGGCATCATCTACCGCATGCAGGGAGATTATAAGACGGCCCTCAGTTACTATTTCAGGTCGTTGAAGATGCAGGAAGACCTGGGAAATATAAAAAAGATCACTTCCATCCTGGGCAACATCGGGAGTGTATACTATAACCAGGGAAGCGCAACTTCAGATACTTCCAGGAAAAATGACAATTACAGAAAAGCCTTGTTCTATTACTTCAAGGCATTGAAAATGGCCGAGGAACAAAATAATAAAATCACCATCAATCTTAACCTCGGCAACATCGGAAGTTTATATAAAGACATGGGAGAGTATCAAAAAGCATTGGACTTTTGTTTCAGGTCGGAGAAAATAACTGAAGATCTTGGAGATAAAAACGGAATGGCACGTAATTTTGCTAATATCGGTTCAACGTACCTGGCAGATAATAAATTAAAGAATGCGGATATGTATCTCCATAAGGCATTTGATATTTCAAAAGAAATAGGTTATGCAGAAGGCGTTGAAGAGATAGAGTTGAACTTCAGCGAGCTGTATGGAAAACTCGGACAATGGAAAATCTCTATGGAACATTATAAAAAATATATTGCCGCCAAAGACAGCCTGTTCAACGAGGATAATACAAAGAAAACTGTGCGCTCCGAAATGAATTATGAGTTTGATAAAAAAGAAGCGGTCACCAAAGCTGAGAATGAAAAAAGAGCCGCTGTAGCTGCTGCCGAAAACCGGAAACAAAAGATATTTCTTCTGCTTATCGCAGCCGTAGCTGTAGCCGTTGCCGTCATTGCGTTCATTATTTTCCGCTCGCTACGCGTAACGCGTAAGCAAAAGCACATCATTGAATTGCAAAAAGCAGAAGTATTTCGCCAAAAAGAACTGGTGGAAGAACATCAAAAAGAAATTATTGACTCCATTACCTACGCAAAAAGATTACAGGAAGCCATTTTACCTCCTCTTGATCTCGTAAAAAAACATTTGCCGGAAAGTTTTGTACTATATAAACCCAAAGATATTGTAGCGGGAGATTTTTACTGGATGGAAGTATTAAACGATACTATTTTTATAGCGGCAGCAGATTGTACCGGCCATGGGGTTCCGGGTGCCATGGTATCTGTAGTATGCAGCAATGCGCTTAACAGAACCGTTAAGGAATTTGGCTTGCGCGACACAGGAAAAATTCTAGACAAAGTAACTGAACTGGTCCTTGAAACATTTGAGAAAAGTGATGCCGATGTAAAAGATGGAATGGATATCTCCCTATTGTCAATAAACAAGACCTCGGGGAAAATAACATGGAGCGGTGCAAATAATCCGCTATGGTATATCCATCGTGGAGAGCTGGTCAACATCAATGCCGATAAACAGCCCATTGGCAAACACGACAATCCGGTACCATTCACGACACATACAATCACTCCCCAGGAAAACACGACCTTTTACCTGTTCACCGACGGTTTTGCGGATCAGTTTGGCGGGCCCAAAGGAAAAAAATTCAAATACAAACAGTTTGAGGAAAAATTAATGGAGTTCAGCAGCCGATCGGTGGAAGAGCAAAAAAATACACTGGAAAAAATATTTGACGAATGGAAATCATGGCCTAGCCCCAGTGGCGTGATAAGAAGCCTTGAACAGGTGGATGATGTACTGGTGATAGGTATTAAGGTATGATTACCTCTAGGCTTCGCACGGATGCCTCAGATCTGCAAAAACCAAATACCATTTCTCATTTATCAGCGAGAAATAATATCGTGTACTCAAAGAAGTATTGATAACGGTCAGTGAAATAGCAGTAGCTGCTATCTCGACCTTCGATTCATCCTCTTTGCGTAATCCACAAAATGTCCATATCTTTTCTTCTTTGAAAGAGTTGATCTGCTGCAGATAACACCCCTCCTTCGTCCAGAAAGTCTTGGCCGCGCAATCGACCTTAGGGAGCTCTTCCTCCTTTACAGCAGAAAAGTCAATAGGAAAATTTTTATCTACCTGTGAGGTATGGGTCATATTCGGCATAGCCCCCGAAGATTGTATAAGCCACAAACCCTTTTCAGGATCGATGAACTGATTGATGTTGCCCATGCTTATTTGCTTTATTACTGAAACAATATCTTGCCGTACAGTCTTTTCAGCACCTGCAGCAGAATCGACAGAAGGGGGCATTAACTGCCCGGCTTCTATCTGTGGGGCTGTTTCGCAGGAAGAAAGCGACAGGCAACAGACAGCAGATAACAGGAAATAGGTTTGAAAGAATGTTTTCATTTAGTTGAATATTTTAACGAGTCCGGATTTTTTTATTTAAAAGAAAGTATATCAAAGTTACAAAAGCCCCTGCAGCAGAAATTAAAAATGTGGTGGATGCTCCTGAAGAGACCCACAGCAATCCTGCCATAGTGCTCGCAGCCATGGTCACCATACTGGAAACACTTGCATGAAAACCGATCGCAGTAGCCGTTTCATTCTGCGGTGCAATTTTAGCGATCCAGGCTTTAGAAATTCCTTCCGTACAAGCCATGTAAATTCCATAGATAGAAAAAACAACAAGCAGGGTCGTTGTATTTTTCACAAATGCCATGCCGGTATAGGCAATACAAAAACACACAAGTCCGAGCATAAAAGCTTTTCCCATACCAATCTTATCAGCAAGATGCCCTAATGGAAGAGAAGCAAGCGCATAAATAAGATTAAAGAACACATAGACTAAAATAATATTCTGATCAGAAATACCTACGTTCTTTGCCATGAGCAACAGAAACACATCCGAGCTGTTGAAGAGTGCAAATAAAAGAAGCCCGATAACAAGTGAACGGTATTCACCGGATGATTTTTTCCAATAGGATAAATAAGAAAAAAAATTCCCTTTGGCTGTCAGGCTGAGCGGAGTCGAAGCCTCCTTTTTCCTCTCGTGGATAAACAATGTAAGCAGCACACTCATCATCGCAGGAGCAAATGCAATTAAAAAAAGAGGTTTATAGTCTCCCGGGTGATAATATAAATAAGCAAGAGCGATCAGCGGACCCATAGCAGCACCTGCAGTATCCAGGGCCCGATGAAGGCCAAACACTTTTCCTTTGTTCTCTTTCGAACATTCATCTGAAAGCATCGCATCACGTGCACTTGTACGGATCCCTTTGCCAAGTTTGTCGCCTGAACGTGAAAATAAAACCCACAAAGGCTGAGCAAACAACGCCAGCATAGATTTAGCAATGGCAGATAAAAAATATCCAAACTGAACGAATGGCAAACGTTTTCCTCTTTCATCCGAAAGTTTTCCAAAATAACCTTTTGATAACCCAACCACAAGTTCCGCAACTCCTTCCAAGATACCGATCCAAAGAGCAGTAAAACCAATAGACTTGAGATAGAAGGGCATCACCGGATAAAGCATCTCGGAAGAAATGTCATTAAATAAACTCACCAGACATAGGGTCCAGATGGTACGGGTAAATATTTTTTGAGACTTCATTTCAGCATGGACTGGATCACACTTGTTCTACAATCAGCCGGAGGAGGTATCTTCAACATCATGGAAATGGTCGGAGCTATCTGGGTAATTGTTATTGATTCATCTGAACTTCCTTTATCGACATGATATCCCCACCAAAGCAAGGGTACATGCGTATCATATTCATAGGGTGAACCGTGGGTAGTACCCTTATGATAGTCCTCCAGCCAGTTCGGCTTCAGAACAAAGATCACATCGCCGGAGCGTTGGGGGTAAAATCCTCTTTTCACTTTTGCCTGAATAGATTCTTTATAATCTTGCTCCTGTATCGCACCTGACGTGATTGCATCCGATATGCCTGTCAGTTTCATAAGGTAATGAGCCGTTGTATCCTGCACTTTTTTAATACTTAATTTTTTTCCAAGGATCTTCCCTTTATACAAGTAAACCTGAAAATCCAGCACTTTCATCAAAAGAGAATCGCGATACGTTCTCCAATAAAATTTCTTTAGGGAGTCGGAAACTGTTTTCTCATCAAGCACCCCTGCCGGAATATTTTTTTTCTGAAGACAAGGTACCGACTCTCCTGCCCCATGATCGGCTGTGAGAAACAGTAAGACATTATTTTTACCCACCCATTGATCAAGAAATTTAAGAAGATCTGCTATATCCCTGTCTAAACGCAGATAACAGTCTTCCACTTCTATGCTCTGAGGCCCAAATTGGTGGCCGATATAATCGGTGGAAGAAAAACTGACACAAAGCATATCTGCAGCATCTCCCTTACCCAGATTTTCTTTTTTAACCGTTTCAACTGCAAAATCTTTGGTAAAGGAATTTCCGAATGGCGTAGAACGTAACAGCCCCAGCCCTCCATTATTTTTCATCAGTGAATCCAGATAATAAGAAAAAGTAGGTTTCTCCTTCCCTTTATAGGACTGCTCACATACATTATCATCCGCATCACTCTCGGTATATTGCTCAATAGGAAGAAGAGTATTCCATTGTCGCGCTAAATATTTTTTCGCTGATCCGGTCTTATTATAATCACTGACCCAAGCAGGTAGTTCCTTCATATAATAAGTGCCGGTGATCCAAGAGCCGTTCGAAGCATCGTACCAGTAAGCAGCAGTGGCGTTGTGCCCTGCCGGCAGGATTGCTCCTCTGTCTTTCAATGCAATGCCAATGACCTTTGACTTATTGTTCGAAGAGACTCTCAACACCTCTCCAATGGTAGGTGAAAGCAGGTTTTGTGGAGACATTTTTCCGGCATCTGTGCCGCTGCCTAAGGTAATTACAGTTTTGTCATCTACGCAGTAAATAGGCTTTCTTGTTTCTCTGTCATACCACTCATTGCCAACGATTCCGTTTACAGAAGGAGTTGTTCCGGTATAAATAGCCGAATGCCCTGGCCCGGTGAAGGTGGGTACGTAGTTGTAATTCGTATTGTTGCAGGAAAATCCTTCGTTCACCAATTTTTTAAAACCATCGGTACCGAACTTGTTCCAATATTTGTGTATATAATCATAACGCATTTGATCCACTACAATGCCGATAACGAGCTTGGGCTGGGAGAAACAGTAGGCAGTAGACAGTAGACAGTAGACAATAAGAAATGAAAAATGAAGTGTAAAAAACCTGGCTCTCATTCGTAATATTTGTAGGTATTCGTTATTAGTAACCGATGTAAAGATAATGAACTATACTTATTCGTAAATTAGCAGGCATTATATATCATGGCTCAAAAGAAACCAACAAAGATTGTTCCCAAACAGCAGCCTAAGCAAAAAGCTTCTGCCTTGCCGGTTTACAAACCGAATATTTGGTTTGCAGTTATTTGCGCAGCAGTTGGATTTTGTTTGTATGTGAATACGATCAAGCACGAATATGTGCTCGACGATGTGGGTGCGATCACCGGAAATGAATTTGTTACACAAGGTATTAGCGGCATTCCGAAGATCCTCAGCGTGGGCATGTGGCATTTTGACAATGTGAACCTGGGTTATTACCGTCCGCTCTCGATGATCACATTCGCTATAGAAAACCAGTTCTTCCCCGGCAATCCGCACGTAAGCCATTTAGGGAACGTGATCCTCTATGCTATGACCGGGTTTTTTCTCTGCATGCTTTTAATGAACATGTTCAAGAATTTCAATCCTGTATTTTCATTTATTGTAACACTTCTCTTCATCGCTCACCCCATCCACACCGAAGTGGTGGCCAACATCAAAAGCCGGGATGAGATCTTAGCCTTTCTCAACCTGATCATTGGTACATTTTTATTACTTCTTGCATATAAAGAACAAAAAACAAATTTCAAGCTCTTGGCACTTTCATGTGTTTTCTATTATCTCGCTTTGGTTTCCAAAGAATCGGCCATGACCGGATTATTGATCGCACCTCTGGCCATATTTTTCACCTCTAACCTTACGATCAAGCAAAGTTTAATCAAAGCAATCCCGTTCGCTTTGATGATACTGCTTTTTCAGGTACATAAATTTGAAGTACTTGGGTCGCTTCAAGGGCAAATCCCAAAAGACATTGTGAACTACCCGTATGCCGAAGCCGGCACAAAACTTCCAACAACATTTCTAATCTTCACGCAGTGCATACGAATGATCATCTTCCCCCATCCGCTTACGTATGATTATTCCTACAACCAGATCCCTGCCGGTACGTTTGCTTCCGCAGGCGTGCTGTTTGGTTTTTTAACAGCAGCAGCACTGGCCTACTTCAGCTTCAAAGGCCTTTTGAAAAAGTCCCCGCTGGCGTTTGGAGTCCTGATCTTCTGCGCAACCCTTGCCCCTGCATTGGCATTCGTTTTTCTGAGGGGTGGTATTTTTGCCGAACGTTTTTTATACGCGCCCTCTCTTGGCTTCAGTATAGCGACCGTATGGTTAACGGGCATTGTCTTCAAAGCTGAAAATTTCAGATTGGAAAATATCAGGTCTTACAATATGCCTATAGCATGTCTTTCTGTCGTCTTTATTCTGTATTCATTTAAAACCATTACACGCAATCCGGTATGGCATGACAATCTCTCACTTTTTTCTACCGATGTGAATACGTCTCCCAATTCCTGCCAGGTGCGCAGGCATTATGGAAGCGAATTGATCAACCTCGGAATTGCAAAAAAAGATACCAAGGAAAAAACAGATTACTTTAATCAGGGGGCTGCACAGTTAAAAGATGCGCTGCGCATCAATCCTCACTTTGGCGATGCGTTTTTCAAATTAGGAGTTGCCTATCAAACGGTGAATTATAATAAAGATTCGGCCATTTATTATTATACCCGCGCCATCCAGGAAGCACCCGGTTATGCGATCAGCTACAACAATATGGGAATTCTATATGAGAGCCTGGGGAAAAATGAACTTGCCTCCTATTATTACAACAAAGCTGTAGACGTAAATCCTTATTTTCCCGATGGTGTGCGTAACAGTGCCAATCATAAAAAGAAGACAGGGCTGGATGTACGCATGTTCCCTTCTTCGAATAATCTGGATTCTCTGGAAAATGCGACCCCCCAGCAAAATCGCGATTATCAATTTTATTATAAACTCGGAACAGATTATGCATCCAAAGGAGATTACAGAAATGCAGCACGTTGCCTGGACAGAGCTACACAGTTGAATCCTACTTTTGTAGATGCGCTCGTAAATCTTGCAAACTGCTATGGCATGCTGAAAAATTATAGCAAGAACATTGAAGTACTAAATAAAGTGGTTGCACTGTATCCTAATAATGTGCAGGCATTAGGAAATCTTGCCGTAACTTACGACATGATAGGCAACAAGGATAAAGCGGAAGAGTACAGGGATAAAGTGAAAGAACTGACACATCAGTGATAGAAGAAAAGGGATAAGCGATCAGGCTATTTTGTAGTATGTTTTATAATTAATGGAAAAAGCAGAAAATTCTGCTGTCGGCCTTTCATCACTTCTGAAAATTTATTTCGGAGATGAGAGAGTATTGTCCATTTCGAAATCTTTACAAGAAAAAAAGAATGTGTCCATCAAAGGACTTGCAGGATCTTCGCTTTCATTTATTGTTCGCGCGGTTGCAAATCAAAAAAAGGGAGTTCATCTGCTTATCTTGCCAGACAAAGAACTGGCGGCCTATACGCTGAACGACCTTGAATCACTCAAGGGACTATCGGCGATGTTCTTTCCATCGTCCTTTAAAAAACCTTTCGACACTGAAGCGATCGACACTCCTTCTATTCAACTCCGAGCGGAGGTTTTGAATGAGTTGCGCGCTAACTCGTCTGTCGTTGTAGTTACTTATCCCGAAGCCATTGCTGAAAAGGTAA
>JAHEYK010000090.1:8523-11384 GCA_023251625.1 Bacteroidota bacterium
TTCGACACTGAAGCGATCGACACTCCTTCTATTCAACTCCGAGCGGAGGTTTTGAATGAGTTGCGCGCTAACTCGTCTGTCGTTGTAGTTACTTATCCCGAAGCCATTGCTGAAAAGGTAATTTCGAAAGAGCATCTTGATAAAAATTCGATAGAAATAATAAAGGGCGAGAAGGTTTCACTTCAATTCCTCACCGAACTTTTGAACGAATACGGATTCGAACGATGTGATTACGTGATCGAACCGGGACAATTTTCAATTCGAGGAGGAATTGTAGATATATTCTCTTTCGCTAACGAGGCACCTTTCCGCATTGAACTTTCAGGCGATGAAGTGGAATCCATCCGCACGTTCGATACCGTTAACCAGCTCTCCCTTCAAAATTTTGACCACGCATCCATTCTTCCAAATATCTCAGGAAAAATATTAGAAGGGCAATCTTCCTCCATCTTTGACTATATCCAACAAAATAATAACGAGCTCTGTATCTGGATGGGCGATCAAAATAATGTGCTCAGCGAGGTCAAAGAAGGATTGAAATCCGTGCTTGAAAAAGACGCTGCCAACATTTTTATTTCCGCAGAAGAACTAAAAAGTCAATTGTCTAAAATTTCTGTTGTTGAGTTTAGTAATATTTCTCCCCTCTCCTTGGGGAGAGGGGCCGGGGGTGAGGTGGTTTTTAATTTCTCCCCCCAACCCGACTTCAACAAAAATTTCAATCTGCTGGAAGAAAGCCTGAAAAATAATACTGCGAAAAAGATCCAAAACTTCATTTTTTGTGACTCCACAAAACAAGTAGAACGCCTGCATGCGATCTTTGAAGACATTGCTCTTAAATCAAAGCTCCCTTCTCCTTTTAAAGGCGGGGCTGAGGTTTTTATCCCTCTCCTCTCTTCCATACACGAAGGGTTTATCGATAACGATCTTAAAATCGCCTGCTACACCGATCACCAGATATTCGGACGTTACCGGCACTTCAAGCTAAAAAGCAGCGGTTACAAAAAGAACGAGGCACTGACCATGAAAATGCTAAAGTCACTTCAGCCCGGGGATTTTGTGACACATATCGATTACGGCATAGGCCGATTTGGCGGCCTGGAAAAAATCGAAGTGAACGGAAAGCAGCAGGAAGCGATCCGCCTTGTATATAAAGACAATGACACGCTGCACATCAGCATTCATTCCTTGCACCAGATAGCACGGCATACCGGAAAAGAAGGGGAAGCCCCCAAGCTTGATAAGCTGGGTTCAAATGCCTGGACAAACTTAAAACGGAAAACGAAAAAGAAAGTTAAAGAAATTGCATTTGACCTCATCAAACTTTATGCAGAACGGAAAAGGCAAAAAGGATTTGCATTTTCTCCTGATAATTATCTACAGAATGAAATTGAAGCATCGTTTATTTATGAAGATACGCCTGACCAGGTAAAATCCACTGCAGATGTAAAGCGGGACATGGAAGAAGAATTCCCGATGGACAGATTAGTCTGCGGAGATGTGGGTTTCGGAAAAACTGAAATTGCCATTCGAGCGGCATTTAAAGCTGCCTGCGATAGTAAGCAAACGGTTGTGCTCGTTCCCACCACCATTCTGGCGCTGCAGCATTATAAAACTTTTTCAGAGCGTATGAAAGGATTTCCTGTAAAAGTAGATTACATCAATCGTTTTAAATCCACAAAAGATCAAAAAGAAACTCTTAAAAACTTGGCAGAAGGAAAAGTAGACATTCTCATAGGCACTCACCGCATACTCGGAAAAGACGTAAAATTCAAAGATCTTGGTTTGCTTATAGTTGATGAAGAACAAAAATTTGGCGTAGGAGCAAAAGATAAATTGAAACTCCTGAAAGCAAATGTAGATACACTCACACTGACAGCAACTCCCATTCCTCGCACATTGCAGTTCTCGATGATGGGCGCGCGTGATCTTTCTGTGATCAATACTCCACCGCCTAATCGCTATCCCGTTCACACAGAAGTTTCGCAGTTCAATGAAAAAATAATTAGGGAAGCGATCGAGTACGAACTTCAGAGGGGCGGACAGATTTTTTTCGTACACAACCGCGTGCAGAACATCGGCCGCTTTGCCGAAATGATCCAAAAACTTTGTCCGAAAGCAAAAACGCTTGTCGCTCACGGTCAGCTAAGCGGTGAGGCTTTAGAAAAAGCAATGCTTGATTTTGTAGAAGGCGAATACGATGTGCTTGTCTGCACTACCATCATTGAATCCGGGCTGGATATTTCGAATGCGAATACGATTATCATCAACGATGCACAGAATTACGGCCTGAGCGATCTGTATCAATTGCGCGGCCGAGTGGGGCGCTCAAACAAAAAAGCTTTTTGCTACTTACTGACTCCTCCGTTTGCTTCACTAACGAACGAAGCCAAAAAACGTTTGCGTGCGATCGAAGAATTTTCCGAGCTCGGAAGCGGCTTCAACATTGCCATGCGGGATCTTGACATTCGCGGAGCAGGGAACCTTCTCGGAGCAGAACAAAGCGGTTTCATCACAGAAATTGGATATGAGATGTATCAGAAGATATTGGATGAAGCGATGGCGGAGCTCAAAGATGAGATGTATAATGGACAAGGGTTAATGGTTAATGGTAAACCACATCAACCATCAACCATTAACCATCAACCATTTGTTCGTGATTGCACCATCGACACCGACCTTGAAGTTTTGATCCCGGATGAATATGTTGAAAATATTGGTGAGCGCATTTCGTTGTACCAGCAATTAGATAACAGCAAAAAGGAGGATGACCTGATCGCTTTTGAAAAACAATTGCAGGATAGATTTGGAGACGT
This sequence comes from Bacteroidota bacterium, assembly GCA_023251625.1. Lineage (GTDB taxonomy): Bacteria > Bacteroidota > Bacteroidia > Palsa-948 > Palsa-948 > Palsa-948. Next base: position 11,337 of record JAHEYK010000090.1, read on the forward strand.
TCCGGAACAGACTAAAAAACTCATGGATATTGTACGCCTGCGCTGGCT
>JAHEYK010000009.1 GCA_023251625.1 Bacteroidota bacterium
GGCTTTATCGCACAGGATCTGGAAAAAATTTATCCCGAACTGGTACTAACGGATAAAGAAGGATATAAATCCGTGGATTATCCCAAACTAACTCCCATTTTAGTTGAAGCTATCAAAGAGCAGCAAAGGATCATTAACTCACAGAAAGCAGAAATTCAAAATTTGAATAATAAATTTGAGGGGCTCGAATCGATCGTAAAGACATTGCAGCTGCAGATCAGCATAGAAGCAAAAAATAAATGAAGAGAAAAACATTACTTATTGCTACATTATTAGGCTGGACATTGATTTCGGTTCGTTCACAGAACATCGCTGTTAATACGGATGGTACCGCAGCCGAATCCCCGTTGCTACTGGATGTAAAAGGAACCAATTCTATAGTCACCAACGGCACGCAGAATATTTTCCAGATAAAATCATTTGATGCCAGCACTGCTGCGCTTAAACTCCGGCTTGGGCTGAGCACTGGCGCTTCACTTTACGGAACCATTGATGTATACGATGCCAACTCAAGCACAGCCCGTGGGCTCGTGCTGCAACAGAATGGCGGTAACCTCCTGATCAAAACCGTTACACCACTTGCCGATATGACTCTGAACGGCAGTTTTACCAGCACTTCCGTAAGCGGCTCTAGCCTTCATCCCGGAATATGGATGAATGCAAGTCTGCTGGGTGCTGCGGGCGGATGTTATGGAATACTCAGTCGCGGAACGCTAAATGCTGTTGCCAACAACGATGAATTGATCCCTTTCATAACCAGCATAGGAACTGTGACTCCGGGAGCATTTACGGGCGTAAATTTCTATGGCGCAAAACTGGATGGGTCTACCTGGTCAAAATCCGGTGGAACCATTTCCACCGCAACCGGATTATATGTGCTGGCACCTACCTTCGGCACAAGCAATTATGCTGGTATTTTCACGGGTGGAAATGTGGGAGTGGGTATGATGGCTCCTTCCTGGCTAGTGGATGCAAAAAAGGACCAGAACGGATACACACTGTATGGGATCCGGAATAGCACAGCCGGCACGGGAGCTTTGTCAGGAATGATCATGTATAACGATAATGCTGCATCTGCAGGCATAATCGGACTCACTTCCACCGCCTGGAATTTAGCGGGAGCATATCCAACCCTCGGCCAGAACAAGGTTTTCATTGATGCAAATACATCCATGAACGGAATAGTACTGAATACGGAAGGCGCACAGCCTCTTTTCTTTGCCACCAACATGGCCGAAAGAATGAGAGTGGATGGAGCCGGAAATGTTGGAATCGGTACCACTACTCCCGGAACTATTACAGGATGGGCTCAGCCCGCTAACATGCGGGTACTCGAAGTGTCAGGCGATGGAACTACTGCCGGAACATTTACAGATGGAACTATAATCCTCTCTAATAACCGAGCTACTGCTACTGTAGCAGATCAGGCAGGATCTCTTTGCTTTGGACATAAAAATAATGCCGGAAATTTTTTATCAGTGATCGCCACGAACCTAACCGGGGCAGGAGGGGCGAACGGTTTCGGTGGTGAACTCCGATTTTACACAAAAGCCGATAATGTTGCAGGCCACCAGCAGCGTATGGTAATAGATAATGCAGGGAAAGTAGGCATTGGAACCGGAGCTCCGGGATATCGCCTTCATGTATTGAATACTGACCCCAGCATAATTGTGAATTCATTTTCACAGTTCCAGCCAACTCTTGCTGCAAACCAGCCAACCAACCTTCATGCCAGCTGGAATGAATTTTATGCAGGTTCAGCATTTAATTTTAACTGCGCCCTTTACGGTGCTGTGAACAGGGTCACCGTGATGTCAACCCAGGCAGGAACGGTGTCCACCACCATGGGTTCAACAAACGATCTTTGGTATTATGGCTCCGGAAATTTAAGCACCGCCTATGGAGCACAGAATGTTATCAATAATGCCACTGCGCTGGGTGGTATAGTTTCTACCGCTTATGGTATGTATTCACAGCTCTTGAATCTGGGCAACGGAAGTATTACCACCGGTTACGGAATGTATACCGGGCCCATACAGGCTACGAATAAATGGAGTCTTTATGTTTCGGATGCCACAGCACCAAGTTATTTCGCCGGAAAGGTGGGTATTGCGAATGCAGCACCAACTTATCCGTTAGATGTTACAGGAAATATGCGTGTAACAGGCGATATCTACTTTGGGTCCTGGGGAAACTGGCTTTCAACCATTTTAGGGAACATGAACTGCGGCGGCTGCTATTCAGACATCCGGTTCAAAAAAAATATTACCTCACTTAACTCCTCTTTGGATAATGTTTTAAAGCTTCAGGGAGTAAATTATCTATGGAAAACAAAAGAATTTCCGGATAAACATTTCACAGATGATAAGCAGATAGGGTTTATTGCCCAGGAGTTAGAAAAAATTTATCCTGAATTGGTAAAAACTGACAAAGACGGTTATAAAATGGTAGATTATTCTCATCTTACACCCATCCTTGTAGAAGCCATAAAAGAACAACAAAAACAGATCGATGAGTTGAATAAGAAAGTGGATCAGATGCAATCACAGATATCAAATTCTCCTGCCAAAACAAATGAAAATCGTTTCGATAAAAAATGATCTGAGATTATTTTTTATCCCTTTTCACCCTCACCTTTCCATACTGAACTACGGGCTTGCTTCCCTTCGGGCAATTAGGCGTATATTGTAATGACCAAAAATATTCTGCAGCATCCACTATATCTCCTTTGGGATTTCTACCGTTCCATTTTTTTTTCGTATTGGTGGTCTGAAAAAGCACATTTTTCCTCTTATCATATACTTTCAGTTCAAACCCGCTCACATCGTCAATTTCGTAGTAAAACTCGCCATTTAAAAACTCTGTTTCCGGATTAAAAGAAGGGAGAAATGTAAAAACCGCTTCGTCTTTTCTGAAATGGATCTTAACGCTGTCTGTTACCACACAGCCCTCTTTCGTGATGGCAACCCGGTAAATATCCGAAACCTTTACTTTGATCTTTTGCGTTGTCTCCAGCGTTGACCAGTTGAATGAACCACCAAAATTTTTTGCGGTCAGATAATATTCATTTTCACAAACATCGATTGTGGTCATCACCATCTGGTTCATCTGCGTGAATGGCCTTTCTATGGCCTTACTGCAATCATAAATAATTTCAGCGGGGGCAGCGCGTGATGCGGAATAAGAACCGGGTATCGTAGACACAGGCGCAGACATAGAAGAGGATTTCGCAGGTAATACTGCAGATGCAGCAACGCCAGAGGACGCATTTCCCGGCTGCACAGCACCCACCGGGAGGGAAGATGTATTGGGAACCGCAGGTGGAAGTGTAGTTGAAGAAGAAATTTTTCTGGCTAAGGCAGTAGGGGATGCGCTTGCCGCTGAGGTAGGGCCCGAAGATCCAGTAATTGCTGACTTTAAAGGCAAAGCAGACGAAGCTTGCATATTGGCAGACGCAACAGGCAATGCAAAACAAACAGCCGGAAGCCCAAAATTACTTGTTGCAGGAGAAAGATCAACCTCCCCATGTTTATACTTACAAAGAGAACCGGAATTATTGGGTTCCATGATCACATCCAAAAAATCCTCTGACCTTGCCACATAGATCTTACCATCCGGGCCAAGTTTCAGTGTTCCGTAAGAATTATCCTTTTTGCTGGCCTCAATTTCAACGATCGATCTGTCATTCAAAGAGTATTGTACAACTCCCGATTTTCCCTTCAAGAATGATACATACAACTTTGAATTGTCAGGAGAAAAAGCAAGACCGTAAGGAGAGCCGATCAATGTGACCGATACAGCATTGGTCAGTTTTCCTGTTACATTATTAAAATCAAACAGCTCGATATTATTTTTGAGGCGATAGCAAATTGCAACGGCAATTTTTTTTTCATTCATGGACATGGACATGCAGCCTATTGCTTCGCGGTTCTCTCCGGCACCGGTTTCCGCATGTGCAGATCCAATAGAAGAAATGACAGGTTTCCCTACCCCATCCGTAGTAACGGGGAACACATGAAAATTATTTGAACTCCATTGATGAGCGATCACCCAAAAACCATTTCCAGCCGCATTTTGTGCCATCGTTATTTTTTCTGTCGATAAGGTAAGCAGTGGAATATTTTTTTTCAGAACAGTCCCCTCCCCTAACGACATATTGACAATTGAATAACTCAATCCTTTTGCTCCGCCCTTTTCATCCATCACAAATACAAAATAAGTTCCTTTTGCGCCCGGTTGCAGCACAATGAGAGCAGCTTGCGTAGAAGACCGTGAACCATTCAAGCCATTTCCATTTTGCATTTCGTTATGGTATTTATTCCACACTGTGATCCCATCGGTATAAAAAAGAAGCTGCCCGTTCTCATCACAAGCTGTAGCACACCCCTCCAGGGTAAATATTTTACCTCCATATACCGATCGTGCTTCACCTGCAATAAAATGTAATCCGGCACCATTACCAAAATACCAAAACTGTTCAGAAGGATTTAAATTGGACTGGGCAGGAAGGAGAAAACTAATAAAAAGGAATAAAAAAAGGACGAGCTGAGATCTCTTCATCACTACTGGATCACAGTAATCTCTGTTCTTCTGTTTTTAGCTCTGCCTTCAGGATTATCAGAACCATCCGGATTTTCGTTGGCAGCAATAGGCTTGGATTCACCATACCCGGTTGTTTTGAGCCTGCTTCTACTGATACCTTTTGAAGCCAGGTACGCTGCTACAGCGTCAGCCCTGCGTTTGGAAAGAGCCAGGTTGTATGCATCAGACCCTTTCGCATCTGTATATCCGGAAATATCGATCTTGGCATTTTTAGCTTTCTTTAAAAACTCTGCTGCTTTATCAAGTTCAGCTGTAAATTCAGGATTCAAAGTAGATCTGTCATAATCGAACAGAACATTATTGACAGAAATTGTCGTTACAGTTGCAGCTGTACTCGTTGCTGTGGTGGTGGTGGTAGTAGCTGTAGTTGTAGTTGTAGTTGTGGTTGTGGTTGCAATGGTTGTATGCGTTGAAGCAGTTGAGGTTGTAGTAGATGCCGTTACAGTTGAGGTTGCTGAAGTTGTTGTGGAAGGAGAGGTGGTATCCACTTTGGCAACAAAGAAAGTAGTGGGCACTGACATTTCACTATACAAAGCTGTATTTTTATCTACTTTGCTCAGGTAATCCGAATAGCTGCCTTTTCCGGCAGCAGTTTTCATATCAAAAAAAGCGTTCTTAACAACAAGGGGCTGGCCTGGTTTGGTAAAGGTGAGTTCTTGATACATGTCATATACTTTACATAATTTGGGAATAGAAACATCTATAGGAACAGGATCAACCACAGAACCATAATTCAAAGTGAAACGGTAATCTGCACCATGCTTTAGGCGAACCGCATATCTTCCGTTCTCAATCTTTATATCTGCCACCTTAGCGCCTGTTGTTTTTTCAGTTACGGTAATATTTGCATACGGGATGCCTACTGTTATACCCGAGAGCATTGTTTCAGGAATATCATCACAAAGATCGATGAGATATATATCCATATCTTTTGTACCATCAGGCGCAAGTGAAGAAGAAGAGTAATACGCTCTGTCGCTCTTGTTGGCAACAACGAAATAAATATCGTTCCCGGGTGTGTTAAAAGGGCGTCCGATATTTACAGGCTCAGACCAAATACCTTTTTCTTTTTCCGATTTGAAAATATCAAAACCACCCATGCTGTTATGTCCGGTGGAAGAAAAATACATGGTCTTTCCATCTGGAGTAATGAACGGAGCATCTTCATCATACTTTGTATTGATAGGAGGTCCAATATCATACAAAGCGCCCCAGGAACCATCCGATTGTTTTTGAGAAACATAAATATCCCGCCCACCTGTACCTCCTTCACGGTCGCTAACCACATATAATTCGTTTGTAGTAAGTGTAAATCCGAAAAAGCTGGTTTCCCAGGCTTTGGTGTTCATATCAGACTTCTCATACAGGACTTTTGGCTCAGACCAAACATTACCACCTTGCTGCGTACTGTAATAAAACGTTCCTTGTTTTACCCCTCTATAAAAGTAAATTGTCTTTCCATCCGGAGCCATGTTGATGATCGCTTCGTGTTTTTTCGTATTGACAGGAGCCCCCATCGGAAAACTTTTCTCCCATCCTGCTTTTCCAAGGTTCGATATATAAATATCTTCAAAGAATTTATCATCCCAATCGATCTTTCCACCGGTAGTCCCTTCCCTACGGGTAGTAAAATACATCACTGAGTCATTGGCAGATAATACTGCATCGTAATCATCATAGTCACTGTTAACATCTTTGCCAACATTTAATATCTGAAAAGGTCTGGTTTTTCCGTTCAATGTAAATTTATCGGCAGGGGGTGTTGTGTAAATAAGTTTTCCGTTGTCGCACATCTCTATCTTATGAAGCACCTCATTTTTCAGATCAGCTTCCTCATCAGTTGAAAGAGCAGTTCCGTGATAATTGAGCATATCAAGATATATCTTGTAGTTTTTCTGAGCCTGATCAAATTTCGCATCTAAGTGATAGGCATTGGCAAGAAAATAATACGCTTCTCCGATCGAGTCCTTGCTGTATTTGAGCATGGTCTCAAAATAGGGGATCGATTGTGTCTGATGAAAATTATTATACAAGTTTTGCGCCTGCTCGAAATTGTACATCGGATTGGTAGAATCCAATTTTAACAATTCAACATATTTTTCTGTAGCACCCGAGTAATTGCCGTAATCAACCTCGTTTCGGGCAGCACGCAATATCTTTTTCTCGGTCTTTTTTGTGGCGGTATTCGAGAACCCCCCATAGGGCTTTTGGCCTTGAGAAAAGGCTTGAAATACGATGGATGAAAGTAGTACGGTTATTACAAGATTGGCTCTCATGTGGGTACCGTTGAACTACAAAGGTAAACAAAATAATATAACTTGCAGAAAACTAGCATATTAGTCAATTTTGAAGAAATCCAACTGTGAAAACCGGATAAGGTGAATATTGGCGTAATAGTAGTTGATGATCTTGGTATAGGAGTAACCCTTTTCGGCCATTCTCATAGCACCTTCCTGGCATAGGCCTACTCCATGCCCGAATCCCTTCCCACAAAAAACAACGTTATCTCCCTCTTCCTTAATGGTGAAAAAAGTAGATTTCAGCTTCATGTCTTCGCGCACAAATTTTAAAGGAATAAAATAATTATCGTTCATTAAATAGACCTGGCGGCGAGGTTGGTTATAACTCAATACTCTTTTAACTAAAACACTGTCACGAACAGGGAATCCGTATTTCGTTTGAATATAGTCGAGCCACAGATCTTTGGGGATCTTCTTTTCCCAGACTGCATTTGTTTTATGCAGGCAAAACGTATCATTAACAGACCTCAACGAAGAAACAGATTTAGACCACACATCTTCTGAGTTCATAGTTTGTCCGCCACAATTGGAGAAAAAAGCGGCTGTGATAATGCGGGCGCTATCATCTACTAAAATATATTCTGCGGTTTCAAAGGCTGCATTCTGAATATTCTGACTGAATGTTTTTCCTTTAAAGACCTGGCAATGCACTTCATCACATAACTGAAAACCTTCGTCTTCATGCCTGCGCCAGTTGCCAAGCGCATAGGTTCGACAAACAATTGTTTTTACTTTATTGAACTCCTGGGGATTATTAAGGCCTACCTCCCACTGAACAACACCGGCAACATATTTTTCTATATCGGCCTTGTTTATGATCCTTAAGGTCTTTGATTGTGCTGATATCTGCAGTTCATCGTCATAGGTCCTTACTTTATAATCCGGCTGGATAGATTTTAACTTAAAACTTGAAAGAGAACTTTGTGGCACAAACCGAACAGAGCGGGACTTTTTCTGATAAGCAGGCGTCTGCACCAGCACGGAATCTCCGGAAAGCGAGACGGTTATAAAAGATATTTTATCCGCCTCAAAAAGTCTTACACTATCCGCATAGATGCTATAATCGCCGGAAACAGGCAAAAAATTTACCGAAGTAACATTATAGCTATTGAAAAGCCTTATTAAAATAGTCTGCTGCTTGCCATTATTTGTTTGTGCATTCACCAAACAAATAATCAATAAAAAAACAGAAATAGAAAAAAATCTTTTCATAAAATGAGTACAAAGATAGGAATCACTTGGCAATGACCTTAAACTCGGTCCTTCGGTTCATCTGGCGGTGTTCATCTGAATCATTGAGCACAACGGGTTTTGTATCTCCATAGCCTTTGAATGTGAGACGTTCTTTTGCTATTCCATGTGCGGCAAGATATTCAGAAACAGATTTAGCACGATTTTCGGAAAGCACCTGGTTTGATTTTTTATCCCCAACATTATCTGTATGTCCGCTGAGTTCAATTTTAAGGGATGGGTTTCCGGTTAAAAATTCCACGAGCTTGTTTAATTCAACTTTTGATTCATCTTTCAGGTCATATTTATTGGTCTCAAAAAAAACATTTTTAAGAATAACTGGAGCGCCTGTTATAGAAATAGGTGACAAAGGGATTTCTATGGCAAAAGGTTGATAATCTTTACTTTCATTTAATGCAAAATTTTCTGACTTTGGAAGATATCCTGCTTTGGTGACTTCGAATGCATAGTTCCTGTTCACGGGCAGGCATATAAAAAATTCTCCGGTTGTTTTATTCGACACCCATTTTACCATCGAACTTCCTGTTTGGAGGTCCACTACATCTATATCCGATTGAAGGGGTGTTTTTGTATCCGCATCATATACTTTCCCTTTTACATAAATTGTTTTTCCGGGTTGAATGGATTCGTCCAGTTCAAAGGAATAAATATCAAGGCCTCCAAATCCTCCAGGACGGTCAGAAGCCATGTAGGCCAGTTTACCGCTTCGCGAAACCAACAAGCTGTTCTCGTCACTGGAAGTATTGATCGGGTAACCTAAATTCATAGGTCTACCCCATTGCCCATTTGATTGCCTGCGTGACATAAAAATATCCTGTCCGCCCATACCGGGGTGCCCATTCGATGAAAAATACAAGGTCTGATTATCCGGATGAATAAATACAGATTCTTCTTCTCTTGGAGTATTGATCACATCGCTCAGTTTTACCGCGGGGCCAAATCTTCCGTTGCTGCCGATCTCTGACATATATATATCCGGATTGTGTATGGAATGAGAACGTATCTGCCCCCGAATGAAGTACAATGTTTTTCCATCCGAAGAAAAGCTAGGTTGAGTTTCCCAATTGGAGGAATTTACTCCGGGGCCCGCATTTTGAGGCTTGCTCCATTCATTGCCCTCTTTGACAGAATAAAAAATATCACAGCTTCCATATCCCTTTCTTCCTAAACCGTAATCATGCCCGTTGGGATCATCAGACATTTCTTCTGAAACCACAAAAAATAAAATATTTCCATCAGCAGAAAGAGCAGGAGCCCCTTCATTTCGTTCTGTATTTATTTTATTTCCGATGCTGAATGCCGTCCCCCACTTGCCATCTGTTTTGTTACTCACATAAAAATCTTCCTGCAAGCCATACGGATTCGCTTTGGTTGGAAGATTGCGGGTAAACAAGAACATTTGCTCATCGGCAGTCATGCTCGGGAAATATTCATCGTTCTTGGAATTCAATCCCGCACCTGCATTCACCGGCTTAAATGGAACCGGATGCTCAAGAGCATTGATCGAAAAATCACAATTGATAAGCCATTGCTGTGCTTCTATATTTATTTCCCGGTTCTCTGATGGTTTTCGCAAGAAGCGTTCAAAATTCTGCCTGGCTTCTTTGTAATTGTTAAGTGCTACCAAATATTTTCCAAGGGTGTAATAAGCCATAGGAAAAAAATCCGGATTGACAGCAAGTGCTTTCTTGATTTCAGCAACAGCCGTTTCAAACTGCTTCATGTCAGCATAAATATCAGCAAGCATCAAATGTGCCTCTATGAACAACTCATCCTTCTCAATCGCCTTCAGTAAAGATTGCTTTGCATTTTCTTCGTTACGGGCATACATGTACTTGATCGCTTCTTCGTATAATGAGATTGCTTTTTTATTCTTGGTAGTGTATTGTTGCTGCGCATGGCAGATGGCAGATGGCAAAAGGCAGATGGCAGAAACAAAAAATATTTTTAAAACACTCTTCATATAGTCTTATAATCAAGAACCGTTCCTAAGGAATTCCGATGTATTTATGCGTTTGTAAAGATATCATCCATTGTGGATGCTGCTGAACATAATTGATTATCAATGGCATCATTTCATTTCGTTTGCTCCACTCGGGCTGCAAAAAAAGAATGGCTAATGGTTGATGGCTAATGGTTGATGTATTCTTTCCATTAGACATTAACCCTTTTCCATTAACCATCATCTCCACTTGTTCTTCCGCAAAGCGAAAATCATCTTTATTATGAATGATCACTTTCAGCTCATTAGCCTTTGGAAAATTTTCTTTGAGCACAGCCATATTTTTTTTGGGAGAAAGGCAGATCCAGTCCCAGTCACCGGTAATTTTATATGCACCGGAGGTTTCCAGAAAAGTTTGAATACCTCTTTTCTTAAAGCCTTTGGTGAGGTATGAAAGCTCGCTCATGCAGGGCTCTCCTCCTGTAACAACGACCGCCTTAGCAGGAAATTTTGAAGCGTTCTCTATAATTATATCCGCTTCGGTAAGAGGATGAATACTTGCGTCCCAGCTCTCTTTTACATCGCACCAGTGGCAGCCCACATCGCACCCTCCTATGCGTACAAAATAAGCAGCCTTGCCGGTATTAAACCCTTCGCCCTGAATGGTGTAGAATTCTTCCATAAGAGGAAGAAGAGTACCTTTTAAGATCTCGGGCTTTGTAGCAGCTAATGACATAATATTAGTAAAAATACAGAAATAGTTTGCTTAGCGTAAAATACCCTGTTTAAAGCTGTTCCCGGTGTTAAACACACAAAATTTATTATTTCGATACCGCCCAACCTTTATCTTTGTTATTCCGTGTAAGTATTGTAGATTGGCCAATAAGAACACAAATAATTCTTAATATCTTTATTTTTATGAAAAAAAAATCACTACTTATCATCTCCCTGGCAATCATTATTCTGATCGTTATTCATAATGCGGCTTTTTCCGACAGCAACGGCATGAACAGGCATTCAGGCACGCTGGATGAAAATACCTGTTCAGAAGCCGGTTGTCATGGTGCCGGAAATGGGAATGGTAGCACAGGCGGACTCCCCGATAACGGAGGGCCCGGATCGATCGCTCTTACTTCTAATATACCCGCCAACATATATACTCCCGGAACTACGTACAGCATGACCATCACATTGACCGAAGCAGGATGCCAGCACTTTGGTTTCAGCGGAGTTGCCGTAAACAGTGGAATGTCTAATTCAGGCACCATGACCGCTACAGATGCAGCACATACTCAAGTACAAAACTATAGCCGCCTGTATATAACCCACCAGGCTCCGCCACAGGGAGTTTTTTTAACCACAAACCCTGCTGTGATCAATTTTAACTGGAAAGCTCCGACTACCAATGAGGGCCCGGTTACATTTTATTATGACGGTATTGCCGCCAACAATAATCAACTGAATGATGCAGGAGATAATGTATACAAAGGCAGCATGACCTTCAATCCAAATACGCCTGTATCAGCACCGCTCATTTTATCTTCTATCAGTGCGCAAACATTCAGAGCGACAACAAGCATCCCGTCAGTACCTAAACGTTTTTATGTTTCGGGGCAAGCACTTTCTAATAATATTTCCATTTCCATTCCTTCTCCTTATGAACTCTCTTTAAGCCCTACCGGCGGTTTTAGTACGAGTGCGATCACCTTGACCCAGGCAAGCGGAAATGTGAACACTACTCCATTCTATGTGCGATACAATGCATCTTTAAGCGGAGCGTCCAACCAAACAGTCACTCTCAGCAGCAGTGGAGCCACTTCCAAAACTGCGGCATTCACCGGGCAAATTGCAAACCCTGTCATTAACACACCTAACCAGACAACGATAGCACAGTTCTCAACCAGTGTTGGAACTCCTTCAAGCATTGACAGCTTCACAGTTACTTTTTCAGGTTTGATGGACAGCATCATCTGGACTGCCCCTCCACAATTTCAGATCACTACAAATAAAACAAGAGATTGGGACCTGAAACATTACTGGACTCCCTTCAATCCGATCTGGGGGCTGAGTAATTTCAAGATGTATGTTCGCTACAACCCTGCCGTTGCAGGTCCGCACAGCGGCAATGTTGTGATATCCACTTTAGGAGGAACCTCCCAGAATGTTGCTGTGAGCGGGGTTACCATTGGCACCGGAATAGCAGAAAATATACTGAATGAAAATTCTGTAAAAGTGTATCCCAACCCATTGAGCGGAAAAGGTTTCATTCAGTTTGACATGGCACAGGCTGGAAATGTTGCTGCGATTATTTATGATCTGAACGGAAAAAAGGTGAAAGATATCTCATCTGCTTTATTTAACAAAGGCAATAACTCTATAGCATTTGACGCAGGAGGATTATCCAAAGGCACTTACATGATCTCATTGGAAACAAAACAAGAAAAAACAGTTAAACAAATTGTGATCGAATAAAATACCCGGAAACTCTTTGAAGTAATATGAAAAAAACAACAAACTGGACAGTTATTTTACTGGCGGTATTTGTGGCGTGCACCAAGGACAAAGGAGAATTAGTTAAACCAAGGCCTTTGGGGCCGGGCTGTGATACCAGTATGGTTATTTCTTATGCAACGGACATTGTACCCATTATGAACAACAGCTGTGGAGCCCAGGATAATTCGTGCCACACCTCCGCAACTGCATCCGGACAGACGATACTTGATATTCAAGTGGGTGTTAATGCTGTTGCAACGAATGGCAAATTGCTTAGCTCCATCACATGGGATGGCAATGCTTCTTTCATGCCAAAATCAGGAGTTAAACTGCCGGAGTGTGATATCAATAAAATCCGAAAGTGGATCAACGAAGGGGCACCTGATAATTAATAGACCTCTTTTTTACTCGCCTTCAGGGAATTCAGAAGCAGAGATGTGATGGTCATTGGGCCTACCCCACCGGGAACATGGCTGATGAAAGAACATTTGGGAGCCACCTCATCATATTTTACATCACCTAATAATTTCCAGCCGGTTTTTGTTTTGTCGGATTTAACGCGTGTGATACCGACATCAATTACCGCTGCACCTTGCTTAACATAATCAGCAGTGAGAAATTCTGCCTTACCTAAAGCGACAATTAAAATATCAGCACTGAAACAAATTTCTTTCAGATTTTTTGTTTTGCTGTGAGTTAGCGTTACCGTGCAATTTCCCGGATACGTATTCCTGGCCATCAAAATGCTCATAGGGGAACCCACAATATGACTTCTGCCGATCACCACGCAGGTTTTTCCTGCTGTTTCAATTTTATAACGTTCGATCAGCTGCAGAATTCCATAAGGCGTTGCGGGCAAATAGGTTGGAAGGTTAAGCGCCATTCTCCCCACATTGGCCGGATGAAATCCATCCACATCTTTTTCAGGGGCGATGGTTTCAATTACTTTCTGTTCGGAAATATGCTTAGGCAAAGGCAGTTGAACAATAAAGCCATCAATATCCTTGTCTTTATTTAAGTCGGATATTTTTTTCAGCAGTTCACTTTCAGAAACAGTATCCGGCAATCTTACCAGAGTCGATCTGAATCCTACTCTTTCGCAGGCTTTCACTTTCCCCCCCACATATGTTTCGCTGGCACCATCATTACCAACAAGTATTGCAGCAAGATGAGGTATTTTCTTTCCCGCAGCTTTCAGCTTTTGCACTTCAGCAGCTATTTCACCCTGAATCTCTTCCGATACTTTTTTTCCGTCAATGATTGTCATATAGTTACTAATAACGAATAATTACAAATGTTACTAATCAGTGCATGCTTATTCGTAATATTCGTTGCCATTAGTTATTGGTATCCTATCGCGGCTTCTGCATGTTCTGCATATTCGACATCATTTTGCGCATCTGATCTTTATTTCCCATCATGCGCATCATCTTGCGTGTTTCTTCAAATTGCTTGAGCAGTTTATTCACATCCTGTACCTGGCGGCCACTGCCTTTTGCAATACGTTCTCTTCTGCTACCATTAATGATCTCGGGGTTGCTTCTTTCTTTTGGGGTCATGGATTGAATGATGGCTTCGATATATTTGAACGCATCGTCATTGATATCCACATCCTTAATTGCTTTTCCGACTCCAGGAATCATCCCCATCAGGTCTTTCATGTTGCCCATCTTTTTTATCTGCTGTAGCTGGCTTACAAAATCATTGAAATCAAATTTATTCTGGGATAATTTTTTTTGAAGTTTTTTAGATTCTTCTTCACTAAATTGTTCCTGTGCACGTTCAACGAGCGTAACCACATCGCCCATGCCCAAGATTCTGTCTGCCATGCGATCCGGGTGAAAGACATCTATCGCATCCATCTTCTCTCCGGTCCCTACGAACTTAATGGGTTTGTTTACCACACTCTTAATTGAAAGAGCTGCCCCGCCACGTGTATCGCCATCCAGTTTGGTGAGCACTACTCCACCGAAATCCAGTCGTTCGTTAAAAGTCTTTGCTGTGTTCACAGCATCCTGCCCGGTCATGGCATCCACTACAAATAATATTTCATCGGGGGAAACAGCTTTTTTCACCGCAGCGATCTCGTTCATCATTTGCTCATCAACTGCCAAACGGCCGGCTGTATCGATGATGGCCACTGAGTGATTATTTAATTTAGCAAATTCTATTCCCTTTTTCGCAATGCTTACCGCATCTTTATTCTCACGATCAGAAAACACCGCTACACCGATCTGTTGTCCAAGAACATGTAATTGATCAATCGCTGCAGGGCGATATATGTCACAGGCAACAAGCAACGGATTTTTTCCTTTTTTAGTTTTCAGGTAATTGGCAAGCTTTCCTGAAAAAGTTGTTTTACCGGACCCCTGCAAGCCGCTCATCAGGATGACGGTTGGATTACCGGACATTTTTAACTCCGCATTCTTCCCTCCCATCAACTCCGCAAGTTCATCGCGTGTGATCTTGGTCATCAGCTGGCCAGGGGAAAGGCTGGTAAGCACGTTCTGCCCAAGCGCTTTTGCCTTTACGTTATCGGTAAAGGTCTTAGCCACTTTAAAATTCACATCCGCATCCAGTAATGCCTTGCGGATCTCCTTGAGCGTTTCACCCACATTCACTTCGGTGATCTTGCCCTGCCCTTTCAGAACCTTAAATGCACGGTCTATTTTATCACTTAAATTCTCAAACATATTATTGATTCTAAAGTTGAAATAAAATGAGAGACAAAGTTAATTTTTTTCCCCTTTTAATAAGAGGCGTGAGTAAACAAGACCGGCTCAGCTTTCATATGTGGATAAAATCTTCCTTGCGTCATCATACGCTTAATAATTATACGTACATTTCATGACAACAAGCATAAAAACACCTATTTTATGAAAATAATAAGGTTTGAAAGAGATCGCTCGCAATTCATGGCTTCCCTTAAAAAGAACGTAAACGATTACTTCAAGGAAAGGGGCATCTCCACAAAGGGCAACTGGACGATGGGTGTGAAATCGGTTGTGATGCTTTCTCTATATATCATTCCTTTTATTCTGATGATCACAGTGTCAATGCCGGGCTGGATGATATTTCCGCTTTCTATTATAATGGGCGCTGGTATGGCAGGTACAGGCATGGCGGTGATGCACGATGCCGCTCACGGTTCACTTTCAAGAAAAGGATGGCTCAATCAATTGCTGAGCGGTTCTATATTTTTGATGGGGACAACGATTTTCAACTGGAAAGTGCAGCACAATGTGTTGCACCATACTTTTACAAATATTGACGGCATGGACGAAGACATTGCGGGTCACGCTGCACTACGCTTCTCCAAACATGCCCCACTGAAAAAGATCCATCGCTTTCAGCATCTGTACTGGTGGTTCCTCTACAGCTTCATGACACTTTCAAAACTGATCGGAGATTTTTTTCAACTGAAGAATTATAACAAGACCGGACTTACAGAACAACAGAATGCAAAACCAGCATTAGAATATTTAAAACTATTCGGAACAAAAGCAATCTACTTTCCTGTGGTTCTCGGATTGCCTCTTTTATTTTCTGATTTTACCTGGTGGCAGATAGCCCTTGGTTTTGTCGTGATGCATTGCACAGGCGGAATGATCATGGCTGTTGTTTTCCAATTGGCGCACGTGGTAGAAGGTGCAGAACAGCCTTTACCTGACCAGGGCGGCAACATTGAAAACGAATGGGCCATTCACCAGCTTCAGACCACTGCAAATTTCTCCAGAAGCAATCGCTGGCTTCACTGGTATGTGGGAGGACTTAACTTTCAGATCGAACATCATCTTTTCCCGAACGTATGCCATATCCACTATCGGAAAATTTCTCATATCGTTGAAAAGACCGCGATGGAGTTCGGCCTGCCCTACAATATGAATCCCTCTATTGTAAATGCCATTGCATCGCACATGAGGATGCTGAAGGCCCTGGGGAGAGAGGCTGCTTAATTGTTACCCCGGCTCTACCTTGCTGCGCCAAGGCGAGAAGGGTGCAACAATTCCGTTCGATTAGACTAAAGTTTCAAAGTCCCTTTAGGGATTTAGGGGAATTCCTTTACAATATCTTTTCCTGCCATTCGTCTTAATGGGTATGAAGGACATTGTGCTTACATTTGATACAGCCATGACGGAGCGCCAGAACCAATCCATACAGGAGACGGTGAAGAAGGAAAGCCCGCGTTTGCTGGATTTCATCCGTAAACGCATTCCTGATACCAATGATGCCGAAGATATTCTGCAGGATGTCTTCTATCAGCTCATTGAAAATTATCGCCTCATGAAGCCCATTGAAGAAATGACCGCATGGCTTTTCACCGTTGCACGGAATAAGATCACCGATCGTTTTAGAAAAAAGAAACCTGAATCGCTCGAAAAGCAATTATTATATAACGGAGAAGAAGAAGGAGAAATGCTGAATCTTGCCGATATTCTTCCGGGGCAAAACGACTCGCCCGAGACAAAGATGCTGCGTTCTGCTGTGATGGAAGAACTGGAAGAGGCTTTGGGCGAATTGCCCCAGGAACAGCGTGAAGTGTTCATGCTTCATGAAATAGACGGAAAAAGCTTCAAGGAAATTTCGGAGACGACAGGCGCCAGTGTGAATACACTTTTGTCGAGGAAAAGATATGCTGTATTGTTTCTGAGAGAACGATTAAAAGAATTATACAACGAACTATTAACTAATTAATCGCCTCACCCCTGCCCCTCTCCTCAGGAGAGGGGTTCTGGAAGAGGCATAAAAACTAAAACAACATGAGAAATCATTGGATCAAAAGAGGAATAGGGATTGGCATCGCAGCCGTTGCGGGCGCCTTCCTGCTGGGATATGTGGTCATGCATTTATGGAACTGGCTCATACCGGCAATTTTTACAGGAGCTGCAGTAATTAATTACTGGCAGGCTTTCGGCATACTGATTCTGTCAAAGATCCTTTTCGGAGGGTTCAGAGGCAGGCATGGATGCGCCTGCCTGCCGGACAGGCATGGATGCGGGCACCGCGGAGGTCACTGGCGCGGACGCTGGTGGAAAGAAAAATGGGAAGGCATGAGCGAAGAAGAAAAGGAAAAATTCCGCAAGCGCTGCGGAGACTGGTGTGAGCCGGAGGCGAAGCCAAAAGCGGAATAGAAAGCGAAAGTCTCAAGTCACAAGCCCCAAGTCCAAAATTCCAAGGATAGTACCTTGGTAGTTTCTTTGGACTTGGGGCTTGATACTTTGGGCTTGGGACTTTTGCTTCAAGTCGATCATTTCCACATATTTGCTATTTTCGCCTCTCATTTAAAACCCTAAAAACTATTTATGAACCGTACTTTCACCATGATCAAGCCCGACGCAGTGGCAAATAAAAATACAGGAGCTATCCTGGATGCTATCATTAAAGGAGGGTTTAGGATCATCGCGATGAAGATGCTGCACCTCACCCCCGAAAAAGCTGGAGCATTTTATGAAGTGCACAAAGCAAGGCCTTTCTATGGCGAACTTGTAAAATACATGAGTTCAGGCCCTATTGTAGCTGCCATTCTGGAGAAAGATAATGCTATTGAAGATTTCAGAAAACTGATAGGAGCAACAGATCCGACAAAAGCAGCTCCCGGCACCATTCGTGCCATGTTCGCCAAATCTATTGATGCAAATGCCATCCATGGCTCTGACAGTGATGAGAACGCTAAGATAGAGGGAGACTTCTACTTTTCTATGATGGAGAGGATTGGGTAATTACAATGCTGTCAGGTGTTACCACCACAAGTGTTCGAAAGACCTGACGGCACGATAATATGCACAAAAAAAAAGGGGGACCATGTCCCCCTTTCTAATTTCAATAAACGAAGTTTAATCTTGCTTTTTACCTCCGGTAAGTTTGGAGAACAGGTTCTCCGCCCCATCGATCAATTTTTTGAGCAAGTCGAAGTAAAGAGCGATGATCAATGTAAGCGTCATGAACCAGATCACGCACATGTTCACCCAATAGGTGTCAAAATATTTTCCGAAGATGGCCTTCCGGGGAGCATAAAAATGTGCGCGCAGGAATGTGTTCGGATCCGGGTCAAGGAATATCTGATCGGTGCGCTGTATCACTTCTCCATCACTTTCCAGAATTTTACTTTCAAGCGAGTTTGAATTTTTTACCAGGTTATCCAGGCTTTCGTTCTCATATTCATATTTCATTTGCAGGAACTGATCACCTCCTAAACTTTTTTGAAGCTTAGTAGTAAGCGCATCTTTTGCTTCGCTGGTAACATTATAGCTTTTCATGTACAGCTGCTGCACGGCATTCAGATAATCAGTGGCTTGCGCCCCTACCTCGTCACTGAAACTTCCCAGGTTCAATTTGTCAACCACCGCACATTTATACTTCTTTGTCACATTCATTTCCTTCAATATCTCTGACTTAACCAGTGCAAGATCGTTGCTCACATCTTCTTTACTTTTAGGCTCCTTATAATTAGCGAGCGATTTATCGATCTTCTCTTTCAGTTTAGTGATCACAAAATCTTTGCGGAAAGAAGCGATAGACATCTTCTTGTCGAAGGAATAGAATTGCTTTTCAAAATTATTGGCCTTGAACTGGTTCACCGCTAGCGCTTCAAATGCCCAGCGGGAGGTCATCATTTCGCCTGAGAAAGGAACATTTTTCTGGCTGGTGAGAAGCGGGTTCAGCTTATCAAACTTCACAATTACACCACTGAGAAGTAGCTGCGGGATGAGCAGGATAGGTATCAGAATGTATACCGTGATCGCAGAATTAAAGCTTGCTGAAATATTAAGTCCCAGAATATTGGCGCAACAAGCAGTAGTGAACAGCACAAACCAGTAATCAAAATACATTCCTTTGATACTGAGAAGCGAATTACCCACTCCGATGAACATTGCCATTTGTATAGCCGAAATAACAAAAAGTATGGTCACTTTCGAGAACAGATAGCTGATGCGGCTGAGGTTCAGGAATTTTTCCCTTTTCAGGATCTTCCTGTCCTTAATAATCTCTTCTGCACTCACCATCATGCCAATAAAGAGAGATACTACAACAGACATGAAGAGGTATGCCACCAGGTTCTCATTCTGAAAGAAAATATATCCTGTCTTGTTGGAAATATCGGTAGTATAGAAACGAACCATGAAAGCAAGGATGAAACCAAGCAAGGGTGCTTCCAGAAAATTAATGGACATGTACTGTGTATTCGCCAGTTTTGACAACACATCCCGCGTTACAAACACCTTGAACTGCTTGAACTTATTCGGGATACTGAGCGTGCTCATCGCTGAAGCGCTCTGCTCCTGAGGTTTTTCAAGCGTCTTCTCTATCTGAGCCACATAATGCACATTCCATTCAGAAGGAGATATTTTCCGGCTACGCGTGAGGTTTCCATACTCGTCCAGTACTTTTGATTCAATGATATTGAATATCTGTTCCGGGTTCACGTTTCCGCATTCGGCACATTCGCTCTCATCGCTCTTCACATGATTGATCAGGCGTTTGAAATAGATGATCGCATCAATTGGGTTTCCATAATAAATAGGATAACCGCCCACATCCAGGATGATCATCTTATCGAACATCTTGTAGATATCGGATGATGGCTGGTGAATTACGACATACAGGAGCTTGCCCTTACGTGCCAACTCCTTCATCAAGTCCATAATATTTTCAGAATCGCGTGAAGAAAGTCCGGAAGTTGGCTCATCCACAAAAAGAACAGATGGTTCGCGTATCAACTCAAGTGCAATGTTCAAACGTTTACGCTGTCCGCCCGAAATTGTTTTCTCCAGCGGGCTTCCCACCTTCAAATTTCTTGCCTCGAACAATCCCAGATCAGAAAGAACCTGATTTACTCTTTCGGTGATCTCAAAATCAGTGAGGTTATCAAAACAAAGTTTTGCGTTATAGAACAAGTTCTGGAAAACGGTGAGCTCTTCGATCAAAAGGTCATCCTGAGGGATCATTCCGATGATACCTTCAGCCTTATCCCGTTCAGTATGTATGTTAATGCCGTTGATAAGAATATGGCCTTTGCTTGGCGTTTCATTGCCGTTCAGCACGTTGAGCAGTGTAGACTTTCCGGCACCGCTTCCGCCCATGATACCGATAAGCTTTCCGGATTCTTCGTAAATATTTACATTACGTAATCCCACTTTTCCGGTAGGGAATTTATATTCTTCGATCTCCGCAACAAACGAAGTCTTGGATTTTGAAGTGTCGGCCAAAAAGCGGCTAATGATATCGCTGTAGTAGATAGGATGCACACGCGGACTGCGTATGGATGAACCTTCCGTAAGGATATTTAATTTACCCTGCGCAAGAACCTGTCCGTTGAGGTAAAGAGCATCGGTACCGAAATACTTCATTACATACATGCCTACACTCGGAATGTGAACTACTCTGATCTGGCCTTCGAGGTGCGTAGACTTTATATGTTTTACATTAAAATTCGGCTTCGCATCTTTGTTGTCGATAACCAGCAAGAACGGGGAATCTTGAATTGCATCGGGCTGGCTCTTCACAAAATCAACAATGCGCTTGAACTCTTCATCGCTGATGTTAAATGTTTCAGCCACGGTAGTAACAAACTCAAGTTCCTGAGGGGAAATATCGTTATTGGAATAAATGAATTCGAGCAAACGCACGAGTACGACTACTTTCTGCTTTTGAGTAAGCTCTGTGTTGATCTGGCTGCATATTTTCAGGATCTTAACAGAACCGAGAGATGTTCTTTTTGCCGCACCTTCTTTACGTGTAGATACTTTGTGATATTCTTCGAGGTATTGATCAAAAATTTTCAGGTATTGCTCAACCATCTCCTGGTTTAGCTGTTGCTTCAGGAAGGACTGTACAATCAATCTTCCGGTATTGTTAATGCCATCGACCTTCGCGATGATGGCGAACATCTGCATTAGCGCTTTTAATATCCTTTCACTCATGAGTTAATTGCGAATTACTGATTAGGACTTACGTATTAAAACTACTGCTTGAATCCAATAAGCACAACGGCACAACCGGACTGCGCACCTCCCAGAGTTGCTTCCAAAATAACATCCATGGTAGAGGTCACTTTGAAATCCCAGTAAGGAGAATTTTTAAAATCTTTATTTGAAAAAATAAGATTGCGGTCTTCATCAAATACAGAAAAGATCAGGTTGCCGTCCTTCAAACCTGTGCAGGCAGCGATGCGGTAAGTTCCCCCGCCAAAAAATGTAGCGTGAAACTCAGCAGTCTGATCTGCCAAGAGAAGCGCCCTGTATTGCTGCCCGTCTGAAATATAAGGCGACACAATATGCTTTGCACATACAGATGCGATGGTATCGCATTGCGCGCTGCAATTAAAAATCAAAAATGTACAGTTAAAAAGTAGGATCAGAAAAAACTTCTTCATGGCAGTATATATTTTTAATTTTTATATTGTTTTATGCAATGATCATTCCACGAATGGCAGCGATCTTATCGCCAATAGCCTGTATGTTTTCAGGAGTGATCGTAATTTCAGACTTACTGGTGATGGTTGTGACCTTGCTAACTTCATCGGTAACAGGACGCTCATATACATATTTGTATACCACCTTGTCATATTCCGACTTAAGATCGTTGAGCTTGGTTAAAAGCTCAGCATATTCTTCATTGCCTTTAAAAGCAGAGATGAGGAATATAAGATTGGTAAGTGTACTTTTCTGTTCCGCTATTCTGCGTCTTACATCATCGTTGGCTTTGGTCTTCATGATATTGATGGCAAACTGAAGCGTTTCGATCCATCCTCCTGCCACAATAAGAGCCGCCTCTTCATTGCGCTGATTGTTTTTCAAAAAGTCGTTGCTTGCGCGATACGCTGCAGAAACAAGCACAAGGATCGAATCCTTTTTGGAAATATTTTTTTGAAAACGTTCGATCAGGGTCTTATCAAATGCATTGGAAAGCCCTAGATCGGTAGCCAGTGTGTTGGTAGCCTTAAAATACATCAGAGCATCCTGTTGCTGATCATAAAGAGTGGTGTAACCCAGATCAGCACCGTAAATACCCAGATTCAGGCATTTCTGAAACTTGGTTGAATAGGAATTTACTTTGCCGGTCTCGTTCAGGATTTTTTTATCATACGGAGCGCCGCTTTTCTGAATGAGCATAGCCGTTTGAATAGGAGAAGGAATGATAAACACTTTTCCTTCCACTCCAATGGTCACATTGCTTGAATCAATCATCTTCTCAAGCTTTTTATCAGCTTTATCCTGATCACCTCCGCTTCCGCAGGATGCAAGGAAAAAAGATACAGGAACGGATAAGATCAAAAGGTTAAAAAAGTGCTTCTTCATCTGAAGGGATTTTAATTGTATTAAAGTGCACCAAAAGTAGTATTTTTTTACAATTTAGGCACTTCACCAAAATAAATAAAGAGTTAACAATTTAGAGGAAGTTTTACCTACAGAAAAGGCCCTTTTACAGCTTGTCGAACCTGCCCTTTTTCTCCACGGCTTCTTTCACTTCCAGGGCTTTGCCACGGTGTTCTTTCCCGTTCATGGCTTCAATGGCTTTTAGAGCATCCGCTTTCTTCTCAAATTCGATAAAGCCAAATCCTTTGGACGACCAATCAGCACGGTCGTAAATGATC
This sequence comes from Bacteroidota bacterium, assembly GCA_023251625.1. GTDB lineage: Bacteria > Bacteroidota > Bacteroidia > Palsa-948 > Palsa-948 > Palsa-948. The sequence goes on from JAHEYK010000009.1 coordinate 23,183, forward strand.
TTGGCAGAAAGGATCTCTCCATGCACAGCAAAGATCCCTTCGAGCTCTACTTCGTTCACATCGGGGTGAATGTTCTTGACAAAGAGTTTCATCTTCTATTGTTATTTTTTCTGGTTACAAATATAACGAATCAGACGTTTGGTATTTATTTGTAACATTCGTATCAGATTCGTTATTAGTATCCTACCATTTTGAAATTTTATATCCTTTGATGCTGTAAAATAAAATGTACAAGTAGCAGGGGATCATAAGCAGGGCAAATACAATCTGAAAGTTATATTGCTCTTTCATAGCGGCAAAAATTTTAGGAATGATGGCCCCTCCTGCAATACCCATGATCAGCAAAGCAGAACCTGTTTGGGTAAACCTTCCAAGTCCGCTGATAGCCAACGGAAAAATAGCCGGCCACATCATTGCATTTGCCAAACCAAGGGCTGCAACAAAAATAACAGAGGTATATCCGTGCGTGAAAAAAGCTATTACTGTAAAAAGAATTCCCAATATAGCTGATATCCTCAATGCTGTTTGCTGGGAAATAACCTTCGGCACGGTGACAAGGCCGAGTACATATCCTACAAACATTGCACCCACTGTAAATGAGGTAAAGTATTTTGCTTCATCCGAAGGAATACCAAATCCCTTCCCATAAATGCCGATCGCATCTCCGGCCATCACTTCTACACCCACGTAAACAAAAATGCAAAATGCACCCAGTAATAAGTATGGAAATTGAAAAATGCTTGTCCTGCTTTTAGAGAGTTCACCGTCAGCAGGTGATTCATTGACCTCTGAAGCATTGATCTCAGGAAGTGTCGAGCGCATGATCCAAGCAGCAAGAACAATCAATATACCGGCCATTATCATGTAAGGAAGATATATCTTGGAGGCAAATTCATTGAGTAAAGATTCACGCGTGTTCTCATCCGCAGCAAGTTTCACACTTTCTTCAAACTTGTCAATGTTTTTGAGTGCAAAGGCGCTCAACACGAAGGGGCTGAGAAACCCTCCTATTTTATTACAAATCCCCATGATGCTGATGCGCTGCGCACCGCTTTCGATAGGCCCCAGAATGCTGATGTATGGATTAACAGCCGTTTGCAGCAATGACAATCCCGAAGCAATGATAAAAAGTCCCATCAGCGATATGGGATAATTTCTTTGAGTAGCGAATGTGCCGAAGAGGAAGGTACCCAATGCCATCACGATGAGCCCGAATGCCATGCCTCTTTTCATGCCTGTTTTACCTAATATCCACGAAGAAGGAAGTGCCAGAAAAAAATACGCGAGAAAAAAAGCGGTGGTGACAAGAAACGCTTTTGAATCCGTATCTAGCGAGAATGCCAGCTTCACAAACAGAATCAGCGGGCCGTTAAGCCAGGTGACAAATCCGAAAACAAAAAATAAGATCCCGATGATGACCATCGGGGATGTGGTGGATCTTGCCTGTGTTGTCATTAAGAATGTTTTTCTATAAATCGGATGCCAAAATTCTCAAGCTCTGCCAAAACAGGATCATAAATTTCTTTTACAGTCGGAATATGAACTCCTTTCAAATTTATTTTTCCATTCAGAATCATTTTTGTAGAAATTCCAAGCGGAAGCCCTACTGTTTTTGACATCGCAGTATTCACCTGATCATCGCCAATCACCACTAAAGATGAAGTTATCCTTTTGACTTTAGACTTTTGACTTGGGTCTTTGTATTCAAACTCATGCTGCATAACAACCATATCCTTATCGTGCGGTTTAAGGCTCCATTTCTTCATCAGTAGATCAAGAAGAATTTCGGCAGGAGAAGAATCTTTCAAACCGATCTTCTGATTTTTCAGAATTCCAACCCAATCCAGTTTTTTCATGACGGGGGAATTTTCTTTCTCATGTAAAAACTTCGCGAGTTTTCTTTTTAAAGAACCCCCTTTTCCAGGGGAAGAGGGCAGAAAGGATCCGATCAATTCAGAATAGGTTGTATTCTCCGAATCTGAAACCTTGCAATTATCATCCGTTAAGCCCAGCTGAATGAATGCATCCCACGCTCTGCAGAAACCCGGCTGTCGCAGCGTTCCGCGCAACATATTTTTCACATCGTGTAAACCATACAGTTCCATATAAGAAAGAGAATCACGGTTTGCGTATGCTTCAAATTTTCCCAGCTTGTCAACAGTAATTGTTTCCACGTTGGAGAACAATCTTGTATAAGGAACATATTTTATTTCTCCATTCTCTAAATATTGCGCAGTGGCTCCTGCAGAATCACCCGATTGCCCGGCCATAACGACCGCACGCGGGTTCCAGGTGAATTTATATCCCCATGGATTATCATTTGATTCAGGAGCTACCAATCCTCCGCAATATGATTTAAATGTGACCATGGTACCACCTTTTGCTTTCACATCATCAATTACTTTCATAGCAGAAAGATGGTCAATGCCCGGATCCAGGCCGATCTCATTCAGAAAAATAACACCCGCTTTTTTTGCTTCTGCATCAAGATCTTGCATTTGTTTGGAAACGTAGCTGGCGGTGACCAGATTTTTCTTTTGTTTCAAACATTCTTTTGCCACCGACAGATGCATAGTAGCAGGAAGCATGGAAATAACCAGATCCACTTTAGCGATCTCGCTTACTCGTTGTTGTTCACTATTTACATCAAAGGCAATGGCGTGTGCATTTGGGTGATTACCGGTCTTTTGTTTTGCGAGTTCCCGGGAAATATCTCCCACAGTAATTTTCCAGTTCTCTTGCTGAGAATTATCCAGCAAATATTTTATAAGCGTAGATGCTGAACGGCCGGCACCTATGAGAAGGATGTTTTTCATATCATTATTTATCGAAGCGAAGATAAAATTTTTATCAGGAGATGTTCATTCTTCTTATTATGTAATTAAATCGCAGGAAAAGAAAAACGGCTGCGGAAGTGAGTGCGATGGTAAGCCCATACCATACGCCCTGTACACCTAAACCAAAAACAAATGCCAGCACGTAACAGCTCGGGAGCCCTATCAGCCAATAAGAAATGAATGTGATCCACGTAGGGATGCTCACGTCTTTTATCCCCCGCAGCACGCCAAGCCCTACCACCTGCACACCATCAGATAATTGAAAGAGAGCAGCGATCAATAATAAAGAAGAAACTATCTGCTGTACATCTTTTTCATCATTGAAAATAGCAGGCACTGAAAAACGACAAAGAACAAACATGGCTGCAAAAAGCAATTGCGCTATGATGACCATTCCAAATGCACTGAGGGCTGCCTTTCGCAGCTCAGGGATATTTTTTGTTCCCAACTGATTACCCACACGCACACTGGCTGCCGCGCTTATGCCGCTTGCGATCAAATAGGTCATGGCTGCAAGCTGTAATGCGATCTGGTGAGCAGCCTGCTCCCTCTTCCCTATCCAGCCTATCATCACCAGCGCACAGGCAAATGCCCCAATCTCAAATACCCATTGAAGGCCGGAGCCAGCACCAATACTGAATATTTTTTTCATGCGTTCAAAAGAAAGTTCTTTGAATAAAAATGCCTCGCGGTATTTTAAAAAATGTTTTCCGTAAAAAATGTAAAGGAACATCCCGCCCGCCATCACGAGCCTTGCCCAGAACGTTGCCCAGCAGGCACCCATCATTCCCATAGGAGAAAAACCGAATTTGCCGTAAATAAGGATGTAATTGAACAACACATTCAGCAAATTTGAACCAATGGTGATGATCATAGCAAAACGTGTAAATGATAATCCTTCGGCAAATTGTTTCAGCGAAGCAAATATGGCCAACGGTATCATGCCAAACATCATCACGTTTAAAAAGGGGATGGCGAGTTTTACCACATCTTCAGATTGATGAATATGCCCCATCAAAGGAGAAATAGAAAAAAGTATCAGGAACAAGACCGAATTCGTCAGCAGGTTTACGATGAGTGCATGACTGAGTAATTTTGTATTCTCATTCAAGTTACCGGAACTGTCGGCTTCGGCAGCAAGTGGAGTTACACCATACGAAACGCCCATCCCAAAGACCAGTACTAAAAAATAAAATCCATTTGCCAGCGAAACAGCCGCCTGTGCGGTGGTGCCGCTGTAACCCATCATATCTTCTTTAATACCACCTACCATGGCGGTATCCACAATACCCACCATCACATGCCCAAGGTTACTGATACATACTGGCCATGCCAGCAGCACGGTCTTCATAAAGTGGTCTTTGAAATTTTGTGTCAGCATAAAGGGTGTAAAGATAGTCCGCACTGGTTACTAATAACGAATCTGTTACAAATATTACTAATCAGATTGTTACTCTTGAGAACGCTGTTGCAATGACGATTTATTTACATTTGTTGCACAAAATGAAGCAACGAAACACACTCATCATTGCAGGAATTTCAGGCGCATGTTGCGTTGCGCTAGGAGCCATGGGAGCACATGCATTGAAAGAAAGAATTCCACCCGAGAATCTCCAAACATTTGAAACAGCGGTCCGCTACCAATTCTACCACACGATTGCATTAATTCTTGTCTCTATCCTTGTAGAAAAAATAGAATCCAAATTTTTAAATTACTGCTCTGCTCTGTTTATTGCAGGAATCATCCTTTTTTCTTTTTCACTATATTTCCTGGCGCTTCGTCCATTGATGGGTATTGGAAATGAAGAAATGCGATGGATCGGGGCAATTACTCCTTTCGGAGGATTGAGCTTTATTTTGGCATGGTTAATGCTTTCTTATTCAGTAATCAGATCGACTAAATCATAAAACCTATAATTATGAAAACCATTCTTCGTTTAACAGCATCAGGCATCCTTCTTCTTCTTTTGGGAGCATGTCACAGTAAAAAAAATGCTACAGTAGCGGCACCCCCTCCCGCACCGGCAGCCACTCAAACTGCTCCGGATGATTCGTATCGTTTAGTAGTGTCTTTTTACAGCGAAGGAGCGGGAGTTGACATGAAGGTAAAAGACGAGTTTGAAAAATTTCTCAACAGCAATGCTAAAAAGATCGCTTTTGAACCCACCCGTTGGGGAAGAGAAGGCGAAACAGATTACTGCTTAAAACTCAGCGAATTATCTGCTTCTGAGCAAGCTGACCTTGTAAAAAGAGCGAAAGAATTGCTCTCTAAAACAAAGCTGGTACATGTTGATGAAAACGCGAAGTGTGTTCATAAACATTGAAGAATAATTTCTGCATTCTTTCAGCCGTTTTTTTAATTTCGCGAACCTAATAACAGATTAATATCTGTTAAGAAGGTAATCTAACTATTAAATTATGAGTGAACCAACAGATAAGGGCAAACAATGGCTCAAATCAATCGGAATAAACAACTCAAACTCTCTCTGGAACCTTTCTGCCTCTGAACTTACTGCCGAAACCCTGCGTCTGAAACAGGGTGTACTTAACGATACCGGGGCCCTTGCTGTCGATACCGGGGAATTCACCGGACGCTCTCCCAAAGACAAATTTATCGTGCTGGATGACAAAACAAAAGATGTGATCTGGTGGGGCGATGTGAACTTCAAATTTGATTCTGCTAAGTTCGATGCACTCTATAACAAAATGGTGAATTACCTTTCCGGAAAACAGATCTATGTACGTGATTCTTTTGCCTGCGCTGACAAAAAATTTCGCTTGTCCATTCGTGTGGTGACAGAATTTCCCTGGTCGAATCTTTTCGCAAACAATCTTTTTATCCGTCCAACGAAAGAGGAAACTTCTTCTTTTAACCCAGAATGGACCATCCTCAATGCCCCCGGCTTTCATGCGGTGGCTGCTGATGATGGAACAAGGCAACACAACTTTACCATTCTTGATCTCACAAAAAAAGTGGTTCTCATCGGAGGAAGCGGCTACACAGGCGAGATCAAGAAAAGTATTTTCACATTACTGAATTATATTCTACCCCACGAAAAAGGAGTTCTCTCTATGCACTGTTCGACAAATGTGGGCAAGAAAGGCGATACAGCTATTTTTTTTGGCCTCAGCGGAACAGGAAAAACAACCCTCTCTGCGGATCCTAACCGTGGATTGATAGGTGATGATGAACATGGCTGGGCAGAAAAAACGATCTTCAATTTTGAAGGGGGCTGTTATGCAAAATGCGTGAACCTCAGTGCTGAAAAAGAACCGGAGATCTATGGAGCGATCAAAGAAGGAGCCCTTCTGGAAAATGTCCGCTTCTTACCCGGAACAAAAAAAGTGAACTTCGATGATATATCTGTAACAGAAAATACACGCGTTGCTTATCCGATAAACTTCATCAACAATGCGGTTGAACCATCCGTAGGCGGAATTCCAAAAAATATTTTTTTCCTCACCTGCGATGCTTTTGGAGTGCTTCCCCCTATTTCAAAACTCACCGCAGGACAAACCATGTACCATTTTATTTCCGGATACACGGCTAAAGTGGCGGGCACCGAAATGGGGATCACAGAACCTACCCTTACATTTTCTGCTTGTTTCGGAAAAGCTTTTTTGCCGCTTCACCCTACAAAGTATGCGGAGCTGATGGGCAAAAAACTGAAAGAGGATAAAGGTGTGAACGTTTGGCTTGTTAACACCGGCTGGACAGGCGGATCTTATGGGGTTGGAAACAGAATGAAGCTTTCGCACACCCGAGCGCTCATCACAGCAGCGTTAAACGGAGAACTTGAAAAAGTAAAATTTGAAACACTTCCTGTATTCAATCTTGCATTTCCCACTTCATGCAGCGGTGGGGTTCCTTCTGAGATCCTGAACCCACGCAATACATGGAAGAACCAAGATGCATATGATGCAAAGGCGAACGAACTGGCAAAAGCGTTTGTAAAAAACTTTCAGCAGTATGCAAGCGCAGCCAATGAAGAGATCATGGCTGCCGCGCCAAAGGTGACGGTTAGCGCCTAATATTGTTTTTGGGAAAAAGAATATTAAGTTTGGGAGTGAAGCTCCACCACCAAATAGCGAGGTCCTTCAGTCGCCATTCATCCATCCGCTTATGCCCAGACGGGTACTTCTGGTGTTATTATGTGCCCGGAATCCCGCTTGAAGCGGGACATGCCGTAAGATATCCAACGCATTCAGACATATTTGTCATGCCATAAAGAAGATTCTTGAAATTTTTATGTGCCCGGAAGAGGACTTGAACCTCCATGCCGTAAGGCATACGCTTCTGAGACGTACGTGTCTGCCAATTCCACCATCCGGGCAAGAGAGTGCAAATGTCTAATTTTTTTTGAAAGCCAAACTAGCTATTTCCATCCTATAAAAAGGTGCCTGACAGCGATAAAAATATGTTAATTATTTTTTATTCCCCTAAAAGAAATTTTTTTTTATATTTGCACACTTAGCGGGCAACCTAATGAATATTCGGAAGTTACTATCTTTCATATTAGCAATTAGCTTCATAGCTCCTGTAGCTCATGCCCAGTTATTTGGCGGCAAGCATCGCAGCAGATCTCACAGCACTTTTGGCAGAAATAAACCTCCTTACCGATATGAAGTGATTGGCTCAATAGGGGCTACAAATTTCTTAGGTGATTTGGGCGGAGCAAACCAAATAGGCACCCATGGTTTCAAAGACCTTGAGGCTAGCTGCACAAGACCTTCTTTGGGTATTTCAGGGCGTATCAAAATACAACAGTTTTTTTCGGTTAAGGCCAATTTGATCTGGGGTATGATAGCCGGTGATGACAAACTAACCACTGAGCCATTTCGCAGTTCAAGAAACCTGAATTTCAGATCCCATATCGTTGAACTTTCTGCTCAGATAGAATTCAACTTTATAAGAGAACAAAAAGGACACGTATACCGGATCAGCGGTGTGCGCGGAATGAAACACAAGGATAAATCAGTTTACCTATTTGCAGGAGGTGGAATGCTGTATTTCAATCCACAGGGGCAAACTGCTGACGGAGAGTGGCATTATCTTGAACCGCTTCATACGGAAGGGCAATCCGGTTATTCGCTCATCACAGGGATCATTTCTGTAGGAGGTGGTTTCAGAGTAGCTATCAACCGGTACTGGGGCGTAGGTCTTGAACTGGGCATGCGCAAAACATTTTCGGACTACCTGGATGATGTAAGCAAAAACTATCCAGACCCTGCCATATTCAACGGAAATCCTACCGCACAACAACTTTCCAATGCACAACAGCCCGGCAGCCCGGCCTATTGCTACCCATGTACTGGCGAACAGCGTGGTGATCACACGAACAATGATGCGTACATGTTCGGAGCCTTTACCGTAGGTTACAAGGTGATGCATAAAAAACGTTCTCGCTCTAAGTTCTGACCCCTCTACTTTTCTTCTTTTGCTGTATGATCGATCATTTTATGGGATTCTTCTGCACCTAAATATCGATCGATCAGAAAATGGCCGAGGTATATCAACGGTGTGAGTGCAACTGCAATGATCAGCTTCCCTGTGTAATTTGTCAAACCTATATTTATGAAATTAGCCAAAGAGATCTTTCCGGGCAAAAGAAATCCGATACCAAGTACAATAAATGAGTCTACCAACTGAGAAATGGCTGTAGAACCGGTGGCTCTAAGCCATAAAAATCTTCCCCCTGTTCTTTGTCTGAAAAACCAAAAAACAACCACATCCAACATCTGTGAAACCAGAAAAGCCGTCATACTTCCTGCAATGATCCACATGGATTGCCCGAATACAATATTGAATTCTTGGTCCTGAACCGGAGAAAAATCAGCTGCGGGGATATGCATACCTCCGTAAAGCAAAATAAAAGCATACCCGATAAGACATGCAGTAATGATGGATAATCTTCGAACCCCTTTGGTTCCAAAATATTCATTAATAAGATCGGTAGAAAGAAAAACAACAGGCCAGGGCAGAATACCTATGCTGAATGCAAAAGGTCCCAGCATGATCAGCTTGCCCCCTATCATTTCGGCAACAATGGCATTGGTAATAAAAAAGCCGGCCAGGGTGACAAACAGGACTTCTTTTTTTGATTTAAATATCATAGGAGGTATGTTTTAATACTTTTGCTTAACACACAAAGGTATGTCCATTTTTAATATTCGGGTATATGCTCTTCTGATCAACGAAAAGAACGAGGTTCTGGTGACTGATGAATTTCGTTTTGGAAAAGAGATGACGAAATTCCCCGGAGGCGGGTTAAATTGGGGCGAAGGAACGATTGATTGCCTTAAACGAGAATGTCAGGAAGAATTGGGGTGTGAAATTGAAGTGATTAGGCATTTTTATACCACTGATTTCTTTCAACCCGCTGCGTTCTACGAAAAACAACAACTCATCAGTATTTATTATGTAGTAAAAAACATTTCTCCACTTTCTATTTCTATCTCTAAAAACAAAATTGATTTTGAGAAAAAGGAAGGGGCACAGGCTTTTCGTTGGATAAGTATTTCAAAATTAAAAGAAGATGAATTTACTTTTCCGATAGACAAAAAAGTAGTCGAGATGTTATCGCTGAAAACGAAATAGATTTATTCCTCCTCGCCCAGCTGCCTTGTTACAAATTTATCGACTATCTGGTACAACTGCATGGGGTTGTAGGTTCTCCAGTTAATTGCATTGACATTCTCATTTGAAATAAAGTATTTCATAATGTCGATCTTTTCAAACTCATCCAATACATGATCGCGAAAACCTATAAGAGCGATCCAACCTCCTGAAGAATTGATATCCTCAAACCATTCATCATAATAGGATTCATCTGAATAATGGAAGTTCAGGATATTTTCACCTATAAGAATAAAACGGTTTATCCCTTCGTCAATTAATTTGTCTATGATGTCTCGCTTCAGGAACATGATATCATTATATAGGCAATCGTTCCACTCACCCAGCATTTCGATAACAGCAAACTGCTCATCATAATCCACGCAGAGTAATTTAATAAAAAGGGTTTGGGAGCCTATCTCATCCCATTGCGGGTGAATACAGTATCCATAAATGGAATTGGTAAAATCAAATTCGCTGTATTGCCTTTCATAAAAAGGAGAGCGCTCATCCTCTTCGGCTGAGTAATGGTGCCTCCAGCTGTAATGTGGCTCTATATCGTGCATGGTACGCGTCTCTATTCAAAATCCGGGTAGATGAGATATTTTTTTCTTTTCACTTTAAAATTGCTCAAGCCCGGCTCCCATGATTTTCGTATCTCTTCTTCGGTCTTGCCTTCTTTGATCTGCTTCTGTAAAGTTTCATTTCCTGCAAGGGAGTTAAAGTAGTTATTGAAGAATTTATCCTTCGTAGTAGAGGTGCTATACAAATTCATGATCCAGAACAGGTATACCTTTTTATAGTATTTGACATAAACTTCCCCATACTTTGCAACGTCAAATCCATGACAGGCTTGTCCGTTATACATCGGGTTTTCACTCGCGTCGGTTATCGGCATTGGTGTGAACATGGTGTTTCCGCCTACTAATTGAGGATATCCGAACTGCTGAAAAGGCTTTTCTGTTCCGCGTCCAACGCTAACGATCGTTCCTTCGAACAAACAAAGTGAAGGATACATATATACAGAAGACATATTGGGCAAATTGGGCGATGGTTTTAAAGGAAGCTGGTAAAGATCATTGTGAGTATAACCATCAACCGGAATAACGGTTAGGTTACACTGCACGCCTTTTGCAAGCCATTTCTCTCCATTGATCATACGCGCATACTCGCCAATGGTCATTCCATGCACGATGGGAACAGGATGCATGCCTGAAAATGATTTGAACTTAGATTCAAGAATAGGCCCATCCACATAATATCCGTTTGGATTGGGGCGGTCCAGAACTATAAGCAGCTTTTTATTTTCTGCGCAGGCTTCCATGATATAATGGAGGGTGGAGATATAGGTATAGAACCTCGCCCCTACGTCCTGCAAGTCAAACAAAACAACATCCACATCTTTCAGTTCTTCAGGCCTTGGTTTAAAGTGATTTCCATATAAAGAAATGACTGACAAACCTGTTTGCGCATCAATATCATTCTTGATCTTCTCCCCTGCTTGTGCAGTGCCTCTGAATCCATGCTCTGGTGCGAATATTTTTTTCACTTTCATACCTGACTTGAGAAGAGTATCAACCAGGTGAGTGTTCTTTACAAGAGAGGCCGGATGAGCAACAACAGCAATGTTCTTTCCGTTTATCATCGGAAAATATTTTTCAGTTTGCTGGGCCCCTACTTTAAGATCAGCCGGTCTTTTATCCTGCAATTTTAATGGGCTGGCAAGCTGAGAAAAAGACTCAGACGTGAAAAGCGAGGTGAGAAGCAAGCAACTTATGAAAAAGCGATACATACGTGAAATTAGTAAATTCGTAAGAGATTTATAGCTGATAGATGGTAGAATTTTTCATATCTAAACGCATTATTACAAACAACAAAGGTTTTTCAAAACCTATTGTAAATATAGCGATTCTCGGAATTACCCTTGGGCTTGCAGTGATGATCCTGACTCTGGCTATCGTAACCGGATTTCAAAAAGAGATACGGGATAAAGTGATAGGCTTTGGTTCGCATATTCAGATCACTAACTATGACAATAATGAATCATTTGAAGGGACAGCAATTGACCGCAACCAACCATTTCTTACAGATTTAAATAAGAACACATCCATCCGGCACATACAGGCTTTTGCCACCAAAGCCGGTATCATCAAAACAAAGAATGATCTGCAGGGAGTAGTAGTAAAAGGCATAGGCAGTGATTTCGACTGGGACTTTTTCAAGAAAAACATTCTTGCCGGCGAGCCTTTCACGGTTTCTGATTCTGTTAAGTCAGATAAAATTCTGATCTCCAAATTCCATGCAGAAAAATTGAAACTAAAACTGAAAGATACCATTATCATATTTTTTATACAGGATCAAAAACAAAGAGCAAGAAAATTTTCGGTCTGTGGTATTTATTCTACAGGCCTCGGAGATGTGTTTGACCAGGTATATGTGATCGCTGATATTGCTCATGTACAGAAACTGAATAACTGGGAGAAGAACAGCATTGGAGGTTTTGAAGTTTTGCTGAACGATTATAAAAAATTAGATGAGGCAACAGATGCTGTGAACACAACTGTTGGCTATCAATTCCTTGCCAAAAGTATCAAGGACCTGAACCGGCAGATCTTTTCCTGGCTCGATGCGATGGATATTAATGCAGTGGTGGTAATGGCACTGATGGCACTGGTTGCTGCTATCAATATGATCTCTGCATTGCTTATTCTCATCCTGGAACGCACGAACATGATAGGTACCATAAAAGCACTTGGAATGACAAACTGGAGCGTTCGGAAGATTTTTCTTTACAATGCTTCGTACCTGATCGGTAGAGGGTTGCTTTGGGGAAATATAGTCGGTATTTCCATTTGTATTTTACAAAAACAATTCAACTTGATCCCTTTAGATGAAGCAACGTACTACCTTTCTTCTATCCCCATCAACTTCAACCTGCTTCACATTTTATTGTTAAATATAGGCACGTTTGTCTTATGCTTTCTGATGCTGCTTCTCCCCTCTTATATCATTACATTTATTACTCCTGTAAAAGCGATGAGGTTTAGCTGATCATCGGTCCAGTCCGGTCTCTATGGTATTTGCATCTTCCTGGTATTCGCTGTCGGTATTTATGTTCCATAGATCCTCTTTACTGCCAGTAATAATTTCTTTAGCTGCCAGAAGTCCCATGAGAATGGAATGATCCTGATTGTTGTATTTGAATGCGCCATATCGGCCTATCGCAAGGAGATTCGGAATGGAGTTTACGTAATTTTGAATAACAGACAGGTGTTCTCCATATCCGGTTTCATATACAGGATAACAACGGGGAAGGCGAAGCACAAATGAATTCAGAATATTGGCAGCCGGAGGGATGAGTTTTAATTTTTGAACTTCCTCCTTAGCAAGGTCAGAAATATATCGATCCTCGCTGGTCCATATTTCATCTTTTTCAAAGCACCAATATTCCAGGCAAAGAATGGTTGTTCTTTTATCTCCATATAAACCGGGGCCCCAGTTGCGAAAGTTGGTAATGCGTCCATGTTTTACTTCAGGGGAATGAACATATATCCAATTATCCGGAAAAAGGTCTGTATGATCTATTTCAAGATAAACAAGGATCGTATTTCGGTAATAAAGTTTGTCACAAGCTTTCACCACTTCGTTCGGAACATTGTCAAGGCCTTTCACCATCAGTGTAAGAGGCATGGTTGACACAAGCACATCTGCAGGAATTTTCTCTCCATTCAGCAACTCCACTCCATTGGCCATTCCGGTTGCATCTTTAAGTATCCGTTTTACGGGTGTATTGAGATTTATCTTGCCACCATTTTCCAAAATACGCTCTTGCATTTTTTCATAAAGGGAACCTGTACCTCTTTTGGGATACGCAAACTGATCCACCAGAGTTTTATGCTTTTTCTGCTTATCTCCCAAAAATGCATTCTTCACTGCTTCCCAAAGAGAAAGTTTTTTAATTCTCTGTGCGGCCCACTCAGCATCGATCTTTGAACAAGGTATCCCCCAAAGCTTTTCAGAATAATTCTTGAAAAATATTTCAAAAAGTTTCTTGCCAAATCTATTGGTTACCCATTCTTCAAATGTTTTAGGTTCTTTAACAGATTTTATATGCTGAAAAAAATAACTGAGCAGGATCTCAAAAACCACCATAGGCCCCAGGTTGGCAAATGCATTTAAAGGCTTCAAAGGGTAAAGAAAAAATTTGTTGTTATAATAGATGCTGGTGAGGCGGTTCACCATGGTGTAATCATCGCCTATTATCTCCTTAAAAAAATCATTTACAATCTTGTCTTGAGAAAAAAAACGGTGCGGGCCGCAGTCAACACGTTGCTCCCACAGATCAAAGCTTCTAGCCAATCCGCCCACCTGCTGGCTGGACTCAAATATCTCGACAGAATGCTCGGCTTCTGTTAATTTATACGCACAGGATAACCCGGCTGGTCCGGCACCGATGATGATAGTTTTTTTAGGCACGGGGATTATTTGACTCTTAGAAAGACCTCCACCTTTTGCTGCTCTGTAGAAGCAAGTTTAGTTCTGAACTGATGTTGTGTGACAAAGTTAGAACCAAATTCAGGAATATTATTTACAAAATAATCAGCAACAGGCAGTGTAACTTTTTCATATTTCGCCTTTTGGATGAACTCATTAAAATATTTAGGGTCAGTTCCCCATGATTTTCGATAAAGAATTACATCCGGAATATGTTTTACATCATCTTCAATGTTATTATAAACATAACCAATGGTTACTTTGCTTTTGAGATAGTACATATAAGAAAATTCTTCGTAATTAGTGGCGATGGTAAGGCTGTCTGTATACGGGTATTTTTCTTTCAGGTAAGGGATGATATAATCCAGGTCACCCTTATATTGATGTGTCATTTCGTAAAAATGCTCCTTCATGTATTCAATCTTATTCTTAGAATTGACAAAAAAAGTGATGCATAATAACGCTATAAAAGAAAACCTATATGTTGCAGACGATTTTTGACGTTGTATCTGATAGAAAATGACGAAAATATCTACCATCAAAATTAAAACCATAACCGGTTGCAATACAATATAATGCCGGACAAAAAGCCATGGAGTACGGGCAATTATAAGTGCATATAGTATCAAAAACGAAGTGGCAAACAGAGAAAATTTTTCCATCAACTCAGTTGGGTCCTGCTTTTTAACTTTAACATTTTGAGGTGCTGACGGCACTATCCATTTAAGAAACAACCAAACGGTTTTGATGATAACAAAAGTATACGCAAACTCCAGTGTTGTAAGATACGTGTAGATGTACCCAATATTGACCTTATAATTCTCAAAACTAAATTTTACAAATTCGGACATAGCTGCAGAAGTTTTAGCCATTTCAAAAAAAACAAAAAATGGATATATAAGGACCAGGGATATAACTGCAGGGATAGCACCATGAAGTGCGGCCGTAAATTCATTCTTGAGATTTTTCTGATTCTTTCTGAGATTGAGTATAAAAATAATTCCAATATTAAAAAACAAAACACCAATTAGTATCGCATAGCCAATGAAGTTAACCTGGAATGTAAAGAAAAGCAACAAGGTCATAAAAATATAATATTTCATCCTGCTCATTTGTTTATACAAAAAGTAATTGGAATATATATAAAAAAAACAAGCACTTACAAAAATTACCAGCGAGAAGTATCGTGCCTCACGCATGTGCAGGACAAGAGATATTGAAAATAATTCAACAAAGGAAAACAGGGACATAAAAATTTTAAAATGATCCGGATTAGAAAAAAGTCTTCTTGCAGATAATAAAAAAATAACAAGTCCCAGAAGTCCCATCAGGGTGAAGGGCAGCCGCAGCAAGGCAGTCTTTGTGTACATATCATCTGAGAACTCTGCCAAATAGACCCCGATTGCAGCCCAGTAGTAGTTTCCCCAGGTGATAATGATGTTAGCGTCATATTTTTCTTTGTATCCCACGTTCATCCCGGGTGCAAGAGATGAGATGACCGTATTTTTACCATCATGCACCTTGGGATAGCCGTATTCAAGGATACGAACACCGGCCATCACTCCCTCCGATTCATCATTCCAGATTAAAGGGTAAGAAATATTCTTAAAAAGACTAAAACAAAATACAAGCACTACAATGCCGAGCAGTAAATTCCAAGGAATTGCTGAAGAAGCACTTTCTTTCAACTCTTTACTCATTTTTTTCTCTGAGATATTAATTTTGCGGGTACACCGCCATAGACTGAATAAGGCGGAACATCGGAAGTAACCACAGAACCGGCAGCCAAGACACATCCGTCATGAATCGTGACTCCCATTTTAACAAACACATTGGCTCCCAGCCATACATCATTGCCAATTTTAATATGTCCGTATTGCACAGGTTGTTCTGCCATTGGAATATCGGTTGATTCTGTTCCATGGCCCGTGCTTGAGATCACGCAATTGGGCCCGATAAGGATATTGTCACCCATGGTAATTCCACCACGGCCGTCAATGTATGTGCCTACGTTAATAGCTACCCTTTTACCCACCGATATTTTATGACAGAAAATCAGGTGAACATTCGGGTAGATGATCAACTTTTTGCCTGCTGATGAAAATATCATCCGGTAAAAGATCCCCCGAAATATCAACCCTCCCACTCCGGGGAATAATTTAAGGAACCCGCCAACGTATAACTCCACCAGGTGAACGAAAATGCTTTTCAGGCCATTTCTTTTTATAAAAGCAAATAATTCTTTAAGCATTTGGATTATCTGTTTTTATTTTATTCCTGTAATACACATTATATTTCAAAGGTTTCCATCCGGGGATCACTTTATAAATTTTTTCGGAGACATTCCAAAATTCATTGTTGACAAGCAAACATGCCTGCCAAAATCTATCGTAAACGGAATGCGGGAGAATGTATTCAATGATATTTTTATGACGAGCAAAAAAACAACAAATATTCCAGAACAACGAAGGCAATCTTAACGGCCTGTATTTTATTCCATATTCCTGATGAACGATCTCGCTCATTTCTGCCATGCTAAGTGCTTCAATGGAAGGAATATAAACCTCCCATTTTGACGGCTCGGGAGGATTTACGGAAACTCCGAATATAAAACCTGCCATGTCCAATACATTGATAAGGCTGATCTTGCCCGGCCAGTTCATCCTTGTAAGTATAGAACCTGACTTTACCAATTTCTCAATACTATCAAAAAGCCCGTTCCTTCTTGCCCCCGGACCATATACTCCGCAAACCCGTATGATGCTGAGCGAAAATTTAAAATCTGCAGCTGCCTTTTTCAGAAATTTTTCAGCTATTAGTTTTTTTCTGCCATACAAATTTGCCGGGCGAACGGGAAGTTCCATCACTTCTGTTATCGGCTTTGAAAAATCTTCTCTCATGTCATTTACACAGATCGTACTTGTATAAATAAAGTTCATGCCGGGTTTTATTGGTTGAATTGCATTGATCAGATTCCGTGTTCCAACATCATTCACCCGGTGATCCCGGGAAGCAGTGATGGTAACAGATGCCAAATGAAATATCATATCAGGAGATTTCGGGATCTTGTCCAGCCCCCTACCCGATATCAGGTCTACAGGCAGGTAAGCAACGCCTAAATCATCCAGATTTTTTCTGCCGGAACGCTCAAGTTCATTATCACAGACATCATAGACAAGGCATAGAATATCCTTTCTGTCAACTTTTTGAGAAAGCTGACGGATAAATTCTCTGCCAATAAATCCTGTTGAACCGGTTACAAGTATCATTCTTTACAGTATAGATTAGTGTTTAGCCATATAAATATAAATATTTTCATCAGACACAATACTTTTATCGAACACAGCCAGCCGGGTGAAGTAAACATTAGTAATTCCGGCAGTATCAAGCTCGGAATTTAAAACAACTAAAACGGAATCCTTTTTAGAAATATAATTTATTAAGCGATTCAACATATTGCTCTTGACCGTAGTATGATTATGGCTGGTCCAAATAGGAAATGTACTGATGGTATCTCTGTCAGGGTAATACATCGGGCGCCTGATATATGCAGTGATCGGGGCAACCGTGCAATCAATGTATCCACTGGCTGGATATTTTTCCAATTTATTGGCAAGTATGAATTTTCCTGCTTTTTCAACTGCCGAAAATGAATATTTATAGTCCTTATAATACGCTGCCATACATGCTAAAACATTTGCTGCCAGGTAAAATAACAAGAAGTACTTTTTCAATTTGTAGACTTTGAGCTTTTCACTTAACCCTGTAAGCAGGGGAATTGAAATACTTTTCTTTTCAGGAAAACTATCCGTCAACCAAAGCGAGACAATAAAAATCAAAAATAAAAAACCATGATACCTGGAGGCGTTACTAAAAAAAATAGATTCCTGCAAATACGAAAAAAGTAATATCCCGATGGTGCCGGACAAGTAGAACATTAGCACGCTTAATTTCCTGGAGAGGATCAGCGTATTGATACCAAGGAACAACAAAGAAAAAAAAGTAATATAGTATTTTGCAAAGGGATGTGCATCTCCCAGTTGAACCATATTAGTATTCCAGAATTGAATGCCCGATAGTTGCGGGATCGGCACAAACCCATACCAGATCCTCCATAGAACATAGGCAAATCGGGTAGAATTAAATTGAGTAAACCATGCACTTGCGTATACACTGTCTGCGGGAGGAAACATTGTATTCAACGCAAACCCGATTGAAAATATAATGATCATCACCGAACCGACCCAATAGCCGGCTTTTAGTTTTTGATAGGAATTATCCATCTCACCAAAAACATAATTTGCGATAAAGAAGATCAAAAGCGAAATGGACAATATGACCCCAAATCCACCGGTTGCATTAGCAAAAAGAAAAATAACGAGGGCCAGTGGAATGCCTGTTGCCCAGTATTTTTTATAGAGCGAACAAAATAAAAAAAGAAAAAAAATGGTAAGCGCATAGCCACGACTGATGATCCCGTATTCATATAAAGTATAGTAACCAAAACAAAATAAGATCTTCTGAAGGATCGTGAAAGGTGAAAAACGCAAAAAAAGATACACAGCAACGACCGAAAACAGGAAATGGGCTATCTGCACAACAACAGGTTCCAGTGAAACCTTGCTCAGAAAATGCAAGATGATATACCAGATATAGGGGTTTGACCCCATTCGCATGTTTTGAAAAAAATCTGACAGTGTATCGCTGCAGCTCGCAACCAGCCAGGGCTCAAGCTCATCTCTCCACATTTCGTGATGAAACATGCCTATACCTTCAACAAAAGCAAAAAGGAAAAATACAAGAAAAAGAATGAAGGCATTTGCCCCTTTTTCGTTGGGGAAAATCTTCGTAAAAAAAAATGACGAATTCAGGGATGCAAGGGTCATTTTCTGGCTACTTGTTTTCTGCTACCACAACTGCCTGTGTAAATATATCCCTGATGCCGAAATAATATTCGATCATCTTAAAACCTGCATCTTCAAACGTCTGAATAGCATGTTTGCGTGATCGCACCCGAGTGATTTCATCCGGATGCAGCTTCACGTTCATCCTAAATATTTTATTCAAAATAAAATGTGCGCTGTCCAGAATAAATACCGTAAAGCCAAAGACAGGAGGCCAAAGAACAAGTATTTTGCCTCCGGGTTTTATCACACGCTTACATTCAAGCAGTATCTGCCGGATCTCATCTTGGGTAAAATGCTCCAGCACGCCTAAATTATATAGCCCATCAAACGAATGGTCGGCAAATGGCAGGGCAAAAATATTGCCTTGAACCGTTTTACAATTTGCTCCATGAATACCTTTATAGATCTTAAGTGCATTTGCTGAAATATCCAGTGCGGTAATGTTAATATAGCCTGCAATGTCCGCATCCACCTGCCCGCTGCCGCAGCCGGCATGAAGCACATCAAGCCCTTTAGAAAAATATTTTTTTATAAAATGGTTTAGAATATTTTTGACAATAAGCCTACGGTATATACCCGCCAAAAAATCATAAACCACATTGCTGGACTTATCTTTATCCGCCCAGTAAATATCCCAGTCCTGTTCAATTTCTTTTTCTTTTCCGATAGGTGCTGTCATTTTATTTGCAAGGATTTTAGATTAAACGTTTTTCTGAAAAACAAGTGTGAAAGAAATACGAAGCTTTTCCACACATCACTAAAGGTCATCTTGGATGTTCCATACGTTCTGGCAGGCAGCTCGATGGGGATTTCAAATATATTTTTCTTATTAAAATGCAAAATGAACAAGCTTTCAAAAAAGAATGAATAACCCGGGGACTGGATCAGCGAAAAAATATTTCGATCTATTCTTTTCAAACAATATAAACGAAATGCTCCACTTGCATCGTAAGGCATATTCAGTAAATTAACGGTCATAAAATGGCCTAAATTGGTTAGGAATTTTCGGAACAGGTTCCATGTTGCAAGACTGTGCTTTTTCATATATCTTGATCCAACCACGATATCTGCCTTGTCGCTGTGGCGGATAAAATTAATGATATAGGATGGAGAATGTGTAAAGTCACAATCCATGGTGACCAGCAATTCATACTGCCTGTCATACGCCCATTTAATACCTGCTTGATGAGCACTACCAATACCTAACTTACCGGTTCTGTGAATTACAAATGTGTTATCATTCTTTGCAACTAATTCATCAATGAGTTTTCCAGTTCCGTCAGGAGAATTATCATCCAGGAATAACAGATCGGCACCAAGGGCCAAAGACTGTATCTCACGGTAGATACGCTCAACGTTCTCTACTTCGTTGTACGTAGGAATGAATATGAGTTTTTTACCTTCAGCCATGTTTTTTCATTTCTTCATCAACCAGAATTTTCGTTAACCCTTTAAAATCAACAGAAGGAAACCATCCTGTTGCATTTTTAATTTTATAGCTGCTTCCAAAAAGATTTTTCTTTTGTTTTTTAGTAATCAGAGTGGGATCCACTTTTACAAATTTAGTCCAATCCAGGTTTAGTTGTAAAAATACTTCAACTACAAAATCTTTGATCGTATGAATAGCTCCACTTGAAATAACAAAATTACCTGCTTCAGGTAATTGCATCATAGCATACACAGCCCGCATATAATCAGGGGCATAGCCCCAATCTATCTGCGATTCAAGATCACCCAGCACAAGTTCAGTTTTTAACCCTTTCTTAATGGCCGCTGCAGTTTCCACAATCTTCTTAGAAACATACTTTGATTCGCGCAAAGGG
This sequence comes from Bacteroidota bacterium, assembly GCA_023251625.1. Taxonomy (GTDB): domain Bacteria; phylum Bacteroidota; class Bacteroidia; order Palsa-948; family Palsa-948; genus Palsa-948. The sequence continues at coordinate 43,860 of JAHEYK010000009.1, forward strand.
GATTCGTGATTATAAAAGATTCCGACCGAAGCGAAGATCGAATGATGCTCTCTGTAAAAATGACAGGTTCTTACACCCGCAGTCTTGGTAACTCCATAAATGCATTCCGGTTGAAATGGCGTTGACTCATCCTGGGGTGAAACGGAGGGGCTTCCAAAAACATGAGACGAAGCAGCATAAAATAATTTACACCCGGGTGCAAATTTTCTAACTGTTTCTAAAAAATTAACTAAAGCAATTAAATTCAGGTCCAGGCTTTTTCGAAACAGAGTTCCATCATCCATCTGTTTGTCTGATGACGATTGATGAACTGCTGCTAAAAAATAGATCTCATCCGGCTGGATTTTCTTAACAGCATCCGACACCTGTTCTTCCCGCAATACATCCAGCTTTGTTATGCCGTAATTATTCTCCGAAATTCTTTCTCTGGAAATACCGGTCACCTCATAATTTTTTCCTTGTAGGAGTGTTGAGAGATAGATGCCATCCTGGCCTGTATGTCCGACCACCAGGGCTTTTTTCATTCGACTACAATTTCAATTTTAGGGAGCGGGAAAATGAATTTACCTCCTGATCCTAAAAACTCTTTTTCTTTTTCAAGTATCCCTTTACGGAAATGCCAAGGAAGAACTAAAAAATAATCAGGCTTCATAGCTCTTGCTTCCTTTTCGGAAATGATCGGAATAAGTGTAAAGGGCGTGAAGGAGCCGAACTTATCTTCGTTAACCTCTGCGATGCAGGGAATATCAGCCGTAGTAAGATCACAATATTGCAAAAGCACATTCCCTTTTGTGGAGGCTCCATAACCAAACACTTTTTTGCCTTTCTTCTTCAGGTCAGCGATGAGCTCTTTAAGATTTTCTTTGTGCTTCTCAACATGCTTTTTAAATTCAGCGTAAGGCCTCAATGTGTCCAACTCTAATTTTTTTTCATTCGCTTCACATTCAGAAACATTCTTACTTACAGGATGTGCTGAATTATTTTTTGCAACCGTTAGCCTGAAACTTCCGCCATTAATATCATTCAACGCAACATCAATTATTTTAAAACCAACTTTATCCATCGTAAACTTTATCTGCTGCAACGCATAATACTCCAGGTGCTCATGGCAGATCGTATCGTACGAATTTGTTTCAAGCATGAAAGGCAGATAACTCTGCTCAAAAATCCAGATGCCATCATCCGCCAGAACATCAAATACATTTTGCACGAATGAGATTGGATCTTCCAGGTCATAGAACATGGCGATGGAAGTGAGTACTTTTACTTTCTTTCCGGGAAAATTTTTATGGACATTCTCCGCAGAGAAAAAATCCGGAATAAGCCCAACATGAGAAGGATAATATTTTTTGAATTTCACTCCAGTTGGATCAATGCCTGTCAGCACCAATCCTTTATCCACCGGATATTGCTGCAACAAAGTACTGTCGTTGCTTCCAACATCAACGATCAGATCGTCTTTCTTTAAATTTACAGCAGTAAGAACATATTCAACAATTGACCTCAAATGCCTGACCATTGATTGATTTAACCCGGAACGATAACCATAATTCTGGCCATACATTTCACTGCTGTCGTACGAATGGCGCATTTGAACCAGATGACAAACCTTATCATTCTCATTTTTAGGATGGCATTTCACCAACTCTAAAGGTCCGGAAGTAATCTTATCAGACGTATTCTTAGGAAAGACACCCGTTAAAGCCTGTTCTCCCAAATGGATCAATGACACCAGGTTTGTGTTGCCGCATATCCTGCACTTTGTGATTTGCTTATACATTTTTTTCCAATGTAAAATAGTACCCGAAAGTACCTTAAATTCCAACATCATTTGCCGGAAATTATCCTGTATAGCAAGATTTATTTTATCGCCTAATGATTCCTTTTTTTACCTTCGCTTTCTGTATGAACATCCGTAACAACATCCTTGAAACTATTGGCAACACGCCACTCGTAAAGCTTAATAGCATTACAAAAGATATAAAAGCGACTGTACTTGCTAAAGTGGAAACATTTAATCCCGGCAATTCCATTAAAGACCGCATGGCGGTTAAGATGATCGAAGATGCGGAAAAGGCAGGATTACTAAAACCCGGCTACACAATTATTGAAGGCACATCCGGAAATACAGGAATGGGACTGGCAATTGCAGCCATTGTTAAAGGATATAAATGCGTTTT
>JAHEYK010000091.1:0-6883 GCA_023251625.1 Bacteroidota bacterium
GGTCCCGTAAATCCTGTGAGACCAGTTAAACCAGTAAGTCCTGTTAATCCCGTTACTCCGGTAATTCCTGTAGGTCCCGTAAATCCTGTGAGACCTGTTAAACCAGTCAAGCCTGTTAATCCTGTAACTCCAGTAACACCTGTAATTCCAGTTGGTCCAGTAAATCCTGTGAGACCTGTTAATCCGGTAAGTCCCGTCAATCCGGTTACGCCAGTCACACCTGTGATACCTGTAGGTCCAGTAAATCCTGTGAGACCGGTTAAGCCAGTGAGACCAGTTAATCCAGTTACGCCAGTTACACCCGTGATACCTGTTGGTCCAGTGAATCCTGTGAGACCGGTTAATCCGGTAAGTCCCGTCAATCCGGTTACGCCCGTCACACCCGTGATTCCGGTTGGTCCAGTAAATCCAGTTAATCCTGTAAGACCAGTCAAGCCTGTGAGTCCAGTAAGTCCGGTTACTCCTGTTACACCCGTGATACCGGTTGGCCCAGTAAATCCTGTGAGACCAGTAAGTCCAGTTAATCCCGTTAAACCTGTGAGGCCAGTAACTCCTGTTACACCAGTGATACCTGTTGGTCCAGTAAATCCTGTGAGACCGGTAAGACCAGTTAATCCCGTTAAACCTGTGAGGCCAGTAACTCCTGTTACACCCGTGATACCTGTTGGTCCAGTGAATCCGGTGAGACCTGTGAGTCCAGTCAGACCAGTCAATCCAGTTACGCCCGTTACACCTGTAATTCCAGTTGGCCCAGTAAATCCTGTGAGACCTGTGAGACCTGTAAGACCTGTTAATCCTGTTAAACCAGTCAGACCCGTTAATCCAGTTACACCTGTAATACCTGTTGGTCCAGTAAATCCTGTGAGACCGGTTAAGCCAGTGAGTCCTGTCAATCCGGTTACACCCGTTACACCTGTAATACCGGTTGGTCCTGTAAATCCTGTAAGACCAGTGAGTCCGGTTAAGCCAGTTAATCCTGTAAGTCCTGTCAATCCAGTTACACCAGTAATTCCTGTTGGTCCAGTGAATCCGGTGAGACCTGTGAGTCCAGTAAGTCCTGTTAATCCTGTAACTCCAGTCACACCTGTGATTCCCGTTGGTCCAGTAAATCCAGTGAGACCGGTTAAGCCAGTGAGACCAGTTAATCCAGTTACGCCAGTCACACCCGTGATACCAGTTGGTCCGGTAAATCCGGTGAGACCAGTTAATCCTGTTAAACCAGTCAGACCCGTTACACCAGTCACACCCGTGATACCCGTTGGTCCTGTAAATCCTGTGAGACCAGTAAGTCCAGTTAATCCCGTTAAACCTGTGAGGCCAGTAACTCCTGTTACACCAGTGATACCTGTTGGTCCAGTAAATCCTGTGAGACCGGTTAAGCCAGTGAGACCAGTTAATCCAGTTACGCCAGTCACACCCGTGATACCAGTTGGTCCGGTAAATCCGGTGAGACCAGTCAGTCCTGTTAAACCTGTCAGTCCGGTAACTCCAGTTACACCCGTGATACCTGTAGGTCCTGTAAATCCTGTGAGACCGGTAAGTCCTGTGAGTCCTGTCAATCCTGTTACGCCAGTTACACCGGTAATTCCCGTTGCGCCAGTAAATCCAGTGGGACCCGTACTACCAAAACCGGTCGGCCCTGTAATACCAGTTACACCAGTGATTCCTGTTGCTCCCGTAAATCCTGTGAGACCAGTTAAACCAGTAAGTCCTGTTAATCCTGTAACGCCAGTCACACCTGTAATTCCTGTTGCACCCGTAAATCCTGTCGGACCAGTTGCTCCGAACCCTGTTGGTCCTGTGAGACCAGTCATGCCAGTAATTCCTGTTGCACCCGTAAATCCTGTCGGACCGGTTGCTCCGAACCCTGTTGGTCCTGTGAGACCAGTCATGCCAGTAATTCCTGTTGCACCTGTAAATCCTGTTGGGCCCGTTGCACCAAATCCAGTCGGGCCCGTGATACCATTTACTCCCGCATTTCCAGTCGGACCGGTAATACCATTTGCACCTGCATTTCCTGTAGGACCAGTAATTCCCTGAATGCCTGCACCAGTAGGGCCTGTTAAACCCTGAGCACCCACATTTCCTGTAGGACCAGTGACTCCCTGTATACCTGCACCGGTCGGACCCGTGATACCATTTACTCCCGCATTTCCAGTGGGCCCAGTGATTCCATTTACACCTGCATTTCCTGTAGGCCCCGTAGCGCCAGGGGTTCCACCATTGCCGGAATAAAGTGCGTAAGGAACGGATTGGAATTGAGAGGGTGTTCCCAGTGTGGTTCCATTAACTTTTACTTCTAAAAAATAAATATCGCCACCCCAATTTATAGTTGAAAAATTTCCGGTTACAAGTGTTCCCTTTCCTATGACAAGCGAGAAAAGTCCAAAAGCATTTGTAACAGTACCATTATATGTTTCATCAAAAACAGGAAAGCCCCCGGAAGTTGTTTGATGAATAATGAACTCTACATTAATAGAGGTCGAGACCAGTGGATTTCCGGCTACGTCTCTTGCCACCGCCTGGTAATTTATTCCCTGAGGCTGAGCGAAAGCCGAAGTTAAAGTTGAAAAATAAAAAGCGAAAAGAAAAAATGCAGAAACAAAAAAACGCAACCCTGCTATTTTTTCAGCAGATAAAAAGAAAGCAAATAAGTTGCGTGCATAAATTTTCCTCATGTATGGTAACGCATTAAAAGGGAGAACAATAGCCCTCTTAATATTGTCACAAATATGGTAAAAATTATCGATACAAGCACACAATAAATGCCTTTTTTAGGCTAAATAATTTTTGCTTAAAATATAAGGGGGGCAGGAGGCAGTCAGGAAAAATCAGGGAAGAAAAGCGTAGAAACTTATTTGCTTTCTCTCTTTATTTTGAACTCCATTCTCCGGTTCATAGCATGTTCTTCTTCGGTGCACTCCACATTATTGGCGCATTTGTTCAGCAGCTTGGTTTCTCCAAAACCTTTTGCGGTGATGCGCTTTGCGTCAATGCCTTGCGATACAATATATTTTTTCGCTTCTTGAGCGCGCTTATCTGAGAGTACCATATTGGCTTTCTCCTCTCCGCGCGAATCGGTATAGGCCGAAATATCCAGGGAGATCTTGTTATTGTTCTTCATCACGATCACCACTTTGTTAAGCACCACTTTTGCTGCGGAGGCAAGGTCCCACTTGGCCAGGTCGAAATAAATATTTTCTACCACGAGCAGGGCTTCTGAAAAATTTCCCAGCGTAGCCTGCAGCCAGGGGTCTTCCATGTAAATGGTGGCGAGCTTGTTATTTTCCGGAGGCAGATTAGCCAACAGGAAGGAAGAATTGTCGGCAGTAGATTTATTGACGATGTTCTCTTTTTCATCCATCAGCAAAATGGTGGTTCCTTTGGGAAGCAGGCCCGTAGCTTTTTCATCGATAGTTAAATAAAGATTGGTATCGGCCGGCAGATAATTGAAAGAGAAATGCCCGTTGGCATCGGTGCTGGTGTTCTGCACCACTTCTTCCTGGTCGTTGATAAGTGAAATGGTGGCATTTGCAAAAGGCGAATTGGTCTCGTTGCTCAGCGCCAACTTGCCGCGAATGTCCATACGGATATTTTTATTCTCGAACTTGATCAGTTTGAGTTTGCTTTTTTCGTGTTTGGCTATGTGAAAGGTGAAATTATTTTCAAGATTGAAAATAGCCACCGTTTCATTTTCGCGGTTCACCAAATAAATATTCTGTGTGCGCATGTGCGGATCTTCTACATCCAGTACCAGCGTGTACTCATCACTATTGAGCAGGTCCATCAGCAGAAAAGAGCCGAACAATCCCGTTGAAACAGATTTCACCACTTCATTTTTACTGTTCAGCAGTCGCACCCCAACGGCCGCGAGCGGAATGCGGTGTTCGCCCAGCAAAAAACTTCCGCCCAGGGCAAACTTGTCAGCATTTTTTTTGTCGAGCCCGCAATCGTATTTCCACACATCAAACCCGGATGCATTTTTCTGAGAGTGTCCGGTGCCGATGTAGGCGTTGCTGCCGACCACAAAAGAAAAGATGTAGGCCCTGGGGCCGAAAGGAACATTTTCTTTGTGTGCCCATTGGTTGGTAAAGGAATCGTATTCCCAAACATCTTCAAAACGTTTCAATGCACCGTTGGAGCCGCATAGGACAAACGCCTTGTTCTTATAGGCAAATGCGAGCGCGCCTGTGCGGGGCACTCCGGGAAAATCAGCTACCTGTTTCCATTCATTTTTTTTCGGTTCGTACTTCCAGCAGTCTTTTTGGCTCGGCATCATTTCTTTTCGCTGGCCCAGCAGCACGTAGGCTTCTCCTCCGAGCACAAATACCGAAGCATCTTCTCTTCCACCCACCGGAAAATCTGTTTTCTTGGTCCACTGGTTTGTTGCGGGGCTGTATTCCCACAGATCGTTGTACAGCACATTTTTATTTATGCCCAGCGCAATATATCCCTTGTCTCGGATCGAAAAACCTACAGCCCCATAGCGGATCCCTGCCGGAAGGTCTGCCTTCTGCGCCCATGTTTTTGTACGCGGATCAAATTGCCAAAAATCGTTGGTGCCTTGTTTCATGCCTTCGAAGCCGACCAGGCCCGTGCCGATGTATCCTTTATCTCCTATGGAAAACGACACTGCAGAGATCCTTGCTTCAGCTGGAAAATTAGGGAGCTGGTCCCATTCATCCTTTTGAACATTGTATTGCCAGAAATCTTTTTTGTAGCTGGAAAGCGAAAGCCCTAACCCCGCATAACCCGTATCTCCAACAGAAAACGAAGTCGCTTTGTCCATCGTTCCGCCCGGAAAATTATTTTTTTTAGTCCAGGGATTGGGTTCTTGTGCATGCAGAAAAGAAAAGGTAAACAATAAATACAGGAGGGGAAGAAACTTCATAACACGAAGATAAATACAATGATGAGAACAAAAAGAAAATTAATTCACTCTCATTCCAATGACTAAAATATCATCCACCTGGTCTTCGGCACCGCGCCAATGCTCAATGGTTTGATCGAGTATCCTGCGCTGTTCAGGCATTGGTTTTTTGTGAATGTCGAACAAAAGATTCCGGAACTGGCTCTGCATGAATTTTTTTCCTTTGGCTCCGCCAAACTGGTCGGCATACCCGTCAGAGAAAATATAAACCACATCGCCTTTTTTAACTTTCACTTTGTGATTGGTGAATTTTTTAGTTTCTTTTTCCAGGAATATTCCGACAGGGAATTTATTTCCTTTTATCTCAAATATCTCTCCGTCACGTACGAGGAACAGCGGGTTGAACGCAGCAGCAAACTCCAGTTCCCGCTCTTTGGCATCATAGGAACACAGTGTAATGTCCATTCCATCCTTGGACGTAGACTCTTCATAATTACGCTGGTGTAAAGTTTCGCTCACGCCTTTGCTTAATTCATCCAATATGAATGATGGCTGCGTGTTCTGATGCTTACTGATTATTTGTTTCAGGATATTGTATCCCACAATGCTCATGAATGCGCCCGGCACTCCGTGGCCCGTGCAATCCACGGCCGCGAACATCGCTTTGCCGTTGAGCTCTTCAAACCAGTAAAAATCCCCGCTCACAATATCTTTCGGTTTGAAAAGCACAAATGAATCGGGCAATAATCTCTTGACAAAACTATCCGGCGGAAGGATCGCGTCCTGGATCCTTTTTGCGTAGCGGATCGAATCGGTCACTTGTTTGTAGAACACTTCGATCTTCTGTGACTGTAATTCTATTTCTGCTTTTTGCTGAACCACTTCGGCGGTTCTCTGCGCCACCTTGTCTTCGAGCATTTTTTCGTTCACACGCAGGTCTTCGCGCATCTTCAGCAGTGCAAGGCCTAAGTTATCTTCGTCCGAAAGAGGTTTGTAATACGAATCAAAGTTGCCGCTTCCTACTTCACGGGCAAACTCGGTAGTGAGTTTCATGGTACCTACAAGGCTGTTGAGCGCCAGCGACATTTCACCGATCTCATCCTTTCCTTCTTTGATCTTTTTCTCCGGTAAAATTCCGCGTGCCATCCGAAGCAGCAGCCCCTTCACTTCATCCACAGGGCGCACAATGCTGCGTGCAGTAAATATCGCAATAAGAATTCCTCCAAGCAAAAGCATGATGCCGAGCCCTTGCACAACCATTTGCAGAAAAGAAAAGGACTCGAGCATTTCCACATTTTTCAGTTTAGATTGCTCATGTTGTTGTGAGATAAGTGCAGAAAGGCTTTTGAGGATCTCCCTCGTTTTGTCATTCACTTCGCTGTCGGCATCTTCAATCATTCCGCGGAGCTCCAACCATGTTCCGGGATCGTGTTTTTGTAAATATTCATAGCTGTCAAAGGTGGGCAGCTGGCTCATGATGTGTTTGTCGAGTGCAACAAATTCATCTACCAGTGTTAAAATGGAGGTTATCGCATTCTTATCATCCTTATTCCACTCTTTGGAAAGATCGTTGACCCTGCGTTTCAGCACAGGATATTCTTCGCGGATAAGTATTTTCAGCTGCTCTTTATCCTCGTGATCCGATTGCTGGATATTCACCCAGTTCACCACAAGCATTTTGGAGCGAACCACCAGGTTGTTCAGTTCCTGAAGCGCACTAACAGAGGGTGTATATTGATTGGTGATCTTATCGTTGATCTTCCGGCTTTCGGTAAGCGTAATGAGAGTCAGGCCGAAGGCAACAAACGTGAGGAAAATAAGCGTGCCAAAGCCCACTCCAACTCTTCGACCGATGGTAAAACGGAAAGCCATTTTTTATAACAAACAGGTTTAATCCCGATAACGAACGGGAGAAGCAAAATTAAGAAATTACACGAGAAAAAAATGAGGAACTATTTTTCCAGTAGTGGGTCAGTTTTAATTAATTCCTTCTCTGTGTGCTCTGCGGGCTGT
>JAHEYK010000091.1:6983-11188 GCA_023251625.1 Bacteroidota bacterium
AATCCCGATAACGAACGGGAGAAGCAAAATTAAGAAATTACACGAGAAAAAAATGAGGAACTATTTTTCCAGTAGTGGGTCAGTTTTAATTAATTCCTTCTCTGTGTGCTCTGCGGGCTGTTTCTTTGCGTACCTGCCTGCGGCAGGCAGGCTCTGCGGTTAATGGCTGTCAAAAAATGCAGAAACCGCAGAGAGCGCGGAGAAAATACAACGCAAAGATCGCAGAGAAATGCAAACTGGCGCACTACTATTTTTCCTTATCAAGCAGCGCGACCTTGCCTTTGAACTCATCCGATTTATCGAATTCATATAGGCTGAAATAAATTCCTTCGAGGCAAACAAGTACCTCTCTCTTTTTCGGATTCAGCGCGTATGCTTTCAGTGCGTAAGGCAGGGCTTTTTTGAAAAGTGCTTTTGAATCTTCTTGTATATTTTCGATCACCACAATGTCTTCGGTCACACTCATGTTATTGATCAGGTCAACCCCGTAATTATAATACAGCATGGACAGGTTATAGTTGCCCCCCCAATCATTGGTATCAAGCGCAAGCACCTGCTTGTATAATGTCTCGGTCATTCCGTAAAACTGAGCGTTTGCTTTTATATCGGAACGGAATGCCTTTTCATACACGGTGGCAAGCGCTTTTTTAAATTCTATCTCGCGCACTTTCAGTTTATAACCCGGTTCGAACAGCAGCATGCACTCTTTGAACCGGTCGTAATAATCAATAGCCGTAGGATAATTTGTTACATCAAGCATTGCACCCGCATCGTTGTAGTAGGTAGAGCCCAGATATTTCAAAGTTTTGCGCGCCACATCAGCATATTCTTTTGAAGCGGCAGCGGTATCGGTCTTAAACAGATCAAGTGCTTTTTTCAGATACTCAACAGCATCCTGGCGGATCTTGGATTTTTTGTTCTGAGAATCCAGATTTTTGTACCAGTCTTTGTAAATGAAGCCGCGCACATACCAGGAATATCCGTCTGTAGCACACGCTGCATTTGTAATGGCGCGGTCAATAATGCTCACTGCTTTTTTGATCCTTGCTTCAGCGCCGAGTGATTGATCCTGCAGGGCCAAAGTTGCCTTGGCAACACTATCGCGCTGGGCAAAAGTAACCGTTGCCGAGAGCATCAGCAAAAAGAGCAAAGACAATATATATAGTTTGCCTTTCATTTATTCTATCGCTATAGCAAGTGCCGACAAAGTGGAACTTACTTTCATATTGTATTTTTCTACGTTTCCTTTATTCAGCTCAAAGCGTTGTTTATTATTTTCAATGATAAAGTTGATCGCTGAGCCTTGCTTGGCCAACCCTGACTTTTCGGTGACGATCAGCGTGCTCTTTCCTTTTGTTTTCTTTAAAACATCCGGGAGCATCGAAGAATTTTCCGCAGGGATAAAAATAATATGACAGAACCCGGCAACGGCTTCTTCGCTGGCAAAATTCTTTATCTCAAACTTTTGGTTTCCAACGGACTTTTTCTGCAGAAGGCCGGTGAGTTCGTTGTAAAAGGCATTTGCGCCAATTACTCCGATAACAAAATTGCCTTCTTTATATTTATCAGGCCAGTCAATATATTTTGTGAAGTTGTAAATGAACGTTGCCTTGATCTTGGAATTGGCACTGTTCGGATCCTGCACAACAGGCATGCGGACGTAATCTGCAGAGATGCAAAGAAGGGTAACTAATATGGCAATAAATTTCCGCATTCAGCTCAAGTCAAAAGTAGTAAGCCATTTTTATGCCAAACAAATTCTTTAAAATTAAAGGGGCAAAGGTAGATAATTTGAGGAAATAATGAGAACAAGAGGATTACGGCCAAATGTATTTTCCGCTCTTGTCTATATATCCGTAGGTATGCCCGGCTTTCAGATCAGTGCTTGCCACTTTCGCCAATCCATCTTTAAAGGTGGTGAGGAAAAGAAAGTTTTTACTGATCACCACAGTTCCTTTTTTATCGATGAATTGAAAGGCTGCATTTTTGGTGTCAAGGCTTGTAGTAACACAGGCAAGCCCTTCTTTAAAATAATCTCCGCCTGTGAAGGTAGCAGCGATCACCATTTCTCCCGATCTGTTCATGTATCCGTATTTGCCCTTTTTAAAATCGCCTTCTCTGACAAGAGCCAGCCCTTCTGAAAATGGCCAAGCCCTGTCATACTTCATTTCGAGAACAGTTTTTCCGGTTTTATCAATGAAGCCCCATTTGCCGTTTGCCTCATCACCTTTGCGAACATTGGCAAGTCCTTCTTTGAAGTCAAAGCAATCACCATATTGAAAATCGATCAGGGCCTTCCCTGTCTTATCGATGTATCCCCATTTGTCTCCTTTTTTTGCCCGCGCCAGGGATTCACTGAAATCGGCAACGACATCAAAAGCAGCTTTCACCACAAAGGCGCCTGTCTTATCTATGAATCCCATCTTGCTGCCGATCTGTAAACGCGCAAGGCCCTCTGAGAATTTATAAGCGTAATCACACATAGGCTTCAGCACGGTTTTTCCGGTTTTGTCAAAATACGTCCAGGTGCCGTTCATTTTTCCGCTCGCTAACCCTTCAGAAAAAGGAGTGGTCTTATCGAACTGCGCAGGGATAACGATCTTTCCTGTCTCGTCAATGAATCCGCGTTTGCCGCCTATGCTTACAGCTGCCAGTCCTTCCGAAAAATATTCAGCAAATTCAAACTGAGCAGCGATCACTACTTTTCCGCTTTTATTTATAAAGCCGTATTTTCCGTTCTCATCTATGGGAAAAAGAGTAGCCTGTGCATAAGCAGAAAATACCTGTAAGGCCAAGGCCAGAATAAGGCATGCATATTTTGTTTTCATTGGCATTAATTTCATGTCGCAAATATCGTACAAAATCAGGAAATATGGAATAAAATTTGACCATAAATTTTGGTATATACTTGAAAATCAAAAGATTTTAGAATAGAACTATAAAAAGTGAAATTTTCGTACTTTGGCTATCTAAATTAAAACCCTATGCCGGTATTATTCCCGTTAAATTTTAAAAAGTGGATCGATGAGAACCGACACTTACTGAAACCGCCTGTGAGCAACAAGGTGGTTTATAAGGATACAGAGTTTATCATTATGGTAGTGGGTGGCCCCAACTCACGCAAGGATTATCACTTCAACGAGAGCGAAGAATTTTTTTATCAGCTCGAAGGAAATATAGAAGTAGGAATACAGGATAACGGCAAGGCAGTGGATGTGCCGATCAAAGAAGGAGAGATCTTTTTGCTGCCGCCCCGTGTTCCGCATTCTCCGCGCAGGGGGCCCAACACCATCGGCCTTGTGATCGAGCGCAAAAGGCGCGATGGAGAAAAGGACGGGCTTATGTGGTTCTGCGAGAAGTGCAACAACAAATTATACGATGAATATTTTCCGCTTACCAACATCATGACCCAATTCCAGGAAGTGTTCGAACGCTTTTACGGAAGTAAAGAATTTAGAACGTGCAAAAAATGCGGGCATGTGATGGAGCCTCCTAAGCAAGTGGCAGAACAAAACAAAGTAGAAGCCACCCATTAAGCACAAGCATGTTTGGTCTTTTTCTTTCATCCAATGAAAAGCAGCTAAAGTCTGCTTTAAAGAATACCCTTGGGCTATCCGCCAAAAATATTTCTTTGTATAACCAGGCATTCCGGCACAACTCTATTGCCAAAGAAATAAAGGAAGGCGTAAAAGACAGTAACGAACGCCTGGAATATCTGGGAGATTCCATTCTCAATGCCATCATCGCAGAATATCTTTTTAAAAAATTTCCTTATAAGGACGAAGGCTTTCTCACCAAGATGCGCTCTAAAATGGTAAGCCGCGATCACCTGAACCAGCTGGCCGTGAAACTCGGACTCAATAAACTTTTATCTCAGACAGGCGATCCGAGCATGCGCCATTCCTCCATGAACGGGGATGCATTTGAAGCCCTCATCGGAGCCATATATATTGACAAAGGATTTTATGCCGTTCAGGATTTTATTCTGAACCGCATCCTTAAATTTCATGTGGATGTGGAAAAAATATTGTTCACCGAAACAGATTTCAAGAGCAAGCTGATAGAATGGTCTCAGCGCGAAAGACAGGAGGTGCAGTTTAAAGTGGTGGAAGAAAATGGCAACGGGCACGACCGGCAATTTGTGATCGCTGTATTGGTGAAAGGAGAACCCATTGCCCAGGCCCAGCATTTCTCCAAGAAAAAAG
>JAHEYK010000092.1 GCA_023251625.1 Bacteroidota bacterium
TTTGTAAACAGAAGCGAAATCAAAACGGCAAATGTCATTCACCATGTCTTTGGGAAGGATTTCCGGAGTGTGCGTGATCCAGGTAATATGCGGAGAAGGATAATCTTTTCTGAAACGGGTGAGTAAAGGCGTGGAGCGCATCACATCTCCGATCGCACCCAGTTTGATGATGAGGATGCGGGTTTCGATCTTCTCGTATTCATCGCAAGAAGAACAGACTTTATCGCGTAATTTATTGGGAACGCAGGGGATCTCTCCCTTAAAATATTTGCAATCGAATTTTATTTCTGAGGTTTTCATAAATTGAAAACTCTGTCAGGGTTTAGAACCCTGACAGAGTTATACTCTCTTTTCTACTTGATATTTGTTCTTATCGGGAGAATGACGAACAATTAATTCGGAAATAAACCCGGTGAGAAACAATTGGGTTCCAACTATCATGGCCAGCAAACCAAAATAAAATAGCGGACGCTCGGTCATTTTATATTCCTGCAAGAAAAATTTACCATAAGCAAGATAGCAGGCAACCAAAAAACCGAAAAAGAAAATGATCGTTCCCAATAAACCGAATAAATGCATGGGGCGTTTGCCGAACTTGGTGACAAACCCGATGGAAAGCAGATCCAGAAAGCCGTTAATAAAACGCTCCAAACCGAATTTGGTAGTGCCGTATTTTCTTTTCTGATGTGCCACTTCTTTCTCCCCGATATTTCGGAACCCCGCCCAGCCGGCAATGACAGGAATGTAGCGGTGCATTTCGCCATACACGTCAATATTTTTTACCACTTCCTTTTTATAGGCTTTGAGCCCGCAGTTAAAATCATGAAGCTGTATGCCCGACATTTTGCGGGTTGCCCAGTTGAAAAGCTTTGTAGGAATTGTTTTTGTGATCGGATCATAACGCTTTTTCTTCCAGCCTGAAACAAGGTCGTAATTCTGTTCCGTGATCATTTTATACAGGCCGGGGATCTCATCCGGAGAGTCCTGCAGATCTGCGTCCATGGTAATGACCACATCGCCCTGGGCAGCTTCAAACCCCACCTGCAAAGCGGCAGACTTGCCGTAATTCCTGCGCATGCGGATACCCTTAATGTTGGGATTCTGAGCAGCTATCTGTTCGATCTTTTTCCAGGAACCATCGCGGCTGCCATCATCCATAAAAAACACCTCGTATGACAGGTTATTAGCCGTACAAACACGCGCAATCCAATCAGCAAGCTCTTGTAGCGATTCTTCTTCGTTGAGAAGAGGGATGACGAGGGAAAGGTTCATTTTTCTTTTATAAAACGTGTAAAAATACAGAATATTGCACAGACACAAGTCCCAAATTTCAAGTCCCAAGTCCAAAGTACCAAAGAAGCATTCTTTAACCTTGAGACTTGAAATTTTGAATTTTGGACTTGGGACTTATATCACAGTATTTGTAATGAATTAACTTCTATCTTCGCCCCGGGTAAGCCCTGTACGACCAGCTCCTATTGAACTCTCCAGGACCGGAAGGTAGCAAAGATAAAACGGTTGAGCGGTGCGCTGCAGCAAGCTTACCCTTTTTTGTTTTAATACCATGATCAAAAACTTATCCAAGCTTCTGAAGAGGTTGACGGGGTTTTGATTTTTAGGCTCTCTATTTTTTATACAGTCAAGACTACTTGATGCTCAATAAATACATCAAAAAAATATAAGCAAGAAATACCAATGAAGCAATATTGATGACAAAACAGGCAATGGAAATTCCCATTCCTTTTTTATGGGCACGATCCCTTTTTATCTTATAGATCGAATCCGCAGAAAATGCTGCTCCTAATATGGAAGTGAAAATTGTAATTACACCATAAAATAAAAAATATGATGCAAGTGTCATCAGAGCCAACAGCACGGCAAGAAAAGTAATAAAAGGTATCCTCTTTTTAATCGATAGTTTTTCTTCCAGAGTTTCTTCTTTGATGTTTACTTTCGGAGCGGACTCAGCACCAACAATTGACAACATGGCTATTATCAGTGCTAAGAGACCTGACAAAACAAACCATAATGGGGAACTGAAAACAAGCATCATCACACACCCTGCAATAAGTAACAAGGCAATAAATATGTAAATTGTATGATCGCTTTCTTCTGCTTGTTTATGTTTTTTTTTAATAAATTTTGTTTCGATTTCAGGGGCTAAATCGCGATACATTGTTCTTATATCTTTAATATTTTGTTTTTCAAAAGAAATATTTTGGGAACTTATACTAAGATTTTCCATAGGCCGTGAAATCATTTCTTTTATCGCTACTCTTGAAATAAAGGGAGGAGCACTATCACATTTTTTTATAGTGTCCTGTTGTATTTTTTGGGCCTTAGAGAACCACTCAACATGATAACCATCTCTATATTTTCTTTTTTCAATACTGAGATAAGAATTACACGAAGAAAATAAGAAAAAACAGAGCGAGTATAAAACTATCAGCCTCAAAGCGGAAATGTTTTAGCTGCTATTTGCATCGCATCCAACAAAGCATTTGAATGAACCCCTGTAGAAATTTCTTTCCTATTAAAAAATGAGAGAAGATTTTCAGTAGGCATGTTGCCGGTGAGTTTATCTGCAGCCATAGGGCAGCCTCCGTATCCTTTAATAGCTCCGTCAAATCTACGGCAGCCTGCATTGTAAGCAGCCGCAATTTTCTCTTCCCATTTATCAGGGGTCGTGTGAAGATGCGCGCCAAATTCCAGCTTAGGAAGTGCAGGAATAAGGTTTGAAAACAAATACGTAATGTTCTCCGGATTTGAAACTCCAATGGTATCAGAGAGTGCAAATATTTTAATATCCAGCTGAGCCAGTTTTTTCACCCACTCCTCCACCTTGCCCACATTCCATTCATCTCCGTAGGGGTTGCCAAAAGCCATGGAAATATAAATGACCAGCTGTTTATTTTTCTTCACACAAAGAGACTGTATCTCCTCTACTCTTTTCAGTGATTCGGCTATAGATGAATTGGTATTTCGCTGCTGGAAGGTTTCAGAAATAGAAAATGGAAAACCTAAATAAGTTATTTCATCAAATGCAACCGCATCTTCGGCACCGCGGGTGTTAGCGATGATGGCGAGAAGTTTTGCCCCCTCCCTGCCTCCCCCTCCAGGGGAGGAGTTGCGCGAGGGGAGGTCGAGACCTTGCAGCACTTCGGCGGTATCACGCATCTGTGGAATGGATTTAGGAGAAACAAAACTCCCAAAATCAACAGTATCAAATCCGCATTTGAGAATAGAATTTATATAAGCAATCTTCTTATCCGTAGGAATAAAATCGTGAATACCTTGCATGGCATCGCGGGGGCACTCTATAAGGCGGACGCTGGACGCTGGATGCTGGACGCTATATGCTGAAAGGTTCATCTTTTCAAAGCTTTGATAAAGGATTGAAGTTTAGCAAAAAGTTTAGCTCCTACCTCCTCAAATGTAACGCATTTCATTTCATCTTTGGATATATATATTTTCTGCGAAGGATGAGCAAATAACATGCGTATGTTTCAACATAAGAGTGCAGAGCAATTGTAAGATAACGCGCCTTTTCAGCATCAGATGCGGTAGTGGAGCCCTCAACAATATTCAACGAAACCGAAGTTGCCGCTCTCCTGAACTGACTCGATAGATTAAATTTTTCATCCTTTGGCAGATGTTTCTCAATATCGTATACATAATCAAGCAACTCAACCGAAAGTTGCCATACTTCTAATTTTTCAAATTTATACTCTTGCTTCATTGTATTGTGCGTCTGTCATCAGTCGTCAGACAATTTTTTATTCAATTCCATTAACCTATTTAAAATCTTCTTAAGCGGTTCCTTCTCCTGCAGTTCCCGCAAACCGGGAGTGTTGGGAGAACTTACATTCACAACAAAATAATCTACGTAGTCAAAAAGTTTTTCAAAAACAATATTCATAATCCTGAATAGCGCTTTCATTGGGAGTGATTATATTTTTTCCAATGTTATACCCAATAATATATTTGCGTCTTTGTCAAAACCTGCAGCAAGTCCTACAGAATTAGGAAATTTCAATCCCCGTCCGAACGGTTCATCCGGGCGGGCAAAGACGGTTCGCTCTAATTTGGGATTCTCATATTTATAAAATAAACCGAGTAAAAAACTTACTCCGGGAATTTTAAGAAGAGAAGCTACTAAATGATGGGCGGTTTCGGGCGGGAAAAGAAAAAGGAAAGGCTTGATGAAGGATTTATACATGCGCCTGCAAATTTACGAGTAATTCTGATTCTATAAATTTGCCTCGTCATTGCGAGTTCCTGCCTTGCAGGACGAAGCAATCTCAGGGAGAATATTCCAGAGGATTGCTTCGTCATCACACGAAGCGCGTGATTCCTCGCAATGACGCAAGAAAATAACATTTCCTATAATTTCTTAGCCTGATTCCAATACACATCCATTTCTGCCAACGACATTTCAGAAAGTGATTTGCCGTCTTTTGCGGATTCTTTTTCCAGGTACTGAAAACGCTTGATGAATTTCCGGTTGGTCTTTTCAAGGGCGTCTTCAGGATTCACATTGATGAAACGGGCGTAATTGATAAGAGCGAAAAGGAGATCGCCAAATTCTTCCTCAACCGCCGGCTGCCGACTGACGACTGATGACTGACGGGGATCTGATGACAGCTCATGCTTCAATTCCGCCAATTCCTCCTGTACCTTATCCCAAACCTGCTCGGGTTTTTCCCAGTCAAAACCTACTCCTCTTGCCTTTTCCTGGATGCGATGGGCTTTTATCATAGCGGGTAGTGAATTAGGCACCCCTCCAAGCGCAGACGTATTTTCCACTTTTCCTGAAGAATTTTTTTCCTGCAATTTTAATTTCTCCCAATTACTTTTCACTTCGTGTTCGTCTTTCACTTTCACATCTCCGTAAATATGGGGGTGGCGGTGAATGAGCTTTTCACAGAGGGAATTGCATACATCTGCTATATTGAAATGATCGGATTCAGAAGCAATACGAGAATAAAATACAATGTGCAAAAGAAGGTCACCCAGCTCTTTTTTGATCTTATCCATACTGGGCTTCATGTTAGCCGGATCCTTTTCCAGGATGGCATCAGAAAGCTCATAGGTCTCTTCTATGGTCAAATGGCGGATGGATTCAATAGTTTGCTTCATATCCCATGGACACTTCACTCTTAGCTCGTCCATGATAGTCAGCAAACGCTCAAATGCTTTGAGTTTCTCGTTCATGATCTGAAAATTAGAAAACAAAGATAATGTTTCCCGAAAGGGGGAATGATGGAAAAAAGCAAATAGACCCTTCGCTTCGCTCAGCCTGCCTGCCGGTAGGCAGGGGTGACAAATCAAAAATAGATTTGTCAATTCAGAACGATCTCAATCAATCCCGTTTGACGGGACTTTTCAATCCTAAGAGCTTTGGAAAAACTAAGTATGCCGGTAATGATGGCATCAGAGGGTGAAAACTGATTATCGAACAACGATTTTTCCTTTAGGTTTTTCTCACCAGCAGAAATAAAGGACAAATTAGAAAAGAGAGTAGAGTTTTTTGCCATGCAAATGTGTTGTTAGTGAAATGTTTCATGTTGCGGTTCATAGATAGGGTTGAATAACGCCCCATATTTGATGATATTGCATACACATGAACTATTTTAACTGCTCTTTTCAACATGCTTTTTGAGGCTGTTAATAACTGATATGATCCTCTTCAGCCATCTTTTTAAGGTTGATTATGGCATAGCGCATCCTGCCTAAGGCAGTGTTCAGGTTCATATTCGTAACAGCGCATATCTCATTGAAACTCATGTCGAAATACTCCCTCATGATAAGCACTTGCCTCTGTTCTTCAGGCAAACGCTTTATGAGATGACGGATCTGTCTGTGGGCCTGTCTTTTTTCAACGTGGGTTGACTCTTCTTTCTCTTCTACATCAATAACATTGAAAATATCTTCCTGCTCACCGTCAGCGCTCATTACTGAACTGATCATGCGTATACGGCCTGCTCTGCGGAAGTGATCTATGATCATGTTCCTGGAGATGCGCATCACCCAGGGAAGGAATTTATCATCTTCCTTATAAAGTCCGCTTTTAAGCGAGCGTATGACCTTAAAGAAGGTTTCCTGGAAAATATCTTCTGCCAGTGCCCTGTTACGAACCAGCTTGATGATATGGCCGAAGATGCGCCTTTTGTGGCGTTCCAGCAATATAGCAAGACATTGCTCATTGCCTTCCACGTACTGATGCACCAGCTCGCGGTCGTTTAAAATGTTGGGTTTTTTTGGTGATGCGGGAACAATGGCAATTGTTGCATCAATAGCGCTGACCTGTGTTTTCATAGTAGACCTCCTCTTTAAATTCCTTTTTTCCGCACGATACGGAACTAAGGAACAGTTAAACAATAAAAGTTTAAGTAGAGGTCTTTACTATGCGCTAAAAATTAAAAGGTTAAAATGACAGATCAAAAACTAAAAATTCGCGTAGAGGTAGTATCTATATTCCGGAGGGTTTGTTTAGTATTCTTAACGCAAAGATATGAAAAAGGTTACAACATGATTGATAGAATTTCAAATTGAGCCATTTTTAAGAAATTTTAACATAAAAAAGGGCTGTGAAATTCACAGCCCCTTTTAAAAATCGAATTAATTATTACTGACCTACAAATACCATTGGTTTTGAAACCTGGCCTTCAGAAGTAGTAATTGTGTAATAATACACACCGGGAGTAACAGGAGTTCCGTCTGTACGGTCACCTGCCCAGTAGAATGTATGATCACCAGGGATAAGCTGAGAGTTGAACAGTTCATTCACAACTTGTCCAAATGAATTATAAACCACGATAGAAACATTTTCAGTTTTGTTAAGTCTGAATTGTAATGCAGTGATATCCTTGAATGGGTTCGGAGTATTTTGCTTTACTACAACAGAACTTAATTCAGGGTGTTCGAAAATGCTGGTAGCATTACTTGCTCCCATGTACACTCTAGATGCATTCATAATATCACGTGTAGTAACAGCTGTTGTGTATTTAGCAACAAAAGCTACGATAGATACGTTTTTAGGAGTCCATCCTGATGCAGGAATAGTATAAGAATAAGACTGAGAGAAATTCTGGCCCGCAGTCACTGAAGCTGGAATTACGCCTGTTGTTCCCCAGTCAGGAGCCAGGTTCTTACGAGATACATCACGTTGGATATAGTTCGTAATAGAGCATGGTGAGCTGTACCAAGGGCTGGAAGGATCAGGTGAAGAACATCCGTTACCCATGTAATTGTGCTGAGGATCTGCAGCGTTTACCATGCTATCCTGAACCAGTACGCAGCTGATACGCATATCGCCTGAAGCAGCTCCTACGAAGTTTGCATTAACTGTTACGTTAAGCAAACGAGTGCTGGTGTTGTATGTGCTGGAAATAGTAACAGCAAGCGGTGCAGTAGTAGCAAGGTGATTCGCTGTGCTCGATGACCATGAATTTGTAGCCATGACCACAGAAGATCCTGAGAAAAGATGTCTGTCAACCATTCCGCCCGGGTAACCGTATGTGTTTACAGCAGCATCGATCGCTTTACCATATGTATTTTCATACGTATCTCCGCTGTGGTTCGCAATACAAATTGCATTGGGATACTGAGCTTCGATAGCTTCAGCAGTAGTTCTGCCCCTTGGACAGTAACCGCACCAAGAACCTGTTTCATCTTCAACTACGACTTTCCTGGCAGCTTGCCCGTAAGTCAGAAGACCGCTCGCGCAAGTCAAAAGTAAGAGGGTAATTTTTTTCATTTTGCTTTAAGTTTAAAATGATTGTTTATTTGTTGATATAAAGATACGGTATTGTTTTCTAAATTGTTATTCAAATTTACAGATAGTGCAAAACTTTTACCAACAGAAGATGTCATAAATTACATATTCTAAATAATAACTATACAATATAACTTATTGATAATTAAATATATAAATGTATTATTTATCATTTTCTATTAGAAAAACCACTTACCGATCATTCTTAAAGGTCAAAGAATAAAAGGTAAAGTGAATATAGCAATATCTCATAGCTGGTAATTACTATTTACCCACAAATATCATTAGTCTTGTAGCCTGAAACGATGCTGTAGAAACAGTGCAGTAATAGACCCCCCTTGCCACCGTTTTGCCCTCATTATCGTCCCCCGTCCAGTAAAATGTATGATCACCTGGAACAAGATACTCGTCAGCGATCGTCCTGATCTCTTGTCCGAATGAATTATAAATTTTTACAGAAACATTTTCTGAAGTGTTCAGCTTGAACTGGATGGCTGTTGCATCACTAAAAGGGTTTGGGGCATTTTGCCTTACTTCCATTTGATTGCCATTGTTCTCGTTCACACTTGTTGCAAGTGTGCTTGTACCGATCAATCCTTTGTTTGCATTCAAAACATCGCTCTTTGCTGAAGTGGGACCTCCTAAACTGACCATCGCAACAATATTCAATTTGGCAGCATTCCAACCCGGAGGAATAGTGTACGAATAGTTTTGAGAATACGTGCTGCCCGAAGTAACAGTAGCAGGAATTACCCCCACTGTACCAAACATATAATTAGCAAGGTTCACACGAGCCACTCCATCATGTACATAAGTCGCAATATCACAGGGGTAATTGTACCAGGGACTGCTGGGCTGAGGGGGAAATCCATAACAACCTGCACTGCCATAATAATTATGCTGGGGTTCGTTTGGCAACACGATCCCATCTTCGGTCAAAATACAGCTTATACGCATATCTCCTGTCGTTGCAGCAACAAAATTGGCAATTACGGTTACACTCAAGGCACGTGTAGTTGAATTGTACGTACTCGTAAAATCAACTTTAACCGGAGAAGTAACAGAAACACGCGAAGCCACTTTTGCTTTCTGCTGCCCGGGAGTTGCCGAGTAGATACGGTCAATTACACCTGTAGGATAAGAAGGGATCGCAAAAGCTTTTGCTATTGAATCAGTATAAGCATCCGACAATCCATCTGTGTGGTGCATAGTGATGCCGATCGTGCCGGGATATGTATTGATGCAATCTTCCATAGAAGTTTTTCCGGCAGGGCAAGCTCCGCACCAGGTACCTGTAAAATCCTCCAGCACCACTCGTCTTGCGGCCTGAGAAAATAAAGCAACATAGCTGAAGGTCATCAGAATAAAGAGAAAATGTTTTTTCATGACAGATGTATTTAGTTTAGTGATTTGTTTTCTTGCTCTAAACAATATTTGTTAAAGTTACTTCAGCCTACCCCTGTTTCAAAACATTAATGCGACTCAAATAATCCGCAATTTGAATCCCATGAGCCGTTTTTACGAATAATGGAACTCAAAGATGTAGGATCTAAAGAGCCTCTTCTAAAAAAACTGTCGATTAGAATTGTAAATTCGCCCCCTATGAAAACCGCAGCCGATAAAAAATCAGCCGATACGGATAGGAAGAACATATCCATCGTGGGTGCACGGGTTCATAATCTGAAAAATATCAGCGTTACTATTCCGCACAACAAACTGGTTGTCATCACCGGAGTATCGGGGTCTGGAAAATCTTCTCTTGCCTTTGATACGATCTATGCAGAAGGGCAAAGGAGGTATGTAGAAAGCTTATCCTCCTACGCTAGGCAGTTCCTCGGAAAAATGCACAAGCCTGATGTGGACCATATCCGCGGGATAGCTCCGGCCATTGCTATCGAGCAAAAAGTAATTTCCAGAAGTTCCCGCTCTACCGTTGGAACATCAACGGAAATTTACGATTACCTGAAACTGCTTTTTGCCAGAATTGGAAAAACATTTTCTCCGATTTCAGGGAACATTGTAAAAAGAAATACTGTTTCAGATGTAATAAATTACATAAACTCGCTGGCAGATGGAACACAGGCAACACTCCTCTCTCCTATTAAAAGTGAAAAAGGATTATATGAGCAGTTAGATCTTTTACGTAAACAAGGTTTTTCAAGAATTGAAATGGATGGGGAGATCAAAAAGATAGATGATGTATTGGAAAGTCAAAAGTTAAAAGTCAAAAGTCAAAAGTCAAAAGAAATTACAAATACAAACCCCGTTTTTCTTGTCATAGATAGATTTATTATAGAAAAAGGAAATGAAGAGAACGAAAGCCGCATAGCAGATTCGATCCAAACCGCGTTTTACGAGGGGCAAGGGGAAATACAAGTCAAAAGGCAGAAGGCAGAAGGCAAAAGTGAAATTCAGATTTTTTCCAATCGTTTTGAACTGGATGGAATTACATTTGAGGAGCCAAGTGTGCATTTTTTCAGCTTTAACAATCCTGTGGGAGCCTGCAGAACCTGCGAAGGATTCGGAAGTATTATAGGGCTCGATGAGAACTTAATTATTCCGAATAAAAATCTTTCGATTTACGAAGAAGCCATAGCCTGCTGGAAAGGAGAAAAAATGGGCATGTGGAAAGACGCCCTTGTTACTGAAGCACACAAGTTTGATTTCCCTATCCATCGTCCGTTTCATGAACTGACGCCCAAACAAAAAAAACTCTTATGGACCGGCAATGAATATTTCAAAGGATTGACAGAGTTCTTTAAATACATTGAAGGAGAAAGCTACAAGATACAGTACCGTGTCATGTTATCACGTTACCGGGGCAAAACCGTATGCAACGAATGTTATGGCTCCCGCCTTAGAAAAGAAACAAATTATGTTAAAGTGGCAGACCACTCGATAGGAGAGATCGTTTCAATGCAGATAAAAGACTCTCTTGAGTTTTTCAAAAAAATACAACTTGATCTACAGGACAAGCAAATTGCGAAACGTTTGCTCATCGAGATCACAACCCGCTTGCAATTTCTGGATGATGTAGGGCTTGGATATCTGACACTGAATCGGTTATCGAATACACTCTCGGGCGGAGAATCGCAGCGCATCAACCTTGCAACATCCCTGGGAAGTTCACTGGTAGGGTCGATGTACATTCTTGATGAACCAAGCATCGGGCTTCACCCCCGCGACACGCAGCGGTTGATAAAAGTGCTGAAATCACTGAGAGATGTTGGAAATTCGGTACTGGTTGTTGAACATGATGAGGAGATCATGGAAGCTGCTGATGAGATCATTGATCTGGGCCCGGGTGCTGGAAAAGATGGAGGCGAGATAGTGTTTCAAGGAC
>JAHEYK010000159.1 GCA_023251625.1 Bacteroidota bacterium
CTTTTGCTCGGGTGTGTCGAAGATGTCGGTCTCACGGCAAAAGTCACGCCGGTTCCCTCAGCCCCTTACCTACGGTGCGGGGCTTCGGCCATGCTCGCCGCTCACTCGAGCGTTATACGGTCAAGGAAATATTACTGGCAAGGCCAGACTACGACGAGCTTCATGGGATACGGACGAAATAAAGGTTTAAAAATGAATCATACTAGCTCAAACAGAAACTATCAGAAAAATACGCTCAAAATTAGATATAATGCGAATAACCAGGGAGGCAAAAATGAAAGCTATTGTCGGAGCATTATTCGCTACGGTACTTTGTGCTAGATCCCAAACCTCAACAGAAGTACCGATTAATGGTAGGATAGGATTTAGCTGGTATAGTAGTCTCGGAGTTGTTTCACCCAGCGGGAAATGGGTATTTGGTGTTCGAGAATCAAATGATAAGGATACGGTATTTCTATGGAGATTCGGAACGACCAATCTGATACAAGCCTACATAAGTAAACATGGTCAATCGTTGACTCACATGTCTCAATGGATAGGTGACGAGAAAATATACTACTCGTATGAAGATACATCTGCCTTATTCGGAGCTAGGGCATTTGTACTTGATATATCCAGTATTACGAGTAGCAGCGTTCAGCCATTAAAGAAAATCACTTCAGTGGAACAATACAAAATTATCGGCGACTACTCTCATTTTGAATTCGAAATGGCTTCATCGGAATTTTGGACAGTTACGATAAAAACCTTAGACGGAAAACTATTAAAAGAATTGTCGAGTTCAAACTCGAATAAAATAATCTGGTTCTGCAATAATGCAAGCAATGAAAAGTTAACGGTAGGAACATATGTCTACTCAATAAAGCAAAGGGGTACCGAATTCGGAGGCTTAATTACTATAGGAAATTAGCCATTTAATGGATCCGTGTCGTAAGGGCATGCTCACCAGAAAGGTTTCCAATAACGAAGCATGATCGCGTCGTATAACAATCGATTCTCTTTAGCCAAGCGCCCTCAATAGTGCAGCAATAAATTCAAGTGAAACATTTTACCCCCTATATGGCTCAAATCTAAATATGAAGAGCACATGGTTGTCAATACAGGCCTGGTCTAAACTGCGGGGGCTCAACAATGGCGCTGCCGCCTGACTTCGATTCCTGCTGGCTGTGCGTGGCCGTCATGCCCTTTGCTCGGGTCGGTCAAAACATGTTGGTCTCACGGCAAAGGTCACGCCGGTTCCCTCAGGCCCTTATGCTCCGCATGCGGGCCCTCGGCCATGCTCGCAGCAGAATCGAACGTTATACGGCCGAAATAAGGTTCAAAAATGAAATCATTGTTTAAGTACCGAGCTGATATTGGAAATCATTCCTTTGATATATTGGAGAACGATCGATTCTATTTTTGCGCACCTGAATATTTCAACGATCCATTCGACGCAGCCATCCCCTTTGACTATTCCAAAGTTTCCTCTGGATACTTGAAAAGCATGGTTAAACGGAATTCGAAAAATATGATAGGCGATAGAGAAAGCAGAAGAAAAAAAGGAAAGGAATTGCACAAAAGGATGGTATCAGCCAAAAGCAACTTCGGAAGCCGCGGCTACCAAGCCCAAATTGATTTCATCAATAAAAATATTGGGATATTTTGCCTCTCATCTGAATCGAAAAACTTACTACTCTGGGCCCACTACGCGAATAGTCATCGGGGTTTTTGTATAGAATTCGATAAAGAAAAACTTATTCGATATATAAACGAAGAAAACAGAAATACTCTTTACGGCCAAAAATCCTTGCTCCAATTCGAACAGGTCATTTACTCAAAAACTTTCCCGTTGATAAACCCGGAAACATTTTCTGAACCGGATAAATTTACGCAGCCCCTAATCACCAAAAGTATCGATTGGAAATACGAGGAAGAGTTTAGAATCATATATCTAAAGGGGGCAAACAGGCATTATGAAATCGATGATTCCATTATTTCCGGAGTCTACCTTGGCCTTAAAGCTTCGGCAGACACTGAGAAACACATAAAGCAATGTTTAGAAAAAAGAAAATCTAAAATACCGTTGTTCAAGGCTAAAATGAAACAGAAAGAGTACGCACTAGAATTTGTGAAAATTTAGGAATGACCATTAAACATGGTGATCGCCGGGTGGATTCACGTGTGAAGTGCTGCAGGGTTCCAAAATGAAAATATTGAAAAGCACAAGGTTGTCAATACAGGCCTGGTCTAAACTGCGGGGTCTCAGCAGTGGCGCTGCCGTATAACAATCGATTCCTGCATGTCTGCGCGTGGCCGTCATGCCCTTTGCTCGGGTTGGTCAAAACATGTCGGTCTCACGGCAAAGGTCACGCCGGTTCCCTCAGGCCCTTATGCTCCGCATGCGGGCCTTCGGCCATGCTCGCAGCAGAATCGAACGTTATACGGGCAGAATAAAAAGGGTAAGGAAGAGAAGTTGTTGCGCTTCGCGTTGCCAAAATAAGCGACTGAATATCGCAATGCTTAACTAGGAAACTTCACAAAAATATAGATTAGGATCGAAGTGCCCACATATTGATCAGTTCAGGGTCATCTAAATCTCGGTAAAATAAATAAGGAAATATGGAATATGCGATTTCCGAATTTGATCCGACAGACAACGATGGCAAGTTTCGTTTGCCTACTATTCAGCTCCATTGCTTATGGGTGTAAGTGTTTAGAACTTAAATCAATGAAAATATTGAAAGCAACTTCCGATCTTGCATTTTTTGGAAAAGCCATTTTAAACGAAGTTGATAGTGCAAACAAGTATAAGCGAACCACCTTCGAAGTCCAAGAAATTTGGATGAAGGGAAAAAGGAAAAATGAAACGCGAGTAATTGTTGAATCTGGTGATCTAGGTACCGACTGTGAATTTGATTTCAAAAAAGGTACGTTCGCAATTGTCTTTGCTCGAAAATTAAAGGATCAGGGTAAAATAATATTTGAAACAGGGCCATGTATGGGTACTAGTATCTGGGTCAGTGAAGAAACAATTCAGGAATTCAACGAAGATTCGTCTGCCACAAGCCCAATAAAATGAGAAGGTAGAAATTGAACTTAAAACATTGCAAAATGAATATTTGGCCTGAACATTGAGCACGGTTGCATCGCCAGCCAGCCAGCTATTCCAAGTAAATTACGCGACAGGACATATGACCACGAAACATGGTGCTCGCCGCATAACATCTATATGTCCTTCGTTGTCAAATGAAAAAATCGGTCCCCTTCCCTTCTTCGGTTCGGTCCTTCAAGACGTCCTTTGACTACTTCCTCGGCTTCCTGCACTGATCTTTC
>JAHEYK010000093.1:0-2138 GCA_023251625.1 Bacteroidota bacterium
TATGGAAGGAATACAAGGATATTAAGTAGAAATTTTACTTCTTCGGCTCTATGTAGAATTTTCTGATCAGCGGGGCGCTGGTAAGGCTTGTTACCAACGCCATGACCACAAGTGCAACAAATATCTTAGGAGAGATCAGTCCCGCGTTCAGAGCAAGTGTTCCCAGGATAATCTCCATAGCGCCTCTTGCGTTCAGTCCAAAACCAACCGCGAGCGCGTTCTTTATTTTTATCCCGCCCAGATACGCACCAAAAGTGGCACCGATCACTTTTCCAAAATAGGCAAGCACAAGAATAACCCCTACTACCATCACATCAAAGTTCTGAAAGAAGTTCACCCTCAACCCGATTGATACAAAAAAGAGTGGCGCAAAAAAATTCGTAATGAACTGATGAATGATCTCACGCGCTTTTTCGTGCAGGTGGACTGAATCGCCAAACGCAATTCCTGCTATGAAAGCTCCGAGAATAGCATGAATATTTATTTTTTCGGTGAACGCTGCACAGAGCAAGCAAATCCCGATCGATATGGATAATACTCCACCCGGCCATGAAAGTTTTGTCTGTATCCACGGAAGCGAGCGATCAATGATCTTTTTCCCGATGGTGAGCATGAATAGTCCAAAGCCGATGATATCAAGGATAGTGTACCACACGCCCATCGATTCGTTGGAATTTTTCATAGCCAGCAGGAAAGAAAAGATAAGCCACGCGATCAGGTCGCTGAACATGGCCGAAGCAATAATGAGCATGCCAATGTTTGATTTAAACAAGTTCATGTCCATCAGTATGCGAGCTATGACAGGCAATGCGGAAACAGAAAGTGCCGTCCCTACAAAAATCGAGAAGAATACATCACCGCTTTCGGCCTGTCCTAGCAATCCTGGAAAATAATACGCTGCTACAAAACCGGTTGCAAAAGGAATGATCATTCCAAAAAAACTCGTGTAAATGGCTGTCTTACCTTGCTTTAATACAAGCGGTAATTGCACTTCGAGTCCTGCTACAAAAAGAAGAAGTACCACCGAGAGGTTCACAATACCGTCAAAAGCAACGGATACCGTTCCGTCCTTCGGGAAAACACGTTCAAAGAATTCGGGATTGATAGTTCCAAGAATGGTTGGGCCAAGTAAAATGCCCACAATGATCTCGCCCATCACAATGGGGAATTTGAACTTCCTGCCCATCTCAGAAATAATGCGAGATAAAATAAGAATGACCCCTATCGCTGTGAGAAGGATAATAAGGTCGTTATGGGTAAACTTTGACACAAAGATTAAACTCTGGAGTGAACGATTAAAAGATTACAAGGAAGGTCGGCAAGAACATACTCAATGTCATGCGCAAATATTCTGTCGAAAAGAGTCAGGTGCATATCAGGGGAATTGATGACCAGCAGATCCGCCTTTTTTGTTTCAGCATATTGGCGTATGGCATATCCCGGCTTTCCCTTGATCACTTTTTCATTTATCTTTAAATTTCCTGTTTCACACTTAGAGATCAGGGAGTGAAGTTTTCCACTCTCTTCTTCCGTAAAGTCTTTTTTAATTTTTGTCACTTCAGGGGCGCTGCTGCTTTCTGCCATCGCCATTGCGAGCGTGGGAGAATGCACCTCATGCACCAGCGTTACTTCATTCACTCCTATGTGTTTGGCAAAATAAAGAGCCGTATTGATAGAATGAATTGTTTTAGGATGTTCAGCTCCGGCATTTACAATGACCTTTTGCTTTCCCTTTTGAGTGGCATGTGTTAAAAGCAATACAGAGCATTTCGCCTTTCTGCTTATGGTACGCGCTATAGAACCCAAATAAAACTTAAGGATGTTCTCTCTTTCAAGTGCACCCAGGATAAGTAAGTCAACAATATTCAATTTGCAAAGTTTGAGGATGGTATCCACCACATCGCCTTCCGCCCAAATGACTTTTGCTTTTCGTTCTTCGATATTGTTCCTAAAAAGAATGTCTTCGAGGGATTTTTCCTTTTCCCTTGTTTTTGATCCAACGTGAATAAGTACCAGTTTGGCCCCGCATGCATCCGCGATCTTCTTTGTCTCTGCAAGAACAATTTCCATTCTTGGCGAGAACGCAAGGCCGACTGCGATCGTCTCAAAAGGATAAGCAGGACGCTTTTTTAATTTAT
>JAHEYK010000093.1:2238-4118 GCA_023251625.1 Bacteroidota bacterium
CCGGCATTGGCTGTGCTGTTCAATTGTTTCCCCTGGTTCTGAACAAAACTGTGTTCAGGTTTTTTGTTCCCATCTTCTGCAATAATAGGAGCATCGTCTTTCTTAGGCTCATCCTTTTGCGTAAAAATATCTGTCTTCTGAAGAAGGTTGTACCATAATATGGCTTTACGGATATCTGAAGTATGGACTTTTTCTTTATCGTATTCAGGAAGAACTTCTCCAAAAAATTTTATGAGCTCATCATCTGACGCCTTCGCATCGAGTGCCGGAGCACCGGCTTGCTTATCGTATATCTTTTTCAACACTTGCTCAACAGGAATGGTATCTCCGCTGCTGAGGTACATGCTGATATTATCCAGCACGCTGATCTTGGAAGAAGCGTGGATCGGCATTCTTTTTTTGTCAACGAATGACTCAACAATGAGCCCGCCTTTGCCCTGAGCAATTACTTTAAAAAGTCCGCTCATGCCGGAGATAGAAATGATTTTACTTAAGTCCATATTTAGATATATTAAATGTAGACAAATGTAGGAAAAATTCGAAGGTATAGCATAGGGTATAAAGCCGGGCTTCATCTATACCTCTATACCATATACCTTTATACCTTTGGATAGTGAAAATGTTGTGGGAAAATATACAGATTGCCCTCCGTTCGGTAACCAGTCAGTTGCTTCGAACCATTTTGACCATTCTCATTATTGCCATAGGTATAACAGCCCTTGTCGGGATCCTGACTGCGATAGATAGTATCAAAAACTCTATCAATACCAACTTCAGCGATATGGGTGCAAATACTTTCACGATCCGTAACCGTGAAATGAACATACGCATCGGCAAAAAGGGAATAAAACCCAAACGATATCCTGCCATTACCTATATGCAGGCCATGCAATTCAAGAGCGAGTTTAAGTATGGCGCTGCTGTTTCTGTATCCACTTTTGCAACGATGGCAGCTACGTTGAAATTCAAATCCAATAAGAGCAACCCGAACGTTCAGATACTTGGAACCGATGAGGATTATTTATCTACCTCCGGCTATGAACTCAGCAAGGGCAGGAATTTTTCCATTCAGGATGTGCAGAACAATGGACATGTGGTGGTGATAGGAGCAGAACTGGTACCTGTACTTTTCAAACAGAAAGAAAATCCGATAGGCCAAATCATCACGGTGGGCAGCGGAAAATTTCAGGTAATAGGAGTGCTTAAGTCAAAAGGGAGCAGCATGATGATGGGTGGAGATAAAATCTGCCTGTTGCCTGTAACGAGTGTACGGCAATATTTTCCGAGGCCCAATATGTCATTCACCATTAATGTACTATCGCTCAATAGCCGTGTACTTGAAATTACGCTGGCTGAGGCAACCGGGGTTTTGCGCGGGATCAGAAAACTCGGAACAGGAGATGAAGATACTTTTGAGATCACCAAAAGCGATAACCTCGCTAGCATGCTGATCGAGGATATTCAATATGTAACGCTTGCCGCAACTATTATTGGCATTATCACCTTGCTGGGCGCAGCTATCGGGCTCATGAATATTATGTTGGTAGCAGTGGCCGAGCGCACACGCGAAATAGGCACACGCAAAGCGCTGGGCGCAACCAGAAAGGATATACGCAGACAATTTTTAATCGAAGCAATTGTGATTTGTCTTTTAGGCGGTATTGTTGGGATCTTTTTAGGGATATTGATAGGCAATATCACCTCTCTTCAAATGGGCTCAGGGTTCATTATGCCCTGGCTATGGATAACTTCAGGAATTGCAATTTGCGTAACCGTTGGAATTGTTTCCGGAATTTACCCTGCTATGAAGGCAGCCAAACTGGACCCTATCGAGGCGTTGAGGTATGAATAGGAATTATTATTTGTATCTTTGAACGTGC
>JAHEYK010000093.1:4218-10809 GCA_023251625.1 Bacteroidota bacterium
AAAATATCTTGATAAGAATGAAAGCGAGAGAATTCGCTTGAAAATAAGTACTACTAAGGGAAAA
The DNA here is from genome assembly GCA_023251625.1 of Bacteroidota bacterium. Classification (GTDB taxonomy): domain Bacteria; phylum Bacteroidota; class Bacteroidia; order Palsa-948; family Palsa-948; genus Palsa-948. The sequence continues at coordinate 4,283 of JAHEYK010000093.1, forward strand.
GTAGTTGACATAGTCGTTCAATATGAAACGCAAATCAAAGATCATTGGAAACCAATTGTACGATATGATTGTGCACATGGTTTTTTTCACAGAGATCTCATATTTCAAGATGGAACCAAGATAAAAAAGGCACTTGCCATTAATGACCTCGCAACAGCATTAGGCTATGCAGAACAAGACATAAAAGACCATTGGGAATCATACAAAGAAAAATATTTCAAACAATTGAAAAATGACAAATAAAGAAACTATTGAAAGAAACATTGGATTAACATTTGATTTTCTCAGACAGGTAATCAAAAATCCATCCTTGCTGAATAAAATTCCTAATAGAAGTATACTTGAGTTTATTGACAAAGATTTTGCAAAAAGGGAAACTAAAACATCTGTAAAGCCAAACCAATATCTGAGAGTACATAACGAGTTTGAACTTGTTGCAGAACCTAAAGTGAAATATGGGAAGAAATAAAACTCTTTGAAAGCTGCCAAGCTGGATCCTATCGAAGCGCTGCGATACGAATAAATTATTCAAACTTCAGCTTCAGGCCCTCTTCGATGTAGTAGGCAGGAATAGCAAACCCGATACCCTCTACGCCTTTGCCTATGATCTTAGCATTGATAACGCCAACCACCAAGCCGTCCTTGGTGATCATAGCACCACCGCTGTTTCCGGGACTAATACTCACATCTGACTGGATGTAAACTTTATCGTCAACTTTTCTTTTTCCGGAAATAATTCCTTTCGTCACTGTTTGGCCCAGGTCAATATCTTCCGGGGTTCCCACAGCAAATACTTCAGTACCTACTTCAATGGTCTTAGCCAGGTTTATTTTCAGCGGCTTTACAGTAACCGGTTTTATTTTTACCAGTGCCAGGTCATAGAATGCATTCACCCGAATGACCACGCCCGAATCTTTGGTTCCATCTTCAAAAAGGATCTGAAGCTTAGTTGCAGAATCTCCTGCAACGTGATAGTTTGTCAGTATCAAACCTTCTTTAGATATGATGCATCCGCTTCCATGCCCTTCTTTGGTCTTTATCGTAACCACTGCCTTCGACACTTCAGGAATAGAGGATGCCGTTTCCGTGTTCTTAACCGTAGTAGTAGTCCATTTAGCAAGCATATCGTTGTAGGTATTCATGCCTCCCTTTAAATAATTTTTAATTGCAGAATCTCCCAAAAACCTGATCAATCCATTTTCAAGTGCATCGGATATCAGCTCATGAATCTCATCTTCTGAAGGGCTGCTATTGGATATCCACTTTGAATTTGATGTAAATTCTTTAGATGCTTTTTCTGCCTTATCATAATAATCGTGCAGCGACCATTTGGTGGTCAGGCCGATAAAATACATGCTTCCGGCAGTGGTGGTCTCATAACCGGTAATGGTAGTGCGAAGACGCATGCTATTGAATGTATTCGCCAATAATTTTTTGGTGGTGTCACAATACTGATACTTGATCAGGAGTTTATTTACATCGTGTGTAAAATCGGTATTCTCATAGGTAACCTTTTTGGACGAAGAGCTCCCGTACATCTTGACACCTTTCAGGTAGTTGGCATAGCTATCGTAATAGTTCCACTTGTAATTATTCTCTTCGATCTTTACAGCGGCTTGATCCATGAACAGATCCTTTTCATTTTCTTTTTTCTTTGGAATGGGTTGCAATTTATTCAGAGTGTATTTTTTTTCATACATATGCTTGGGACCTATGGGAAATATAGACCAGCCGCCGATTCCCAGCAGAACTGCAGGGAGTAAAACAGTTTCGTCAATATTGTCGCTAATAGGAGGAGTGGTAAGAAATTGATAGAAAAATATATCCGTTACACCTGCAAGAACATACCCAAGTATCTTACCGGGGTTGAATCGTGTTGGTAAAATAGGCATCACATCCGGCTTGTACCCCTCCAGCTCTTGCCTGATATAATAAACCGATTTGAAATTTTTCATTTTATAAGTTGCACTATCACAGCCAGCACTATCGCGATGAGAAGTCACAGTTTCATTGGTCCATGTATATTGATCACCATGGGGGCCATCAGGAGTGATATATATCTTAGCATGAGGAGTTTGGGTATAAAAATGAGTTTTTGTACTTCCGCCCAAAATAGCTGCACATCCGGAGAAGAGAAATAAGACAACTACCGCTTTAAAAATATTTTTCATTTATAGTGGATTAAAATCCGGCATATAAACCTATACCCAAAACAGGATAAATAGGTAAAGCTACAGGCAGTATTGAGCTGTTTGACGTTCCTCCGAATCCAAATCCACCCGTATATGTAAAGCCCCAATCTCTGGTTGCCCAAAAAGAAGATTTTCCGCTTACATACGCCCTGCCTCCGACACCTGATGTTTTATTACCTTGGTAAGTCGCGTCATAAGTAATCGGAGTATATACAAAATCTGCATACAGAGCAAAAATGGATGTTCTCCGCATTTTAACAGGTTTAGTTCCACTCGATAAAAGCGGGCTGAAAAATTTTCCACGAAACAAAGCCAGGCCAGCAAATATTTCAGCTGAACTTTTAAATCTTAACATAGTATCTAGAGAACTAGCGCTTGCAAATGCATATCCAATATGTGGCCCCCAACTCCACCTTAATGGTATTTCGGTTTTTATCACATAATGCTTTATGTTGTAACCTTCATAGTCAGATTTCACAATAAACGAAGTCTTTCGGATCTTATCCCATGATTTTAAAAAATAAATTCCATCAACCATTCCTGTAAATCCACCTAAAAAATTTACATGAGCCGAAGCATAGAATTTATCGGGGATACAATAACTTGCTCCGAACATGTAACCACCCTGATCTATCGAAAGAGCACTCAATAATACACCTTCCCACATTACATTGAAGCGCTTAGAGTCGGCAAATTTATTGGTCACAATATCATAATCCAGCTTCACCCCATCTTCAAATGTGGCTGTGTAATGTTGGGCATTAACCTTAAAAGTGATTAAAAGCAAAGTAAAAGCAATAACAATATATTTAGCTTTCATGTCAATGTATTATTTATGCAACAAAGATAAATTTAATATTTCATCAGCTACTCTAATTATCAAGCTGTTATTAACTACAGATTTTATCGGATCTGTAGTTTTTCATTTACCGCGAACTCAGAAGTGAAATGAAATTTTATATCCGGATAGGTCTCCTGCGCCTTCTGTAACATCCAGGCGCTTTCGGATAAATAAACAGGACGGTTCTCTTTATCGAATGCTATGTTGTTTGGCTTCACCACAAAAAATTTATCCAGCTGCTCTTTATTATCGGAAGTGAACCAGCAGGCTTTATAATAATCTTTAGGCTGGAACTCGCAGCTCGCTCCATATTCTCCCGCTAAACGGAATTGTATCACCTCAAACTGGAGTTCACCTACAGTTCCGACTATTTTTCTGTTTCCCAATGTCTGTACAAAAAGCTGAGCAACTCCTTCATCGGTCAATTGACGAATCCCCTTTTCAAGCTGTTTGGTTTTCATCGGATCTTTATTGACCAGCTCTTTGAATATCTCAGGCGAAAAGCTTGGGATCCCTTTGAACTGAAGCTTTTCTCCTTCGGTTAATGTATCTCCAATTTTAAAATTCCCCGTATCATACAATCCGATTACATCTCCCGGCCATGCTTCATCCACCACACTTTTATCGTTGGCCATAAAATTTACAGGACTGGAGAAGCGCACCTTTTTGTCAAGCCGGGTATGATAATAAAACCTATTGCGCTCAAACTTTCCGGAGCAAATTCTGCAGAATGCAATCCTGTCACGGTGATTAGGATCCAGATTTGCGTGTATCTTGAAAACAAAACCGGTAAATGCTTCTTCTTCAGGTTTGATGACACGTTCATCCACCACACGCGGCTGAGGAGGCGGAGCAATCTTCACAAAGGTGTCAAGCAACTCCTTCACTCCGAAATTATTGATGGCACTACCGAAAAATACCGGAGCTAAATATCCTTCACGATACAGATTGAGATCGAAGGCTTCGTAAACACCTTCAATCAGTTCTGCATCTTCTCTTAATTTGTTTGCGTAATCCTCTCCCACATATTTATTCAGCATTGGATCTTTCAGATCATCCACAGCAATAACATTTTCCGAAACTTTTGATTTATCTCCCGAAAAAAGCTGAAGCGTCTTATCAAAAAGGTTATAAACTCCCTTAAACTCCGAGCCAATTCCTATCGGCCAGCTTAGCGGACGAGTATGAATGCTCAGTTCTTTGTCTATCTCTTCAAGTAGATCATAAGGATCACGCCCTTCTCGGTCCATTTTGTTGATGAACACGATGACAGGGGTGTTACGCATGCGGCAGACCTCCATTAGTTTTCTAGTCTGCTCCTCTACTCCTTTCACACAGTCAATAACCAGTATCACACTGTCTACTGCTGTGAGTGTACGATAAGTGTCTTCCGCAAAATCTTTGTGACCGGGAGTATCGAGGATGTTTACCTTATATTCGTTGTAATCAAATGCCATCACGGAAGTAGCTACAGAAATTCCGCGCTGCTTTTCTATTTCCATGAAATCGGATGTAGCCGCCTTCTTTATTTTATTATGCTTTACGGCACCAGCCGTCTGAATAGCACCCCCGAAAAGCAGCAGCTTCTCTGTGAGCGTAGTTTTACCTGCATCCGGGTGAGAGATGATCCCGAATGTTCTGCGCTTGGATATTTCTTCTTTGAGGGTCATACCCTAAATCCCTAAAGGGACTTTGAAAATTTAGAAATAAAAAAGCCCTAAAGGCAGAACTTACTTTCTCCCTTTAGGGCCGGGGTAATTAATCTTATTCTGAAACCACCTCAAAATTCACAGCAACAGTAACATCTTTATGAAGTTTCACTTTTGCAGTATACGTTCCGAGAGTTTTGATATTGTCTTCGTTATCAATAGAAATATTCTTTCTGTCAATATCGTATCCTGATTTTTTGATCGCTTCTGAAAGCTGGATAGAAGTAACGGATCCGAAGATCTTTCCTTTTTCTCCTGCTTTTGCACCCACTTTCAAGGTGATATTCTTCAGGAACTCAGCTGTTTTTTCAGCTGCTGTACGCAGTTTTTCTTCTTTGTGGGCACGTTGCTTGGTGATCTCAGCAACTTCTTTTCTGCGACCTTCCGTTGCTTCAACAGCAAATCCCTGTGGGAACAAAAAATTTCTTGCATAACCGGGGCGTACCTTTACGAGGTCGTGCTTGGTGCCGAGGTTCTTTACGTCTTCTTTTAATATTACTTGCATGGTCTTTAATTGTTAACCCTAAATCCCTAAAGGGACTTTGAGCAGTGCGTGTTTGTTTTTTTTCTTCCCTTTCCCCTTTAGGGGCAGGGGTGTATGATATTTTATTTAAGCATATCTCCTACAAATGTCATTAACGCCAGGTGACGCGCACGTTTTACGGCACGTGATACTTTGCGCTGATACTTTACGGAAGTTCCTGTTAAACGCCTGGGAAGGATCTTTCCCTGTTCGTTCATAAAACGCATTAAGAAGTCAGGATCTTTATAATCGATGTGCTTCATGCGCATCTTTTTGAAACGACAATATTTTTCGCGGTCTACTTCGAGTACCGGAGGGTTTAAGTATCTGATCTCACCTGAATCTGTTGTTACGGCAGCCATATCTAATGTTTTTTAATTATTAATGTTGATTGTAAATATTCCTTACGCAGTTGCTTCCTGTGGTCTTTCCACCTTTTTGTTAGCCAACTTTGCTTTCCTTCTGTCAGCATACTGAAGAGCATACTTGTCGAGGTGCACTGTCAGATAACGAAGCACGCGCTCATCACGTTTGTAAGCTGTTTCGATATGCTGAATGGCTTCTCCGGGAGCTTCGATCTGGAACAGGTGGTAATAACCTGTGTTCTTCTTTTTGATCTGGTAAGCCAGTTTTTTAAGGCCCCAGCTTTCTTCGTGAACCACCTTTGCGTTGTGTTCTTTAAAGAGTTTCTTGTAAGCATTGACCGCCTCCTTGGTTTGCTCGTCAGAGAGAACCGGGGTCAGAATGAAAATTGTTTCGTACTGCTTTGACATTTGTTTTGTTTTTTCTTTCGTCCTCCTTCCCATTAAATCGGGAAAGAATGGTCATCCCGACAAATCGGGACGGGACATAAGAGTTATTGTTTGTTTTTATCCCTTTCTATAAAAGGGTCGCAAATATAGGAAAATTACAAATACAAGAGGAATTTAAAGCTAAAAGGAAAGTCTAAAAACAAGCAGAATTGGATGGTTTCAGCCACAAAACTCTCATTACAGAACCCCTCATGAATATATTATTCCCTGATCACTTTCTTGACCAACGAACTACCATCCTGCTTGGTGATCTTGAGGAAATAAACTCCGCTAGGCCGGGAACTTATGTCGATTTGTCTTTGAGAAGGAGAACAAATCTGCTGCTGAACACAATCTCCGATCATATTATAAATTTTCATCTGCACATTCGCATATTCATTCATCTGCACATTAAAAACTCCCGCACTTGGATTGGGAGAGATGGACACAGCGTTTTGCCAAACATTTTCT
>JAHEYK010000010.1 GCA_023251625.1 Bacteroidota bacterium
GGATATCCATTGTTCAGTTTGCCTTTGTCTTTGGTGCATGTCACCATAAGCACTAATGAAACGGCACTAAGCAAAGTGAGTGTTATGGATGTTTTCCGAATCATGGGTTAAAGGTACAAAACGAAACTATAAGTAGGTTTGCCTTGAAAGAATGATTAGTACATTTGTTCTTCAAAATAAAGCCGAAAGATGTTTTTTTTCATTTCTAAAATAATTTCATTTCTGTTCACTCCAGTCATTTGGGTTTTTGCGCTGCTTTTGCTTGCATTCTTTTTGAATAATGCAAAAACAAAGAAGAAGGTGCTCTTATGGGCGATCGCATTGTTTTATTTTTTCTCCAACTCTTTCGTCCTGGAAGAAATAAATCGAGTATGGGAAATTCCTGCCATGAAATACAAAGACCTTAAAACATACGATGCCGGCATTGTGCTTGGGGGAATATTGAATTACGATGTGAAATTCGACCGGATACAGTTTGATCGTGGCGCCGACCGATTATTCCAGGCGGTGGAATTATACAAGACGGGCTCTATTAAAAAAATATTTTTTATAGGCGGCAGCGGAAGCATTGAGTTTGCAAACATCAAAGAGGGACTGATCGTTCGCAGATATTTGCTTACGCTTGGAATTCCGGATAAAGATATCTGGATCGAGAATGAGTCGCGCAATACGAGAGAGAATGCGGTTAATGCAGAACAGTTTTTGCGCCAGCACGAGTTTACGGGCGGAAAATTTTTACTCGTGACCTCCGGAATGCATATGCGCAGGGCATTGGCTTGCTTTAAAGCAGTTGGGATAGAAGCTGACCCTTACAGTGTTGATCGTAATGCCAACTCCGAAAGACGATTTACATTAGATCACATGTTTGTGCCCGATGTTCACACATTATGGTTGTGGAATGCCCTTATACACGAATGGATCGGGATAGTGACTTATAAAATTCAGGGATATGCTTAGGAATGTAAGATGTAAGAGGGGTGATGGAAGATGGGAAAGGCAATCAACGATTCTTGAATTGCTTCATTAATTTTTTATTCTCTTTTATGCCGAAAAGCTCCGTATAGTTATTAAAAGAAATTTCTTTGTATGCTTTTCCGTCAATTTGGATCTTTTGAATTTTATCGGTTGGCTTTAAAGTGATCTTTATAAGCCCGTCTAAAGCAATTTCAGCAGGCATTTTGAAGGTTGCGTCTGTATATTCCCAGCGGTAAAAGAAATCGGCCCTATCCCAGTAATATTCAAGAAAAGGCGCTTCCCGTTTGTATAAGTACTGATTGAAGAGCCAGGTGTAATCTTCTCCGGTCTTTTCATTCACCAGGTTGATGAAGTCCTGCGATGTTACAGTTTTCATTTTATATTTTCTCTGGAAAGACTTTAGGATATTGAAAAACAGAGTGTCGTTGGCAATTTGTGTTCGTAAGGTGTGCAGCACCCAAGCGCCTTTCTGGTAGCAGTCATTGTTACGGTAATCGAAGTAGCGAACGCCGGTTGGGCCAACTACCGGATATTTATTTGCAATGAAAAGCCGGTACACCAGCATGTAGTTATAGTATGCATTTTTGCCTTTTGTGCTTTCTACATAAAGAGCTTCAGCATAGGTTGCAAAGCCTTCCTGAAGCCATACATCGGCAAAATCAGATGCGCTCACGCTGTTTCCCCACCACTCATGGGCGCTTTCGTGCAGGATGATGTAATCAAAGCCGTTGTAGCCCTGTTTATAGCCATTGCCATAGGCGATCGCGCTTTGGTGCTCCATGCCTTCGTATGGTGACTCCACCAGTTTATATCCGTCCCTGTACCAGGGGTACTCGCCAAAAGTTTTTTCATAAAAAGCAATTTGATCTTTCGCCTGAGCTAAATGTACTTTTGCTTTTTCGTAATTTATGGGGAGTACATAATGATTTATGGGGAGAGTTTTTCCTGAAGGCATTTTTAAAGAATCTGCCAGGAGTTTGAATTTTCCGATGTAAAGTGTTATGTCATAAAGATTGATAGGGTAGGAGACGAACCACTTGTAGGTGGTAAGGCTTTCTTTCTCTTCTTTGTCCCGCAGGGTTCCATTGCAAACGGCCATCAGGTCTTTAGCAACGGTTATGTTGATGGCAGCGCTGTCAGGTTCATCGTCGGTAACGTCTTTGCAAGGCCACCAGAGGCTTGCACCCTCTGTTTCGCAGGCAATGCCTATCCATGGATTTTTTTCTTTGTCTTTTTTCCATACAAACCCTCCGTCCCATGGGGCCTTTTTTGCAGCATGTGGTTTACCTTCGTAATCTATCGTTAGTTTAAATTTTTCTCCCTTTAATATTTTTTCAGGCATGGCTACGTAGATGGCCCCGTATTTACGTGAGCAGTTCAGCTCTTTTCCCTTAAAAGAGATCTTATTCAGTTTCAAGTTCTGATGCAGGTCTATCTGCAGGGTGTCGAGATCGGAAAGTGCAGTTGCATTCATTCCAATTACACCCCTCAAGAATTCATTTGTATGATCAACATAAATATTTAATTCATAATAAGTTACATTAAAACAAGAACGATATTTATTGGAAGAACCAAGCAGCTTCGTAGATTCTGAAAACTTCGGGTATTTTGAAGCGCGATTCGGGTTCTTAACATTTACATGAATGCCAAGAAGAAAGCAGGAGGAGAGGCAAACAGTCAGAAGAAAGGCAAATGTAAGATGGCAGAAGGCAGATGGGAATTTCAAAAGAATTCTATTTAAGCGAAGCTAATTGTTCTTCTATCGCTTTGATCTTTGCTTCGGCATCGGCTTGCTTTTTCTTTTCGATGTCAAGCACTTCGGGTTTTGCATTTTGAACGAAGCGTTCGTTGGCAAGTTTTTTCTGAACAGATTGCAGGAAACCTTTGTTGTATTCAAGGTCTTTCGTCAGTTTTTCTTTTTCTTCTTTTGCATTGAAGTTCTTAGGAAGCTGTATGTAGAATTCAATATTGTTAATGATGAAGGAAACTGCATTTTCAACTTTTGTTTCAATATGATGGATTGCGCTCAGATTACACAGTTTTTTACCTAATGAATCAAGGCCCGAACTCATTTCATCTGCCTTGAATCGGATGGAGAGTTCTATGGGTTCTTTAGGAGATATGTTTTTCTCATTACGGATTGCTCTTATTTTAATGACTGATTCAATGAAAACGCTCATGCGTTTCAGAATTGATTCGTTGGCTGCTTTTTTGCCAGGCCACTCTGTCATCATAATACAGTCCTTTTCTTTTCTTTCGCCAATCTGGTGCCACAACTCTTCGGAAATGAAGGGCATAAAAGGATGAATAATCTTTAAAAGTTTTTCGAAAAAATTTATGGTAGCATCATAAGTTATTTTGTCGATTGGATTAGGGTTTCCGTCAACAAACTCGGGTTTTACCATTTCAAGATACCAGGCACAGAAATCATCCCAGATCAATTTATACGTTGTCATTAAGGCTTCTGACATTCTGTATTTGGAATACAAATCGTTTATTAATTCAAGCTGTTCGTTGAACTTCGCTTCAAACCATTCGACAGCAATTTTATTGCCGTCGGGCTGTTGACTCCCCTCTCCTTGAGGAGAGGGGTTGGGGGTGAGGCTCCAGCCTTTGAGTAAACGGAATACATTCCAGATTTTGTTGGAGAAATTTCTTCCCTGCTCGCAATTAGCTTCGTCAAAAGGGAGGTCATTGCCTGCCGGAGAGCAGAGGAGCATGCCCATGCGAACGCCATCCGCTCCATATTTTTCCATCAGCTCGATCGGATCAGGTGAGTTGCCCAAAGACTTGGACATTTTTCTGCCTTGTTTATCGCGTACAATTCCGGTGATGTAAATATTTTTAAAAGGCTTTTCTTTTCTGAACTCATATCCGGCCATGATCATACGTGCTATCCAGAAAAATAATATATCAGGAGCTGAGATCAGATCGCTGGTAGGGTAGTAATATTTTATGTCGGCATTGTTCGGATCTTTGAATCCTTCAAAAACTGAAATAGGCCATAACCAGGAAGAGAACCAGGTATCCAGCACATCTTCATCCTGCTTTAGAGTTTGGGGTGATGAGTCAGGGGTCTGGAGTTTAAAAATATTTTTTGCTTCTGCTTCAGTTTTTGCCACTACACAATTTCCTTTTTCATCATACCAGGCTGGTATGCGCTGTCCCCACCAAAGCTGACGAGAGATGCACCAATCGTGCACATTCTCCATCCAATGCTTGTACGTGTTGATGAACTTATCCGGAATGAGTTTTATATCTCCATGTACAACAGCATCTAGGGCTGGCTTGGAGATCTCTTTCATGTTCACAAACCACTGTCGTGAAAGCTTAGGTTCTATCACTGCATCGGTCCGTTCTGAATAGCCCACCTTATTCTTGATATCTTCTATTTTGACCAGGTTGCCGCGTTCTTCAAGTTCTTTAATGATTTTCTTTCGGGCGATGAAACGGTCTTCTCCGATATAAAACTTTGCCGCCTCGCTCATCATTCCATTCGGGTTGATCACGTCAATGATCTCGAGCTTGTGTTTGTTTCCGAGAATATAGTCGTTTGCATCGTGGGCGGGGGTTACTTTCAAGGCCCCGGTACCGAACTCCCGGTCAACGTATTCATCAAAAATTATTGGCACCGGGCGTTCAACCATCGGAACTATGGCTCGTTTGCCTTTGAGATGCTTGTAGCGATCGTCCTCAGGATGCACACAGATCGCGCTGTCGCCCAAAATAGTCTCCGGACGGGTAGTTGCTATGGTTATCCACTCATCCTTGCTCCCTTCGATCTTATAACGAACGTGAAATAGCCTCGAATTGACTTCTTTGTAAATAACCTCTTCATCAGAAACTGCTGTCATGCCTGCAGGATCCCAGTTCACCATTCGGTGTCCTCGGTATATATGGCCTTTTTTGTGCAGTTCAATGAACACATCAACCACCGCTTCGCTTAGGGAGTCTTCCATGGTGAAACGGGTGCGGTCCCAATCGCAGGAGCAGCCCAATTTTTTTAATTGTTCAAGGATAATGCCTCCATATTTTTCTTTCCATTCCCACGCATACTTTAAAAACTCTTCTCGGGTTATGTCTGATTTTTTAATGCCTTTTTCTTTCAGCATGGCAACCACCTTTGCTTCGGTAGCAATGCTGGCATGGTCAGTTCCGGGCACCCAGCAGGCATTTTTGCCAAGCATCCTTGCCCTGCGGATCAACACATCCTGAATGGTGTTATTCAACATATGACCCATGTGAAGAACCCCTGTTACGTTGGGAGGAGGAATTACAATGGTGTACGGTTCCCGTTCATCCGGAACTGAACGAAAGAATTTATTCTTCATCCAGTATGAATACCACTTGTCTTCAACTTCTTTTGGGCTATATGTTTTAGGAATTTCTGCCATAAATTAAAGAGGGGCTAAAAATACTAAGAAAAGAACTCGCTTAGAACTCACCCCAACCCCTCTCTTATAGACAAGAGAGGGGCTAAACAACCTCGTGTCTTTATTGGATGAATAGTTGTAGCTCGCTGTTTCACCCTCTCCTGTTTTTAGGAGAGGGTCGGCCTGATTTATCGGGACGGGGAGAGGTCTATCTGGCCGTTAAAGACATATCCAAGCTTTTGACACTATGGGTGAGTGCGCCAACTGAAATATAATCAGCTCCGCAGGATGCATATTTACGGATGTTCTTTTCATTTACACCTCCCGAGATTTCGGTTTCATATTTCCTGTTGATCAACTTTACTGCTTTTTTAATACCCGGAACAGGAAAATTATCGAGCAGTATCCTGTCAATTTTTCCAATAGATAGGATCTCCTGCACTTCTTTCAGATTACGCGCTTCAATCTCGATCTTAAGTTTGAGTCCTTTTCTTTTGAGGTACGTATTGGCTGATCCAATGGCCTGTTTTATCCCTCCGGAAAAATCAATATGATTGTTCTTGATAAGGATCATATCGTATAGGCCAAAGCGATGATTGTATCCCCCTCCAATTCTTACCGCCCATTTTTCCAATGCGCGTATGCCGGGAGTGGTTTTGCGCGTGTCAAGCACTTTTGTTTTGTAAGGTTTGCAGAGGCTTACGAATCTGTTTGTCAGAGTGGCAATACCGCTCATGCGTTGCATGCAATTCAATACAACACGCTCAGCGGTCAGGATAGAACGTGCATTTCCGGATACAGTAAAAGCAATATCTCCTTTTCTAACTAAGGAGCCATCTTGTTTGAGAATATTTACTTTTAAGCTCCTGTCAACAGTGGCAAATATCTTTTTTGCAAGTTCAACCCCTGCCAGAACTCCATTTTCTTTAATGAAGAGAGCTGCTTTGTTTTTTGCTCCGGACGGAATGGTGGACAAGGAGGTGTGATCGCCTGAACTGACCCGTCTGCCATTCGAAGGTTTAAGTGATGGCGGGGAGGTATCTTCTTTAAGTGCGTGACGGATGAATTGATCCGGATCGAAACTAGTGTGAAGGGAAGAGAAGGAAGGCTGCTTACTCATCCTGCGTTTCAAATCGGAGCTGCTGGATAGTTAAACCGGCTCCATCTTTTTTGAATAGAAAATAGCTCCTGAATTTTTTTCCGGTACTTGTTTCGTAGGCCCCTATGCAAAACTGGTCTCCATTCTTGGAGGTTCCCTTGTGGATTACAGCAAATGATTTGATGGGGTTCTTTGTAAAAAAATCTTTAAGTATGAGCTCTGCCTGTGCTTTGCTATACACATCTTCTTTATCCAGGATCTTTATGTCCACATTGGCTGAAAAAAATTTAGCAACGCTGGCAGCATTTCCTGTTTTAACGGCACCGGCCACATCATCTGTTACGTCAATTGCCGGAGGATGGATCAGCGAGAAAAACATGAGGATGGAAAGAAGAGTGTTCATAGGTCTTTTTTTCTATCTATTGAGCAATTATCAAGCCAACGCGATTTTGTTTGGCTATGTAGCAAAATTATACTTTTTTTGCTCCTCCAAACGATAGCCTTTAAACATGAATATTACCTTTATCTGCACAGGAAAGACCTCCGAAAAGTATGTTTCTGAGGGCATGGGTATTTACCTGGATAGGTTAAAGCACTATTGCAAATTCAGTCTGATAGAGATCGAAGCCGGAAAGGGAAATGAAGCTGAGATCCGGAAGAAAGAAGCAGCATCTCTTCTGAAAAGGGTAGGAGAGAAGGATTTTCTCGTTTTGTTGGATGAAAAAGGAAAGGAGCTTACATCTCCCGGATTTGCAGAATTAATGAAACACCATCAGAATATTTCTACAAAAAATATTTTCTTTGTGATTGGCGGTGCTTATGGGTTTTCAGAAGAAATCTATAAAAGAGCAAATTTGAAGGTAGCCTTATCCAAGATGACTTTTCCTCATCAGTTGGTCAGGATCCTGTTTTTAGAGCAGCTTTATCGTGCCTTTACGATTTTGAAAGGGGAAAAATACCATCACTGATTCTCTCGGGTGCGATATAATTCCCATTTCCAGGCGCTTGCCATCATTTCTTCGATGCTGTATTTAGGTGTCCATCCAAGGAGTTTCTTTGCTTTAGAGCTGTCTGAGTATATCGCTTCAACATCACCCGGCCTTCGTGTGCCAATCACATAGTTCAGTTTTCTGCCGCTGATTTTTTCAAAAGCTTTTATTGTTTCAAAAACAGTTACTCCATTGCCTGTTCCAAGGTTAATTATCTCAAAGTTGGTCTTGTTTCCCTTGCCGAATAAAAACTGTAAGGCAAGTACATGTGCATTGGCAATATCGGAAACATGAATGTAATCGCGAATGCAGCTGCCGTCCCTGGTTTTGTAGTCGTTTCCGAATACCTGGAATTGTTCCTGTATTCCCGCAGCTGTTTGCGTAATTGCCGGAACAATGTTTCCGTAGTTTCCGGTTTGTGCTTCCCCGATCAGGCCGCTTGGGTGTGCACCAACGGGGTTGAAATATCGAAGCGAAATACAGTGGATAGCCGGATTCTCTTTTGAGAATTTTGCGATGATCTTTTCACCTTCTTGTTTTGTTTCAGCATAAGGTGATTGTGCTTTTTGTATGGGTGTTTCTTCATTCACGGGAAGCGTGTCAATGTTTCCATAAACAGCGCAAGAGGACGAGAAAATAAAATTCTTCACACCGAATTCCTTTATGCAGGCAAGAATGTTCTTCAGCGATTCGATGTTGTTGTGAACATATAATTCAGGATTTGTAACTGATTCAGGAACAGATTTAAGAGCGGCAAAGTGAATGACCCCTTCTATTTCCGGATTCTCTGAGAATATTTTTTTAGTCTTTTTAAGATCGCATAGGTCAATATCATAGTTGTTGATCTCTTTTTTTGTGATCTTCTTTATTCGTCCGAAAGTTTCCGGCTCGGATCGCATGAAATTATCTGCAGAAATCACCTGCCATGATGTTTTTTCAAGTACTTCTAATATGGTGTGAGAGCCGATATAACCCGCTCCGCCGGTGATGAGGATTTTCAAAACGATGGATTATTTTGAAGCGTAGATCACTTTATATACATCGTGGGCTTTTGTTTTGAAAGTATCATTATCCATGACTAATATAGAGTTTGCTTCTATCAGGTAATTTTTTGAATCGCTGCGAGTATTTTTTACCACTATAACACCGGGACCATACTCTGGTTTTTTCTGGTAGGCGGCAATAGGATATTTGGCAGAATGAATATTGCTGTTTTGTACATTTACAAATGATTTGTCTTTTGATGCAATTCCGATGAATGATTTGTTTATCTCAATATTGGAAGCATTGATAGATGCTTTTTCTCCTCCGCTTATGCCTTTATCACCAATATTGTCAAGATGAATATTGCTTACAGTTACACTTGCTCCTGAAATATCCAGACCGTCATTTCCTGTGTTGCTGACAGTGGTATTTGTAATGCTTCCTCTTCCAAAATCAATGTCAATAGCATCCGACAATGTGTTCGAAAAAGTACAGCTGTCAATATTAAAAGTACAGCGAACAATATTAATGGCATCTTCTGACTTATTATTATTGAAAGAACAATCTTTAATATTCACACTGCAATCGTAAAAGGTAACAGCGCCAGTAACAGACCAATTTCCATCTTTTGGTGCAGCCAGGTTTTCAAACTCTACATATTTCAATTCAGATGTATGCTCGGCATTTTTTATCACAATCCCCCCGGTACCATCAGAACTGATGCGAATTTTGTTTTTAGGCTGCCCCATTGCAAGTATTTCCGATTCGCAGATGATGTTGGCATGATCGGAAAGGGAAACGGTTGTGCCGGCCGGGATAATGAACTTAAATCCGGGAGGTATGTATAGATTTTTATTGACCAAGACTTTTTGTTTTCGAAAAGAGACGGTATTGTCTTTTTTGTTGAAATTCAAAATTATGGTGTCAGGTATTTCAGACACCAAAGCGCTATTGATATTGTCCGCCCTTTCAAACACAACAATTTTGTGTTTCATTTTGGTAGAATCCAATCCGTAGATAACAGAGTGCAGCGTAAGTCTTTTGCCCCATTTGCCGGTATCAATTGAGTCGATGTGAAATGTATCTGATTCGAATGGCATTAGAAGTTTATCTAGCTTATAGGTAAGCCCTGAATCTAATTTCACAGACTTGAGATTTACGACCAGGGGGCTCATTGATTTTACGACAAGAATTTTTTCAGACCTGTAAGCTTTTGCGATCAGTCGCGTATCAGTAGTGAACCAATTTTTAATGGTTTGAATATTATCAATTATCAAAGAGGAATTAAACTCGGGCTGAAATTTCTCGCGGTACAGTTCCGGGTCTATAGCTTCAATCAGGTCCTTATGTTTCTCAAGGAAATGCCTGATAGTGTCATTGTGGGAATATTCGAATAGATAGAAATTGAATTCTTTTATAAACTCAGCGTCTTTAAATAATAAATAATGAATGGGGTACTTCTTCTGGTTGCTATATACCTCCCCGGAATAATAGTTATAACCAGGTTGCACTGCAAGTTTTGTTTTATAGCGAACAAAATTCAAAGGGTCCCATGCGATTGGTTCAAATTTATCATTTATCGGATTGAAATACATTTTCACATTATGACACACATAGGAGTGGTGTGCCAGAAAAATATCGCAGAGCGCAAAATATTTGGCGAATTTTTTTGTGTTGAAGCATTGTGAAGGGCCGATCTTCCCGATCCTGAGTGAGCTGAACTTGAACCGTGCTCGATTATAGCATTTTGATAAAGTAGAATCTTTCAGTATTTTCTTTTCGTTGTAGACATTCAATTCCGGAATCCAGGTACTATTGTATGTGCCGTTATTATCTTCGCAGTCATTTCTGAACCGCATAATGACACCATCTCTGTAATCTGAAGACTCAACCAATTCTTTGCCAAATCCTTCTTGCAGAAAGTAAATTCCATTGTCCTTTCCGTTTAAAAAAAGCCTAATAAAAAGAATGTCATTAGCTATGAATCCTTCTTTGTTAAAAAAATGCGAGAACAGATATCCGTAAAAATTATTTTGGAGAAAGGGACGTTCGAAGGATAATTTCTTTTTTCCAAAAATAGCCGTATTGCTCTCAACATTGAATCGATAGGATGAGTTTTCGAGACCTCTGTTAAAGTTCGATGGCATATCTCCGCGTATCCTTATTTTTATTTTGTGAACTGTATCGTTAAGCTTGATAGTGGCTGAAACAAACTTCCACTGGTTCTGTCCATTCAATATTTGTTGATTCTCTTCGTCAAATTCGAGCTTGTTCGTTCGCATACTGTCCAGGTCTGCAAGTTGTTGTTTATCTATTTCCAAATGCAGTTCGGGGAGGTGCAATTTGTCTGCCCTGCCTGAATTAAAGAACCTGTGCACATCATTCTGAATTCTCTTTAGCAGCGTTTCTTTCACGTATTCGCGAAGAGGTAGGTCGTTCTGGATATCCTTTACAACTATGTAAATGAACGGGCCCGCCAGCAACAACAGGAAAATTACTGATGAGAATATGTATTTTTTCGTATTACCCTGCATAAAAGATTGCAAAATTACAATTATATCATTAAGTAGGTCAATGAGTTAACTAATATTAGGTTTGGGATGGTTAGTTTTTAAAATGTCATTAAGGAGGCCAAGATATTTCTCTTTTTGTGAGTTGACAGAGTATTTTTCCTCTACCGTTTTTCTCGCCTCAACTCCAATGCGGTGCCGTAATGTTGGATTTTCGATCAAAGCAGAGATCTTCTCTATCCATTCGCCCTCTTCTTTAGCCAGATAACCGTTGATGCCGTCTGTTATAATGTCGGAGTTCACGCCCACGGGGGACATGATACATGGAATTTCAAGAGCCATGTATTGCAACCCCTTTAGCCCGCATTTGCCTTTCGCCCATTCATCATTAGGTAAAGGCATGATTCCTATGTCGAAAGAAGAAAGTTCTTGGATTTCATTTTTCTTATTCCAAGCGATTCCTTTTATATTCAGTTCTGTATTTTCATAGGAGGCATCGCCGATTACTTTTATAATAATTTCCTCTCCGTATTTTTCTTTCAGTTTTTTTAGTGCGGGGAGTGCATATTCAAAATGTTTTATTGTGGTTATGCTTCCGCTCCAGCCTATGCACACTGTTTGTCGTGATTTTTCCCGACTTACTTTTAAATATTCATTCGTGTCTATGGTTGTAGGGATAATCTTTACATTATTGTTATGATGTTTTGCATAATCCGCGAGGTATTGATTGCCTGCTAAAACCATATCTGATACGGAAATTATTTTAGCTGTTTTTCCGGGTTCTTTCAACCAATCAAATCTTTTATTTGCATCGGAAACATCGAGATGCCAGATGGCATCATCAAAATCAAAAACGATCTTCGCTCTCGAATTCCTGAACTGGCGCTCAAAAAAAGTTGAGCCCGTCAAAAAGGCTTCTCTGAAAATAAAAATTATATCAAATTGATTAGCTCTCCAGGCATCTTTTTGCCGTTTAATCCAGGCGCGCAGAGCAATAAAAAATTTTTGAAGATATTTCCCTTTCTGATAAAGTACCTTGTCATCAGTTTCAGAAATGATGGGACTTAACTCGCAATGAAATCCATTCTGCTCAAGAAACGCCATATATTGCTCAAAACGAAAACGCTGACCGGGAGCACGATCTTTACGATGAGAGGCTATGAATAGGATCCGTTTCTGCTTCATATTTTCTTCCCTATAGCGTGCCAATAGGGTGCATGTTCTGAAAAGATGATCTCGGTTAGCCCGGCCTTCTCCATCATCTTGCGAATATTCTCCCGTGAGAAACGCTGCTCTAATGGAGTGCCGAAGCGGTCAAGCGCATCATTTCTGATGATATAAAACCTTTTGTCAATATAAAAGGATAGCGGTATGTTATTGTACGCTTCGATTCTTAGTACTCGAAGAAGTTTAGCAAGCAATACAAATGGTACATACACAAAAAGCGCAATGGTATCGCATATGAAACGTTTCCCTATAGGTGGAAGGGACGATATTATTTTTCGAAAAAAATTGGAAAGGTGAAAAAGAAAATGAAAGACAGGCCCACGATTATCAAGGTTGTAGTATAAATAAAGATGAAAGTAGCCATTTCTTTTTAACTTTTTTACGGCAGACTGTATGGCCCGAAGTGTGTCAGGGACATGATGCAAAACGCCGAGGGAAAAAATGAAATCGAAGGAATCGTTGGAGAAGGGAATGTTATCAGCAGAAGCTTTTGTGATGCGAACATTTGAAATCCCTTTTAATAAGCGGGCCGCTGCAAAAACGGCCTCGGATGGGTCAATTGCTTCGATAAAACCAACGTGGGGAGCAAGATATTTAGTCCAACGGCCAGAGCCACATCCAAGATCAAGGGAGATTTTATCCTTTCCGAGGATTTTTTCACTTACTATATCAAAATACTGATCACCGGCTGTTTTGATATCTTCGTCATTAAATTGGTTGAAATTTTTCCATTCATCCCCGAATGACTTTACAGTTTTATCGTCAATATTATTCACGGTACTATCCTGAAAATCAGCAATGATGAAATCGCCGCACTGGTGAACAAGTAAGGGATTGGAAGAAAATGGGAGTCCGTGCATTAGTCTTCAAGCCAAATAGGGTGAAAGTTTTTCAGCGGTCTCAATCACTTTGAGTCGAGTGCTTTTGCGGATTCGGTTTATTTGCAGCCATGAAGCAGTTCTAGTTAGGCCGGTTCCAAGGTTTGTATGCGAATTTAGTTTAAATATTTTCCAAGCAACTTCATTGTTACAGGCAGAGCCTTGCCGTGGATTAATATTTTCAATAAACCCGCCATTTTGGTCGTCTAATACGACCTCATGACCTGAGTAAATAAATCTATTCACGACATGAGCTCCTGTAAGGCCCGCCCCGCTTGTGACTAATGAAATGGTCATGATTTTTCCGCAAAGATAATGGATAAATACTAATGAACGCACTTCAATCCTTGCTGCGATCCATCCGCTAAATGGTTACTTGCCGGGCTTTGCAGGGGGAAGGATGCATTCCCTTTAGTATATTACCTTTGTCGGATGTACAGTTATGTAATTACCTATTGGGATTGGCTGTTGTCTCCCGTATACATTTTAATCATCGCAGTGTTTGCTTCCAGAATAAAAAATAAATACATTAAAAAGGATGTCATTTACAAATACTTTCTGTGGGCCTTATTCGCTAAAATTCTAGGTGCAATTTGCTTATGCTTGGTCTATGTATACTATTATGAGGTGGGAGGAGATACGTTGATGTATGATCATGACAGTTCAGTATTACTAAAGTTATTTTTTAATAATCCCCAGGACTTTTTTACCGTTTGGTTATCGCCTTTGTCAAAAGAAACTGCTTCTCTTTGTACTTCCGGTACGGGGTACATAACCTACATAAGGGATTCCAATGCCTTTATGGTTGATAGGCTGCTTGTGCCATTAAAGTTTGTTAGTTTCGATAGTTACTTGGTCTCTTCAATTCTGATGGCAGTAGTTAGTTTTTCGGGTTTATGGAAATTGTACAGAGTGTTTTGCGATTTTTATCCAAGCCTTCATAGTCAATTTGCAGTAACAATACTTTTTGTTCCTTCGGTTATTTTCTGGGGATCAGGGATGCTGAAGGATTCATGGACTATATCCGCAGCCGGATGGTATACATATTCTTTTTATAAAATATTTATTAAAAAGGACTTTAGGATTTTTTCATTCGCTGCAATTATAATTTCTGCTGCGATAATGATCTTAATAAAACCTTACATTTTCGTTGCTTTACTTCCGGGTAGTTTTTTATGGATGGTTTCAAATCGCTTGAGCAGGATTAAGAGCAATTTTCTAAAAGTCATTCTTGGCCCCTTTGTGGTAAGCGTTGGTCTGGGTTTCGGATTGTTCATTTGGTCTTTCACGAGTTCTTCCCTTGGAAAATACAGTTCCATTGATTCTATGTTGCAAAAGGCAGCCGAAGCTTCAGATGACCTTAAGCAAGACTATTACGGTGGCAATGCGTTTGATATTGGAAAAATAGATCCCACGGTCATGGGAGTTCTTTCTATGTTTCCAATAGCGACTTTCACTGGTTTGTTCAGGCCCTTTTTGTGGGAGGCTAAAAATGTATTGATGATCGCCTCCGGATTTGAAAACACCATTGTATTGTGTTTTGCTCTTTACGTCCTTTTTCGCATGCCCATAAAGATGATCAAAGAGATTTTTTCGAATCCCCTGGTGTTGTTTTGTTTGATCTTTGCAATTTTTTTCGCCTTTTCGGTTGCAATATCAACCTCAAATTTTGGTTCTATGGTTAGACTTAGAATTCCTCAAATACCTTTTCTACTTAGCGGGTTGTTGATTATATATTTTCAGCAGCAGGGAGGGGTTGGCGCCACTTTTCAAGATCGCAAGAGGGGGGATGTTTAATAGTATTGTACCTCTTTAATTGAAGAGATATCTAAACAGAAATCCAAGTCTGTTTTTCAAAGCAGAGTGAAAACCATTGATGAACATAAAGGTTTCTTCAGGTTGTTCAGTGTGAATATTATATCTTGGTATTTTGTACTTGTAAAAAGTTTGGTTCAGGCTTTTTAAATTGACGGACCTGTTTTTGACTGCGAAACCAAATTTATAATATCTGGCCGTGGCTTCCAGCGTTTTATTATCGTATCCTCCTATGGGATATGCTATCTTGTCTGCAGGAACGATATTTCTTTCCTTCAATATATCTCGTGCGATAAGTAGTTCTGATTCTAAATCTTCTGGATTTAGAGACGGCAGGAAAGGATGTGTGTGTGTGTGGCTCTCTACCGTAAAAAGATCGGGGTGTGCAGCTTTCATTTCATCCACATCAGTCCAGGAAAGTAAGCGATAATGTTGTTCTTGGTTCGATCCAATTTTGCTTCTTATTTTCTTAATAATCAGATTTCTGTCATCCGGACTGGTTAACAAAAGGAGATTTTTTATACTAGCCGCTGTTTTAAAAAGATCCTTATCTCTCTTTAGTCTGAGCAGAATCTTTTTGTTTTCAATTTCAAGTAAAGTGCCATCTTTATTTTTGTCAGCGCCCAGTAATATCGAATCAATTTCACTCGTCCAGATGGGTTGGTTGTTGGTGATGTTGTTAGTTGGTATAAACAGCGTGACCGGAACGCCGTATTTCAGCAGCACAGGAAATGCATATTCTTTAAAATCGTAAAAGCCATCATCGAACACGATGCAACAGGCTCTGGTAGAGGGTTTGCTGCTACAAAGTAATTCATCCAAAGAATACAAATGGTAATGTTTTGAAAGGAGTTTGATGGTGTTTTCAAATGAGCTTGGAGTTAACGGAGGCCAACAGGGGTCCGGTTCCGGGCTTACTCGATGGAATAATACGATAGGGATTCTCCCTCTCAATATATTTGTAAATAGCATAAGATGGGCAACCCCCGAGTAATAAAGACAATAGAATATTATTTTTCTTACCATCATTTATTGGTAGATAGATCTGTAAATTGTTTCAGTATTCTTTATGTCACGATATTTTCTTGCTATAGAGATGATTTTTTCTTTTATCATTTCTTTCTCCGGAGGGTGGATCAGCGTATCGATAGTTAATATGGCATTTGAATATTCATTAGAATCTAGTTCCGAAAGAACCGCGCCAATACCGTTCCTTCTAATAATGTCAGAATCATCCCCAATATTGTCAGGAAGTATCACTGGTAACCCCATCGCCCAGTACTCGCCGTCCTTGATGGGGGAACAATACCGTTTTGATGGAACAGGTTTTACTGGATTTATGGCGAAATCACTTATGCTCAGATAATCTATAACTTCTTTTTGACTTAGTGGTCCGGGAAATGAAATAATATTAGCACAATTCAGGCTATATTTATTCGCTAATTCCTCGACCTGCCTCCTGGAAATATCTGTAATGAGAATAATTTTAAAGGCATCACCCCAATGCGTTGAAGCGGTTTTGAAAAGTTGAAAGGTCTCGTCTTTTAAATAGATGCCTCCAAACTTTCCAACGTAGATGCAAAGAATATCTTTCTGAATGCTAAGTCGCTCCCGTAAAATTCGATTTTCCATCTGACTTCGTGGCTTGAAAGTAGAAAGATCAACTGCAGTAGATTTGAAGTAAAATTCTTTAGGAACAAGACCATATTTTTGAAGTGAATACTTTTTCATTCCTTCCGATAATGCGATGACGGCAGTGGCTTTACTTGTTTGCTTTTTTTCAAAATAAAATAATATTTTGTATGAAAGGCCTTTGAGTTGCCAGGATCCATTCTCAACCATCGATTCTGCGTGAGGCTCATAACTATCGAGGATCAATTTTTTTTCGGTTATACGAGAAAGAATATAACCAAGCACTCCGGCCGGAGAGCAAAAGCAATGAATGAATTGGATTTTATTATTGAAGCATAAAAAAATCAGATGAGTCAATGTTATGGGATAAGAGAGTAATGCCATAAATCCAAAGCGGTGGTATCGCTTTCTAATAAGCGTTATTTTGTGACTTGCGAGCTCTTCAGTAACCTTTCTTTTTTCTGCCTTGGTCATGCTGAAAGATTTTTTCTCCAGCGTTAAGAGAAAGATTCGACTATTTTCAGGTAATTCCTTTGAAATAATTTTAAGATAGGGCAGAGCGGCGGATTGCGTCAAGGGCTCTTTGAAGCTCCAATAGGTTAAGGCAAGAACATTTTTCATTGCAGTTACGAGTGAGGCCTTCGATTAGTATAATATTTTCTTTGCAAGCCGTAATGCTATTGGTGGATAATGCATCATGCTTTTCAACAAGTATGCAATAGATTTAATTTTATTTCCACCGCTCTTCCAAAAGGTACCTGCTAGCATTAAGTACATATTCGAAAAACACTCATCCCGAAATGATTTTGTTTTGAATAGTTTGTTGCTATCGGCTTTTTGAAACGCAATTAGCGCGTCTTTTTCAAGAAGGTCAATATTTTTGTGCATGTTATTCGGATGGACCCTATAATACCATGTCACCTCGCCGACCCGACCAATCTTGTATTTGCTAGCCACCCGAAAAAAAAATTCTTGATCTGCATTGTTTGAAAGATCGCTGTCGAATCCACCAACGGCCTCCACCACTTCCCTTTTTACAAGGCTGCCGCTTGGGCCTGTAACCCATTCTCTCTGACCTAATAAAAGATTGTCCAACAGATAGCCTTCTTCTCCCTGATAAAATTCCGGTTTTTTGTTTGAATGCTTGTCGATAACTTGAGTGTCGGAGTGTACAAGGCCAAGGGTCGCGTCTGACGAAAATTTTTTCAATTTTAATTCCACATCTTTTGTGGTCCAAAGGTCATCTGCGTCTAAAAATGCGATGAAACTCCCTTTTGAAGCCGCGAACCCGGCATTTCGTGCGATAGAAACTCCGGAGTTTTTTTGATTGAATAATTTTAACCTGGAATCCCGCTTGCAAAATCCTTCAACTAAACTGCTTGTCTTATCGGTTGAGCCATCGTCTACCACAATCACCTCTAAATTTGAATGCGTTTGATTCAAAACAGATTCAATGGTTTCACCAATATGCATCTCAGCATTGTAGGCAGGAATAATTACTGAAACCAAGGGATTATTGATCATGCTTTCAGTTTATAATTTGTAACACAAATAGTGAATCCAGTTATCATTGCACGAGTCAATTTTATCAATTGGGATAATTTTTCCCTTTATATCTATTGCCTCCACTCGCTGGAATCCGCTTTCCTTTAATAGTGTTAGCTGATGGGAAGGAAGGATGTATGAATTGTGAACTTTAAAATCTTCGCCTCCATCGTAGACTTGAAAGAATTTTTTCCCGATGTAGTTTGATTCTGGGCCGTTTATCCGGGACACCTTTCTCCGTCTTACGTATTCTGAAAATATTTTTAGTGGATTTCTCCTCGGCCATTGGAAGCTATAAAGCCTTTTGAGAGCCAAGGTATTATGTGATGAAAAAGCAAAAATACCACCGGGTTCTAATAGGGAATGGATTTCTGTAAGAAGAGCAACTCTTTCTTCAATACTTTGTAAGCAATCAATGCCATTAAAACTAAACAGAACAAAATCGAATCGATTGATAGAAAGTTTCGGCAAGGTGGTGACGTCTGCTACAATGAACTGCGCGTTGGAGATACTCCGATATCGGTTCCGGCAGGACTCGATCATTCCGGCAGAAAAATCAACGCCAATATAGGTTTCAAACAGGGGTGCGAAGAACAGAGTTGTTCTGCCAGCTCCGATTCCAAGATCAAGGATAGATCTTTTATTCTGTTTTGTCGCGATAAGATTAAAAATGATCTTCTCTGCTGGAAATAATTTTTTTAGCCCGGAATAGCTATGTACAACTATTTTTGATTCGTAAATTTTCTGGTTTGCGTTCATGTAAAATAAAACTTCTAACTTAGTCAAAGATAAGTATATATAATTACATGAGATTGCTAAACCGGTTAAGAAAGGAGTTTCGAAAGGAGATGTCAATTCCTTCTTGGATTTCAGTCATGATTAATTCAAATTATTTTATTTCCAGGGGGATTGCCAATGGAATAAGAAAGAATGCGCATTATATGACAGGTAAAATGATGGATTTTGGCTGTGGCATAAAGCCATACCGTTCGCTATTTAGTGTCGTGGATCATGTAGGTGTAGACATTGAAAATACCGGGCATAGCAACAGTCGCGTTTTTGTGGATAAATTTTACGATGGAAAAACTATCCCATTTGAAAGTGAATATTTTGATTCGATATTTAGCGCGGAAGTATTAACACATATATTTAATGTGGAGGAGATTGTTCCTGAGCTTAATCGTGTTCTGAAGAAAGGAGGTTTTTTTTTGTTAACTGTGCCTTTTGTCTGGAAAGAAAATGAAAAACCGAATGATAGCGTGAGATATACTTCATTTGGTATTGCATATTTGCTCGAGAAACATGGTTTTCAGATCGTTAGTCAGCAGAAATCCGGACATTATCTGACGGTTGTTTTTCAGTTGCTCAATGATTACATTTATAGTTCTCTTTTTCCCAATGTCAAAATAGTCAAGGCCCTTTTTACCTTTCTTCTGATTTTTCCATTGAATTGCTTGGGCCTTTTTTTATCATCTATCTGTCCGACCAATGCTGATCTTTTTATGAACAGTGTTATTGTCGCTAGAAAAAAATGAATACGCCCTTGCTGCCGAATGGGATTGTTGTTTCTTCTGATTTATCTGCAACAGATAAGGAGTCGATTCGTATTTTTTTTCAAGGAGCCGACCATCCTTCTCATTTTAACAATCCTGCTTGGGCGGAATTAGCAGAACCGTATAAAAAGCATTTATTCGTTAGGTTTTATGAAAATGGCAGGTTAACTGCAATAGCCACTGTTTATACCCGCATGTCGCTATGCACTGTTCATTTCGGGCCGATGGTAGAAGAACTCAAAAGGCTTGATTATTATTTAGCGCAACTTGTTAGGTATTTGAGGGAAAATAAATTTGGATTACTCTTTTTAGAGGTAAAATCTGACAGGGAAATAGATACCTCTTCATTTTCAAAAAAGGGAGCTTGGAACACTATTTTAATTTCACTTGAAGGAAGGACTTCGCAGGATATTTTTCAGACATTTTCAAAAGGGCACAGGTCGGCAATTAAAAAGGCTTATAAGGAGGGTTTAGAGGCGAGATTTATTTCAGATAGCGCCTTATTGGAGCAATTAGCAAAGATCTACGATGACATGCATTTTCGAAAGGGGCTCGTTCTTCCATTGCCTGATTCAAAAGCTTCATTTTGTAAAATTGCGGAAGAAAAGTTAGGGGTTGTTATCGGAATTTTCAAGCAAGATCAATTAGTAGGAGGAATTATTTGTGTTTCTGAGGGTCAGTCGCTGTTGTATAAGTTCGGGGCCACCGATTTTATGCAACACCATCTGCCTATATTACATATCGCCATCTTTGAAATGATCAAGTACGCTCTGAAAACAAATCACATCACAGTGGATCTCTGCGGGTTTACTCCAAATGCAAAATCAGGCTCATATGCCAGTGGAATAAATACTTTCAAGAAGGGTTTCGGAGGTGAAGTTGTAGAATTTTCCCGATCGTATATTGTGAAGTTGAATTTTGTAAAGGCAACCTATTTAGCTTTTGCGCTTATAATGATTAGGATAATTCCATCTTACATCCTTCGATTAATTTATAAAGTTAGGCTGCGCTGAATAGGGCTTTCAAGATTGTTTCGATAAGAACCGGATAACGAACCTTATCTTTGAAGCGATTTAAGTCGCCTCGGTCGGTTTGAATTTTTCCTTCCAACAATAGTTTTATATGTTCTATAAATTTCGCCTTAGATTCAGCAACGAAAATATACCTATCATTTAATTCCTGAAGCTCGAAGTTTATGGTTGTAACAGTAGGCAGGTTTTGGGCAAGATAGTTCATTATTTTCAGAGGAGTCCGATGTTTGTTTTCAATAAGTTTATTTTTGTAAGGAACAATCCCAACTTTTGCAAGCGAAATGAAATTCTTTAGTGCTGAAGAATGAACACTGCCGGAGTAGATAACATTGGGCAGTTGACAGAGTTCATTAAAAAGATATTTTTCTGAATCGGCTAAAGCCAATGGGCCAATTAATAGCATTTTGTATTGCGGCAATTCTTTTGCAAATTCTGCCAGAAGTTCAAGGTCAACATCTGCTGTGACAGTTCCAACAAAAATGATGTGATAGTCTCCGTATTGCGAGTGAATTTCAACAGTAGCTGCCGGGTCTATCTTTTCTTCTGAGAAGCTAATGCCATGCGGTATATAGAGATATGGCTTTTTACTTGCTTTGTAATCGTTCAAGTAATAGTTGCTTACAGACACGAGGATATCTGCTTTTTTCTCGATCTCTTTGTCTGACCAAATGTGTTGGTAGGGGTCAACAATATGATAGATTCGCTTTATATTTGAAAAAAAGTGAATGTTTACAAATCTAAATGGATCGAATTGCCACCAAATCACCAATTTCTTCTGTCTGGTTGCTTTTTTTATTTTCCATGAATTGAAAAGATCATTTAGTTTCAAAAAGAGTGTGGGGAACACCCGTATAGGGAAATTATTTTTATAAGAAATAACCGTCAATTTGGCACTGATGGTTTTCTGTGTAACTGAAAAGGAGAAAAGATTCGATGGGCTCCATTCTCTGTGTGGATTCAAAAAATAAACTTCGTACCCTAGTAAAGCAAGTTCATTAGCATAATGTTGTTTTGAGAACCAAACATCACCCCAGGGCTCATTCGAAGTTATGATTATAGTTAAAGGCGGAAAGTTCAAGCTTGGAAATATTTGGTTAATGTCTTAGTCGTTTTTTGCTTTTCGAATGCACCATTGAAAATGGGAATCTATTTTCACCAATTCGTAGTTATGCTTTTTCATGAACTCGTTGATAGCCTTGAAAACTCCATGATGCCTGTGGCTTGGATCCGGCTGCCAGTCATGACCGGCGATAAGGCCGTCTTTTTTTACTTTTGATCTCAGAACTTCCAGCTCCCTGTGTGTATCTTCATAGCTGTGTGAAGAATCTAGATATACCCAGTCAAAATAATTATTTTCAAAACTATTTAAGCAATCGATGGAGTTGTCCACATGAAATGAGACACCATCGAAACCTGCAAGTAAATTTTTCGCATTATCAAAAGCATCTTTTGTTTTTAATTTCCCAAAATCTGTATAATCACCCCAGTCAGGGTAATGTTCTCCAAACAATTTCCACCAAACATCAATTAAGTGTAATTTTTTAGGTTGTACAATTTGGGCAATTAACACAGAGAACTCACCTTTAAATACGCCAATTTCCGCACCAACAGAATGTTTTGGAAATATTTTGAGGAAATCTTCCCTGGTAGAGAAATCAGTAATTTTTTTTACCAGGCGCACGATTGCCTCAAACTTATTGCGCATCTTCTTTATTGTGTTTTATTATTTTTTGATAAAGAGTAAAAGATAATCCTTCATAAGCATTAAGAGTAAAGATGCTGAAAATCCTCTAACATGATTCGTTTTTTTTCTCAAAAGTAAATATTGCCTGAATAATTTTATTGGACTACTAATTCGCATGTGCAATCTATACGAATGAAGCAGTGTAAATTGCAACATTAATTTTCCAACCTTATCGGGGCCCAGTTCCGAGAGAAATGGGTAATAATTCATATACACCACATCAAGCAGTCCGATGTCATTGTAGTCCCAGTACTTTGAGTTGGTAACTGTTACAGAAATCTTGTAGCAAGGAGCGTACAAGACATCGTACTGCAAAATTCGATTTGCTGCCAGATAAATGAATAAGTAAACATTTCTGTATTCATCGTATTTTAAGTAGTCGTGCAGCACATTGCTCCTAAGAAACAATATTCCTGAAAGCTGGTGCCCCCAATGAGAATATTTGAGCATGGAATTAAACCCTTTAGTACCACGCTTCGTATCGAATTTAGCAGGTCTTGGGTCTGATATAATTTTTTTCTTGCCATCAATTTGGTAAATTCCGGGAATGATGCATCCTAAATTTTGATCAGCGCTGGTAGTTTCA
Source organism: Bacteroidota bacterium (assembly GCA_023251625.1). Lineage (GTDB taxonomy): Bacteria > Bacteroidota > Bacteroidia > Palsa-948 > Palsa-948 > Palsa-948. Next base: position 22,942 of record JAHEYK010000010.1, read on the forward strand.
ATACAGAATCGCAAATAATCCTCCGGAAGAAAATCATCATCTCCTAAAAACATGAAGTACTTCGAATTGCATTTAGACATGAGATACACGAAGTTCTTTTCCATTCCTATGTTTTCATTCTGCCTAAAAAAATCAATACGTATATCCGTGTTAGCACTTATAAAAGTTGTAGCAATTTTCTCCGTGTTATCCGAAGAGTGATTGTCGGAAATAATAATTTGAACCTTATCTTGAAGCGAATCTTTCCTTATCTGAACGGAAAGAAGTTGAAGGTTCTCAGAAAGGTCGCTAGCCCTGTTGAAAGTTGGAATGATAATATCGATCAGGGATTCCATTTTTTCCAGCTATTGTCTTTTTGGGATAGAAGAGGGTTTTTTATTTTCCAGTTCAGCGCAATAGCAGGGTCATCCCATTTGATGCCGCATTCAGCCTGTACGTTATATTGGTTGTCGGAAAGGTACAATACGGATGTGTTGTTTTTTAATGTACAATACCCGGTTGCAAAACCTCTTGGAATGAATACACTGTGCATTGGGCTGTCCAATATCAGGGAATCTCCCTTCGTATATGTTTCAGAGTCTTTTCTTAGATCTATAAATGCAAGCTGAATTATTCCGTCAATGATTCGAAATATCTTTGCTTCCGCAAACATGCCTTTTTGGTAATGCAATCCCCGTAATGTGTTTTTTCGTAACGATGTTACAAGATTTATTTGTTTTACACTGAAAGAGTTGAGTGCGGGATTAGATGTCTCGAATATTTTTGTAAAGGTGCCTCTCTTATCAAGAAAGTGGCTTCCTTCGAAATATGAGACTCCTGTGTCTAATTTTCGGATCAGTTTCATTGTGAATTATTTTTCGAAAAACTCTTTTATCCCTTCATCCAGGGAAATGGAAGGGTTCCATCCCAGCTCCTGTTTAGCCTTGGAATCGTCTAGGGCAAGATAAGGCATGGCTGTATCCACTTTTGTTATTGCGTTCAATTCAATCGCGGGAGGCCTTTTAGCCGCTTTAAATATATTTTCGACCAACTCGTTTATGGCAATAATATCTTTTGTGCCCAAGTTATAGATTCCCTTAGCCTTTTGATCTATTATTTTTAAAACAAATCTGGCAACATCTCTTATGTGGACATACTGCCTTTTCTGGCTGCCCGAGGTTAGTTTGACAGGCGAATTTTCTAAAATACACCCTTTTACATAATACAGGATGTGTTTGAAATTGCTGCCCCACCCATACACGTTTGGAAGGATAAAGTGGAGCAGGTCGAATGTCAGTGGTTCATGTATTAAGATGTGGTGTAAAAATTTGGTCAGGTTGCATTTAGAAAGGGCGTAGCTGTTATGAAGCGGGTTGTTGTGTCGAAGTAAGAAATCTTCATTATACGGTTCAATGGTATTGCAGATGCCAATTTCAAAATAAGAACCGAAAGTGATAAATTTCCCTTTGTATTTTTTTTCAACTAGATAATTAATGATTCTTACAGGCTCATTGTAATTAACTTCCATGATGAGATCTGCTGGATCCGTATTCCCTGGTTGCAGACCAGCCACAGCACAGGAAATGATCACATCGAACGCAAGAAGCGTTTCGTTTCTCAGGTCCGTATCGGGAATACGGTAATAGGTATGTGAGGCGTTGATTAATCCAGTTGAATTCCTTGTGCTGAAAAGATGTAACGAATAATCAGTATTACTCGCTATTTCATTAATTATAGCTTGCGCAAGTGATGCGTTAGATCCAAGGATGGCAATCTTTTTTTTCATATTGAAAAGTAACTCTTGATCTGCGTTAATGTAATATCTGCAGGAGATATTTTTTCGACTAACACCTTTCGATACCATTCGATGGTAAGCATTATGCCTGTTCGCGAATCGTATTTTGGGACCCACCCTAAATGCTTCATGGCTTTAGTGCTATCCAGTTTCAGAAGAGATGCTTCATGCGGCTGATCGTCTGTGTTTACACATTCATACTTGCCGGTTCCCCACATTTTTATTGCGTGCCCTACTAATTCCAGTACTGTTAAAGTGTCATTATCTTTGGGGCCCAAATTCCATGCTTCTGAATAACGTACCGGATCTCCTGCAATTTTTGCTCCAAGCAGTAAGTAGCCCGACAGTCCATCTAAAACATGCTGCCAGGGGCGAATGGACCCCGGGTTTCTTATCTTTACTGCTTTCTTTTGCGTTAATGAATTGATAAGGTCTGGAATGATGCGGTCTTTTGCCCAATCTCCACCTCCAATAACGTTGCCGGCTCTTGCCGTGGCAACTGATTTTTTGTGCTCATTATAATTTTCGGCATTGAAAAAGCTTCGCCTGAAACTTGATGCGATTATTTCAGCGCATGCTTTACTTGCACTATACGGGTCATAGCCTCCGAGGGAATCATTTTCCTGATAGGAATAATTTATTTCCCGGTTTTCATATACTTTGTCTGTTGTAACAACGATTACAACACACGGTTTTGTCAGTTTTCGAATGCTATTGAGCACATTTACGGTGCCCATTGAATTGACTTCAAATGTATAAGCCGGATCCGAATAGGAGGGTCTCACGAGGGACTGTGCTGCCAAATGAAAAATAAAATCGGGCTGAAATTGCGTGATCTCATATTCTAACTTTTCTTGAGCTCTAATGTCGGCAAATACAGACTGACATACTTTATCGCAATGCATAAGATTAAATAATGAATCTTTATCCGGATGCAAAGAATAGCCTCTAATCTCAGCTCCAAGAAAGTTCAGTGCTGAGATAAGCCAGCTGCCTTTAAATCCGGTATGGCCAGTAATAAGTATTTTTTTTCCGGAATATTTTTTTTTCAGGACAGTTTCTATTCCCATATTTTCCATTTCGGATCGTTTTTCCACATTTCTTCTAATTCCACTTTGTCTCTCATAATGTCCATACATCTCCAAAATCCGGAATGTTTATATGCGGCAAGTTCTTTTGCTTTCACCAGTTCCCTCATTGGTTTCTGCTCCCACATTATATTATCCATATCGCCTTTCAGGTACTTAAATACATCCGGGTTCATAACAAAAAAGCCACCATTTATCCAGTTTCCTGTACGTGATGGTTTTTCTTCGAAGGAATTAACCATTCCCTTTTCATCGGCCGAAAGGACGCCAAATTTTCCTGAAGGCTGCACGGTTGAAACCGTAACCACCCTTTTTTGTTTTCTATGAAACTTAATAAGCTCATCGAGATTAATATTGGCAACCCCATCCCCATAGGTTAGCATGAATGTTTCTTCTCCCAGGTATTTTCTTATTTTTTGCAAACGACCCGCGGTCATCGTATTTACACCTGTGTCAACCAATGTAACTTTGAAATTTTCAATTTTGCTCTGGTTGATTTCAGTTTTATTATTGCTTAGGTCAATCGTAATGTCAGAATTATGAATAAAGTAATTCATAAAATACTCCTTGATCATGTATCCTTTGTAGCCAAGGCAAATAATGAACTCATTAAACCCCTGAGTCTGGTATATTTTCATAATATGCCAAAGAATTGGTTTTCCTCCAATTTCTATCATTGGTTTGGGAAGAAGGTGCGATTCTTCTGAGATTCTGGATCCTAGCCCACCTGCAAAGATAACTACTTTCATTTCTTTTAAATTTTATAGTTGCGATTTCCTCTTTTGTATTTAAATAATACGTCTAATCAAACAGCGAATCGAAGTCGACTTTTGGAAAAACGTCAACATATGTATTCTGATTTGCATTTGCATTGTAAATATTCTTTTTCATATTAAATAAATATTTATACTTCCTCATTATATAAGCGTGTCTGGTAAGCTGAAACTCGGAATCGAATTTTGACAGATCAACTTCTTCGGTGTGCAATTTATGCTCCTTCCTTTTATCAAAAAAATATACGTGAACACCATTGAAAAAATCATGATCAAATCCAAGTAAATATATTTTATCAAAACCCATGAATACGGCTAAGGTAACTGCAAGTTCAGAAACTGAATATATTGGGGGAATACGACCTGGGTCTATAGGAATGCTGTTATTGAAACCTTCTTCCAGATCCCAATCCCAGTAATCAACCCAATGGATCTTTCTATTTTTAAAAATGTTGTGTTCATCAATCATTTTTTTGTCGTAATAATGCAGAAAAATTTCTGCGTCATGCGTCTTGAGGTCCACATCTTTGAGCCAAGAAATAAATTTGTCATCTGTAAAATACTGTCTGTGTCCTTTCGCTAGATCGGGAAGAACGTGGTATTGAGGTTTGAAGATGTGATAATCCGGATGAACAAAAGTGTTGCTTACGCTAATCACATATTCTCCTGCAAGTTTTTTCAGATCTTGTTGTTTGATGGATGAGCCTGCTCCCACAATGAAGCATCGTTTGCCTACATGCCTGTCTTTAATGGCTTTGGTATTTTCTGTAAGTTGATTAAATGCGGGCCGTGGCCTTTTTTTCTTCAACAGATCGTACACAACCGGAGGTAATATCCAGTTTTTAATAATATATTTTATTTTTTTTAAGACCATAATGCTAAATCAAACCTAACTCAGTTTTGTTTTAAGCTTCAAAAACGGTGTTTCAATAAATCTCCATGACAAGACGGCTGCCGTAAAGGTAGCAGATACATAGATAATAAATAATATTGCTGGTGGGATTATATAATCATGAAATGTACGTTTTATGAAAATCCCAAGAATATATTTGACAAATTCATGCCAAACGTATAGTCCATAGCTTTTTTTACCCACCCAAACCAAGAAAGAGTTCGATAAAACCTGAATAGTATTGGAGGAGTATACTGCGCTGTGCAAAAGTATCCATAATGGTACCTGAATAATCGTATCATGAAGCGCCATATAAATGCCAGTTCCCCTTGCCTGATTTGCTCCAAGAATTTCAGTATACAAAATGATGGTAAGAAGAATAGGTATTGTTAAAAATAATAAAGCATTTTTGATATACCCAGCCAATCCATAATTCCAGTCGATAAATTTGTATCGATTGTCAATGGCCACCAAACAACCAATGGCAAGGGAGTCTGTGTTTCCCAAAGTATTAAGTCTGAAAATCCAATTGATCATCCAGCGAGGGTTTTGGTCCCAAGCGTCATAGGAATGATCAAAAGCACAGCATGTTTTGAATAAAAGAGATGTAATAATAGCGGCAATGCAAATTTTTAACATTGTCTTAGGCGAGGCTAACAAAAGGACAATAGGTGCCCACACCAGGTAGAATTGTTCCTCAACAGCGAGTGACCACAAGTGATATGCGCTTTGATAGGGAGCAGCATGAAGATATAGCTGCCACATACCTGAAAAATTTTGAACAAAAAGAAGATGATAGATGAAATCATCGCGAACACTTTGGAAAAAATAGGCGGCAAGCAGTATGGCTAAAAAATAGATTGGGAATATTCTTAAAATCCTTCGGAAGTAGAAAATTTTTAAAGCGTGAATAATTTTCAATTCATTATTTTGAATTTTCTCTCTCAGCGACAGTAAGACTGAAGTTATTAGGTAACCGCTTAGAATAAAAAACAACAGCAAGCCTACTCTGCCAAATTCCAGGATATCATGGACACCTTGCCAGGGAGCCCAATGGTCAAAAAGAACAAGAAGGATAGCAAGCCCCCTAAGCCCATCAAGACTTTTTATATAAGGAACACTTGGTTTTTCATTAATTGACATTCCAGGTTGAAAAAATCTCCGTAATAATCATAAATCCATCTTATCTATTTAAGAATTTCAAACACTTCTTTAAAACCAATCCATTTTTTTGCGGGTGGTTCATTTTAGATCTGTGAGCTGAAATCGCTTCTTCTTTCTTTCCAATACACTAGAATATCAAAAGAAAATCCCCATTAAACTGACTACTTGAGTAGTGTCATGATGCTAGTTACTTCTTGTTGTGTCCCAGTTGAACTGCATGGATAAAATGGAATTCTTTTTTTCATAACCTAAATTCTGAAAGATCCCCACACTGTCAAAAATATCAATAAATATCTCATCCACTACATCATATACAGTTCTATGAGAAGTAATACCGATGCGTAGCCTGTACGAGCCAACATTTAATAATTTTTCAGGAAATTTTATTAGACTTTTATAATGCCCGGTTTGCCTGGTTTTAAGTGTTTCGGGGTTCAACTCGGCTTCATTGGATGTGATGATGTTTTGGCTTTCTCCGGCCTGTGCTATTGCTACACTCACACTTAAGCCGGTTATTGATTCCCGTATGTCATATTCGATCACCAAAGAAAATGGTTTGTTTAGATCAAAGGACCCCGCAGGAGAACCATTTTCGTCAATTACTGAAACTTTGAGTATTTGAGCTTCTTTTTTCTTGTTTTCGGCAAAAGTATTTACGACTAAATGTTTTTTTTCAGATTCCCTCAAATAATAGTCAATTACCTCTTCCATAGTTCCACTATTTGCCGTTGAGCCGTTTTTTAAAAGCACGCCCCTTGTGCAAAGAGTTTTCATAGCGGTCATGTTATGACTCACGAATATCACGGTTCTCCCTTCATTTTTTGTCACGTCTTCCATTTTCCCCAAGCATTTTTTTTGGAATTCTGCATCACCTACAGCCAACACTTCATCGATCAATAAGATCTCCGGCTCAAGAAAAGCGGCAACCGCAAAAGCAAGGCGCAGTTGCATGCCGCTCGAGTAATGTTTAAGGGGCGTGTCAAGGAATTTCTCGACACCTGAAAAATCAACGATCTCATCGAATTTTTTCTGGATCTCTTTCCGTTTCATTCCAAGGATGGATCCGTTAAGAAAGATATTTTCCCTTCCTGACAGTTCGCCATGAAAACCTGTTCCCACTTCAAGCAAACTTGCAATCCTGCCCCTTGAGAGGATCTTTCCTTCGGTGGGAGGAGTTATCTTTGAAAGAATCTTCAGGAGGGTAGATTTTCCGGCTCCGTTCTTGCCTATGATCCCAACCGATTCACCCGGATGTACATCAAACGAAACATTTTTCAGTGCCCAGAAGTCTTCGGTGCTGTGATTGTTTTTTCTGCGGAACAATGAAAAAACAGAATCTCTGAGACTTAAATAGGGCTGCAGCTCGTGATCGATACGAAATTTTTTGGAGATATTTTTTATTTCTAATATCGGTTTCATCAGGAAAGGTCTGCAAAGTAATATTCTGTCTTTCTGAAATAAAATAATCCTGCAAAAAATAACAAGATCGAAACGCATAGACTCGTCATTACCAATTGTAGATTTACGGCCGAATGAGTTACAGAAGATCGCAGCAAGTCAATCGCGCCCGCCATAGGATTTAGCATGAGAATTGTTTGTGCCCACTTAAATTTAATAATGGACACTGGGTAGATAACCGGGGTTAGGAAAAGCAGGATTTGGATCAGGAAAGGGATAACATATCTGAAGTCTCTGTACTTGACATTTATCGCAGAAAGCCAAGTACCAAGCCCAAAAGTGGCTAAAATGGTAATGAATATACTTAGCGGAAGATAAATAATAATGTTTGGGTTGACAGCCTGACCGTAGTAAATAAGAATTACTATATATACTACCAAAGCCATCAGGAAGTCGAATAGTGCAACAAGTATTGCCGACATTGGAATTATAAGCCTGGGGAAATAAATTTTTTTGATGATTCCGGAATTTGATACCATGCTGTTAGAGGCGTTTGCAAGTCCAGAAGAAAAAATATTCCAAAGCAGTAGTCCGGAATAAACAAAAATGGGGTAGGGGGTATTGTTGTCAGTGTGAACTCCCAGTGCTTGTCCAAAAAACATAGTAAACACCAGCATTAGCATGAATGGCTGTAGAATTGCCCAAAGTATGCCGAGAATAGTCTGCTTATATTTCACCTTGATATCGCGCCACGTAAAGAAATAAAATAACTCACGGAATTCCCAAAGTTCTTTTAAACCAAGCGAAATTTTGCTTGCAGGCCTTATTTCGTATTCCATAATTTGCGTTGAAAAGACAAAGTTAATCATATATTTCGTGCTTATTCTTGATAATTTCTTGTTTTTTTAATGAAAAAGAAAGTAAAATTCATTAACTTTGTATTAATGCTGTTTTCAAAAAAAATAATCTTCATTAGAATTGCATTTTTGGGTGTTTTCCTTCTATTGTTTAAATCTCAAAATGTCTTTTCTCAATTTTCTCCAACCAATCTTCCCGGATTACAATTATGGCTTGCGGGGGATAATGGCATTACTTTCAATGGGACAAAAGTAAGCCAATGGAATGACCAGAGTGGCAATAGTAATAATGCTTTTCAGGGTGCGGGCGCGTCACAGCCGGATACAGCGGGTGTTATAGTACTAAATGACCACAGGGCAGTGAGGTTCGATGGTGTGGATGATTTTTTGTCTCTTACATCTACTCTAACGGTTGGCACTATGTTTATTGTATCGAATTGGCAAGGAGGCGGGGCTACTTTTCCTTTGTATAATGGATTAATTTGCAGTCCCACAACCGGCTCTCCATTCAACTATGTTTTCGTTGGTACAAAGAATACATCTCATTTTGAGACAAGTGGAATGTTTGGGGCAAGTACATATAAAAATTCACAATTAACGATTAATGGTGATTACAGTCAGATTTCCGACTATAAAATTCTCGCGGGGATTGGAGCTTCTCCAGTTTCAAATTACTCTTTTGTTATAGGAAATAATCCGTTGGATGTTGGAAACAATTTTTGGAATGGGGATATTATGGAAATTATTGTTTATTCAACGGTACTAACTGCGGCTGAACGCCAGCAAGTAGAAAAATACCTGAGCGATAAATATGCCCCACCCGTAAATATCGGGCCGGATATTACAGTGAATTATGGATTCTGTCCGGTTATTAAACTAAAAGCTCATCAAGATTGGTTCACGGCATATCAATGGAATACTGGAGAGACGGTTGATTCAGCCATGGTGAATGGGGATTCGTCAATTGTACAAGTGACAAATATTTTTGGTTATTCCTCGTCAGATACTGTCAAGGTAATATATCCGGGAAACCTTTCTCCGTTTGTTGGCAACGCAACTACCATTTGTTATGGAGGTTCTGTTAAATGGGATACGCAGTTGGATAAAACAGGTTACAGTTTTCTCTGGCAGGACGGATCGACTGATTCGGTATTTGTCATCACTCAAGCAGGGCAGTATTATGTTAGTGTAACTGATACAATTGGTGTTTCAGGATGTTCGCGAAATTCCTATACAGTTACAGTTGTGGTTGATAATTTTCCGCAAACAGCATCTCTCGGACCTGATATTTCTATTTGCTCAGGAAATTCAATCGCGCTAACTTCTGGTGCGGCGCAGGCCCAAAATTATACTTGGTCCCCGGGAGGTCAGAGCACTTCTTCTATAGTGATTACTGCAACAGGCACAAGTACGTACACACTTATTGTTCAGGACGTAAATTCATGCTCTGCAAAGGACACCATTAATGTTACCGTAGTGGGAACTGCTCCTGTAGTTGGTTTTATTTCCAGTGTTACCTGTAAAGGAAATACAACTCAATTTACCGATACGAGCACATCTTCTACTGGCATTGCAGCCCGCCTTTGGAATTTTGGGGATGGTTCACCAACAAGTTCATTGTCTAACCCAATACACCTCTACGCGGACTCCGGGACTTATCTGGTAAGCCTGACCGTAACAACTACTGTAGGATGTTCGAAAAGCATTTTTAAAAGCATCAAAATATATCCTTTGCCCAAAGCTGATTTCGCCAGTTTGGTTATGCCGGTTGGAGGCAATACGGTATTTACTGATCAAAGCAATTCTTTTGGATACACTCTGGCAAGTTGGAGCTGGAACTTTGGGGATCCTGTAAGTGGGGTAAATAATGTTTCTGCTGTGCAGAATCCTGTCCATCAATATAGCGTAAACGGAATACATGATATAAAACTAGTTATCCAGACGCAGCAGGGATGCTTCGATTCTATCAGTAAAAGTATTTTTATTTACAATGATCTTCCTTCAATCCCTGGTTTGGCATTATGGCTTGCCGCTGATAAAGGAATAGTTTCTAGTCCTGTTAGCCAGTGGAAAGACCAGAGTGGAAATAATAATAATGCCTTTCAGAATACGGTCGCTGCTCAACCCTCACAAACTTCTTTGGTTTCGAAATTGAATGATCACCCTGTTATACGGTTTGACGGTACGAATGATTTTTTATCACTAACTTCTCCGGCTACCATTGGAAGTATGTTTGTTGTTTCCAATTGGCAGGGAGGCGGGTCATCATTTCCAAATTATAATGGACTAATTTGCAGCTCAGATCTAACAAGCTTCAACTATGTTTTTACCGGAGCTAAAAATACGAGTCACTTTGAGCTGGGTCTGTTTGGAACTAAAATTTATGAAAATTCTGTAGTAACTGCAACGGGCGAATACAATCCTTTGGCAGCCTATAAGATCACAGGAGGCATTGCGACAGCAGCTGTTTCGAATTACACCTTCGTAATTGGAAATAACCCTTTGGATCTTTTTAATAATTTTTGGAATGGTGATGTTGCAGAGGTTATTGCATATTCAACTGTGCTCACTCCCGCTAAGCAAAAACAGGTTGAAAAATATCTTAGTGATAAATACGCTCCTCCTGTTAATATTGGTCCGGATATAACCATTAATTATGGATTTTGCCCAGCGATAAAATTAAATGCACACAAAGACTGGCTTACAAGTTATCAATGGAGTACTGGTTCAACAGTAGATTCGACATTTGTAAGTGGAGACTCTGTTTTTGTTGCTGCTACAAATATTTTCGGCTACATCTCTTCAGATACTTTGAACGTAATTTACCCTGGAAGTTTTTCACCCTTTTCCGGAAATACAACAACAATTTGTGCCGGAAGCTCTGTGAAATGGGATACTCATTTAGACAAGGCAGGTTACAGTTTTCTATGGCAGGACGGATCAACCGATTCAGTTTTTACAATCACTCAGGCCGGTACTTATTTTGTAAAAGTGACAGATACGTTGGGCTGTTTTCGCGTATCTAAGACCGTAACTGTTACCATAGACAATTTTCCGAATACAACTTCACTGGGCCCGGATACTTCTATCTGTTCGGGAGCGAGCATCAGTTTGATATCAGGCGCTGCACAGGCAAATTCGTATTCGTGGTCTCCCGGCGGTCAAACAACTTCTTCAATAAATATTATTTCTTCGGGGAGTTACACGGTTGTTGCCCAAAATGTAAATGGATGCCTTGCAAAGGATACGATCAATATAAATGTAAAAGGTATAATGCCTGCTGCAAGTTTTCTTGTCAATGCGGTCTGTTTTGGAAATGCAGTCTCATTTTTGGATGGCACAACGGTTCCTTCTCCGGATAGCATTGCCACATGGAGTTGGAATTTTGGCGATGGCACTTCGACAAGTTCAGTGCCCAATCCTTCTCACTCCTACACCGCTTCGGGCACCTATACAACTTCATTAACTGTTGTTTCTGATTCGGGTTGTACTGCAACCATTCAAAAAACAGATACGGTACATGCAAAACCTAATGCCGATTTTACCATTTTCTCATCTCCGGTTTGTTCGGGAATGATCCAGCAGTTTACAGATGGATCTTCTGTTTCAAGCGGTACACTGGGCCCATGGAGTTGGAATTTTGGTGATGGAAGTCCTATCAACTCCAATAAAAATCCTAAGCATACTTATTCAGTAGCGGCAACCTATTCAGTACAGCTTATAACTTCTACCAATTTTGGCTGTAAAGATACCTTTGCAGATACAGTTCATGTATACCAGACTCCTCCTGTTTCGTTTGTAGCTGATTCCGTTTGTGTGGGTGGTATTACGTCTTTGTCCGGCAGTTCTTCAGGCAGTATCGGTAATTGGATATGGAATTTTGGCGATGGTTCTCCAAATGTTACTGTTCAAAACACATCGCATGGGTATTCACTTCCCGGAACTTATTCGGTGACCCTGCAGATTACATCTACGAGTGGATGCACGAATGCAGATACAGGCAATGTAATCGTTTATTATTTGCCCAAGCCCGGGTTCACGGCCAATGCTGCTTGCATGAACAGCCCTATGCAGTTCACTGATACGAGCTCAATACTTGCAAGTACGATCACCGCCTGGAATTGGCAGTTTGGAACATTTACTGATACCCTTCAAAATCCTTCAGCTACTTATACAGCAGCAGGCACTTATTCCGTGACACTCACAGCAACCTCTGGGCATGGATGTTCTGCAAGTTCGACTCAAACTGTTTTGGTTCATTCAGCCCCAGTTGCGGGTTTCAGTGAAAATCCTACACATGGATTTCCTCAGCAGCAGGTAGATTTTACGGATACGTCATCAGGTTCAACAAACTTTCACTGGTATTTTGGGGATGGAGGAGAGGATTCTGTTAATCAAAGCCCCAATCATGTATATCAGGCCATTGGTACCTATTTAGTTCTTTTGGTGACGCAAAATCAGTTTGGTTGTGTAGATTCTGCTTTTTACAGCATACCTATTGAACCTCCTCTTTTGGATGTGGCTGTTAAGCAGGTTTTTCAATCTAATTCTTCAAATGTAATTTCTGTTAAAGCATTGTTGCAAAATATGGGAACACAAGATGTTGTTAATATGGAGTTGGCTGTGTATCTTGATAACGGAACCTCTGTGCATGAATTTTGGTCAGGTTCGAATTTTTCTACGAAGTTGTATCCATTCAATTCAGCTCTTGCACCGGCAAACAACCTTCATAGCATAGTGTGCGTAGAGGTTATCAAGGTGAATGGCAGGCAAGATGATGTGATCTCAAATAATAAAAATTGTACTGCTATTACTGATGAATTCGTATTAATAGACCCCTTTCCGAACCCAACTACAGACCTAGTCTCTTTTATGTTTGTGATTCCTGATGCATCCAATGTGAGAGCGGAGATATTTGATGTCAGAGGAAGACTGGTGGATGTTCCCTTCGATAAAAGCGCGGTACAAGGGCTGAATAACATTAATTACAACACTATAAAACTAGACAAGGGCATGTATATGTTGAGGCTTTCTTACAAGGATCAAGTAATAACGAAGGTGTTTGTGAAGGAGTAGATGCGGCCAGTAGGCAATGGGCAGTAGGCAAGGAACAGCCGGTGGTTGGGTAACAATCCTCTTATTTCTTCGCAAAAAAAATCCCGGAAGTAATTCCAGGATTTCAATAAATATATTTTGATTGATCTTTAGGCTACTACTTCTGCAGTAACTTCAGCTTCTTTCATTTCATCGATCTTCGCTTTTTTTCCGATCGCACCACGCAGGTAGAAAAGTTTCGCTCTGCGAACTTCACCTTTCTTATCTACAGCGATTGATTCAATGAAGGGTGAATGCTGGGGGAAAATACGCTCAACACCAACACCATTCGATATTTTTCTGACAGTGAAGGACTTTGAATTTCCTTGTCCCTTGCGCTGAATAACAATGCCCGTGAACTGCTGTACACGTTCTTTGTCGCCTTCCTTGATCTTATAATTAACAGTGACTGTGTCTCCTGCTTTGAAATCAGGGATGCTGTGCTTTCCCATGATTTGTGCTTCCGCGTATTTTAATAAGTCCATGACTTGTAGATTTGGTTAAAAGGGACGCAAAGATAATAGATTTTTTTAAATACAAACAATATGGTGAAAGTCCCAAATTTCAAGTCCCAAATCCCAAATTCCCAAAGAAATCGGATAGTTAATTATACCTTACTTGGAATTTGAGATTTGGAATTTTATGCTTGGGACTTGCTATTTTAGCATCCCTGGCCTCCGTTTCTCAGTTCTTTCCAGCGACTTCTCATGTCTCCATTCCTCTACATTTTTGGTATTGCCTGAAAGGAGGATATCAGGTACTTTCATTCCCTTGAAATCAGCCGGACGGGTATATGCGGGAGGCGAGATAAGTCCATCCTGGAAGGAGTCGGTAAGGGCAGAGGTCTCATCCGAAATAACCCCCGGAATGAGCCGAATGATGGTATCGCAAAGAACAGCTGCGGGTAATTCCCCGCCACTTAGCACATAATCTCCAATTGAAATTTCTTTAGTGATATAATGTTCGCGTACGCGCTCATCCACCCCTTTATAGTGCCCGCAAAGAATGATGATGTTTTTTGAAAGAGAAAGATTATTTGCCATTTTCTGATCGAACAGCTCGCCATCCGGACTCATGTAAATGATCTCGTCATACGCTCTTTTTTTCTTCAACGTCTCTATGCATTTTGCAATAGGTTCTATCATCATGACCATGCCTGCACCCCCTCCGTACATGTAATCATCCACACTTTTGTGCTTATCAGTTGCGTAATCACGCAGGTTGATAATGTTGATCTTCACCAGTTTCTTATCAATGCCTCGTTTCACAATGGAGTTCTGAAAAGGGCTTTCAAGCAGTTTTGGTAAAACTGTGATAATATCAATATGCAACGTATTTTGTTTCTTTTTTTTCATTGAATTTTCTCCCCTCTCCTCGAGGAGAGGGGGCGGGGGTGAGGCGTTAAAAGTAATCAACATATTCTCTCTTGAGGTGGGGAAATAAGATTTCTTTATACCGAAACAAAATCTTACATTTGTTCTTTCTATAAAAATCTATGAAAAAATATTCTAAAGAAGAGATAAAAGAGGTTTATAACACCCCTTTACTGGATCTGGTATTTCGTGCTGCGGCTACACATCGTATGTTTCACGACCCGTCTGAAGTGCAGGTGAGTTCTTTGCTTTCCATAAAAACTGGTGGATGTCCCGAAGATTGCGGATACTGCCCTCAGGCGGCCCGTTATCAAACGGATGTAAACGTTCATAAAATGCTTTCGGTAAATGATGTGATGAGCGCTGCTAACAATGCCAAGTCAGGAGGTGCAACCCGCATGTGCCTGGGTGCTGCCTGGAGAGAGGTGCGGGATAATTCTGATTTTGACAGTGTGCTGGAAATGGTGAAGTCCATCAATAATATGGGGATGGAGGTTTGCTGCACCCTGGGAATGCTCACCGAAGATCAGGCGCAGAAATTGGCTGATGCGGGCCTCTATGCATACAACCACAATTTAGATTCCTCAGAAGATTTTTATAAAAAGATAATTACCACACGTAAATACGATGACCGCCTGAACACCATCGAGAATGTGCGCAAAGCGAAAGTGACCGTTTGCAGTGGTGGTATCATCGGTATGGGAGAATCGGTGGAAGATCGCATTGAAATGCTTTATACGCTTTCTAATCTGAACCCTCAGCCCGAATCGGTGCCTATCAACGCCTTGGTTCCGGTAGAAGGAACCCCCCTTGAAAAGCAGGAACTTGTTTCCATCTGGGAGATGCTGAGAATGATCGCAACTACGCGTATCGTCATGCCTGGATCAGTGGTTCGTCTTTCTGCCGGAAGAACTCAGATGTCGTTGGAAGGGCAAGCTCTTTGTTTTTTAGCCGGAGCGAATTCCATTTTTGCAGGCGATAAATTGCTGACCACTCCTAATCCTGCGTTTAACGAGGATATGGAAATGTTCAAATTATTCGGATTGAAATCCAGAGAGGCCTTCAAATATGCGAAAGAATCAGCGCAGCTAGAATCGGTTTCTGCATGAATAAAAATATATTTATAGCATTACTTTCGGCTATTTACCTCAACGTATCTGCGCAAACTGAATATGCATTTCATTCTCAAAAAGGTGACAAATATTTCGTGTCATTGGGCTATGGTTATGGAACGGCACAGTGGAGCTCTGTCTTTAAGAACACCGAGTTTTATGATAAAGATGGTGCCGTGATCAAATCAGGCGATTTTAATTTTAAAGGCGATAGTCCCATCAAGTATTACGATGTGAATGTGATGGCTCCTGTCAAGCACGTTCGCTTGGGGCTGGGCATCGCTTTCGAGTATCACTATCTTGCAGAACTCAAAATATATTCCCAGGGAGGCGATGCTTATCTGATGTTCAATGAAGGAATGCGTTTTGATAAAGTGTATTTGCAAATAGAGAAACCATTTAAATATGATTCGAAAAAGAAGTATTCATTGAGTATGAATGTGAAGCTCGGCATGTTTGGTTATACCAACATGAACCGTTTTAACTTTTTAGGCGAAAAACCTTATCCCTTTACTTGCCTTGTTGCCACTGGCCTTGTTCTGGACTATGAGATCTACCCGCACGTTTACGCATTTGCGATCCCCAATATTGAATATAAGTTTTACAGCAACACACATACTGACACGCCCGTACAGGTCATACATCATGTTTTTGCAGAGAGTATACAGGGCGGCATTCGGGTAGACCTGGGTATGTTTTACAATTAATTCCTGTTGTGAATACAAAATTGGCCATAAGCCTCGCCGAAAGAGAAGAGCAGGGCACACTGAGAAAACTCAGCCTGCCGAATGTACTGACCGATTTTTCCTCTAATGATTATTTAGGTTTTGCGCGAAGTGAAGAATTATTTCAAGGCGTGCAACAGGAGCTTTCTAAACTACGTACCCCGCGTACCGGAATTTTTGGCTCTACCGGTTCGCGCCTGCTTACGGGTAACTCCGACTATGCTGAAAGGCTTGAAAAATTTATTTCCGAATATCATAAAGCAGAGGCAGGATTGCTTTTTAATTCGGGTTATAGCGCGAATACCGGCCTGATCTCTTCCGTGGCACAAAAAGAGGATCTGATCTTGTATGATGAGCTTTCGCACGCATCTATTTATGACGGAGTGCGTTTGTCAAAAGCAGATTCATTCCCTTTTCGTCATAACGATATGGCTCATCTTGAGGAGCGTCTGAAATTTTTTCGAAGTACAAGTGCGACAACAAGCCTGTTTGTGGTTGTGGAGAGCGTATATTCCATGGATGGGGATTTTGCCCCGCTGATAGAGATCGTTGATCTGTGCGAAGATTATAATGCCAAATTGATCGTTGATGAGGCACATGCCACCGGCATCTTTGGAAAGCGGGGAGAAGGCAAGGTGGTTGAACTCGGACTTGAGAAGGATATCTTTGCCCGTGTACATACTTTCGGAAAGGCACTTGGATGCCATGGAGCCATTGTTTTAGGAAGTGCCGATCTGCGTAATTATCTTATAAATTTTTCACGCACCTTTATTTATACAACTGCTTTGCCTTTGCATTCTTTGCTGATCATAAGATCGGCATATAATATGCTTTCATATAGTCACAATAAAACATTGAATATCAATAGTTTAATAGATTTATTTTTATCTAAAGTTAAATATTATGATATAGCCGGATTTCTACGCAGCTCAAGTGCCATCCAATCGATTATAATTGAGGGAAATGAAGAAGTGAAAAAGATATCCGCCCTCGTTCAAAAAGATGGTTATGATGTTCGTCCTATTTTGAATCCTACCGTTCCGAAGGGAAAGGAACGTATCCGCATATGCCTGCATGCATTTAATACAGAAGAAGAAATAAATGGTCTTCTTGTTTCGTTAAAGAAAAACAGAGAGCTGGTTGTTCCTCAAAAACACCCGACTAACTGATACATCTATTTTTAGATTTGCAGGATTAATCACTTGATATGAGAAAGATCTTTGTGACTGGAATCGGTACTGATGTTGGAAAGACCATCGTATCTTCTATTTTGGTGGAAGCTCTCAAGGCAGATTACTGGAAACCTGTTCAATCGGGTACGTTTTATTCTACGGATTCCGGAACAGTCAGAAAATTGATCAGCAATGATATATCGGTCATTCATCCCGAAGCCTATTCTTTGAAGGAGCATAAATCTCCACATGAAGCCGCGGCAAATGAAAATATAAGAATTGACCCTGATAAGATTGTTTTGCCTGCCTCCTCCAATAAAACACTGGTTATCGAAGGCGCGGGAGGTGTGATGGTTCCGCTCAATGAAATATATTTTATAATAGACCTGATCAAGAAATTTGAGGCTGAGGTGGTCATTGTGATACAGAATTACCTGGGCAGTATCAATCATTCCTTGCTTACGATTGATGTGCTTAAGCAACATGGTATAAAGGTTATTGGATTGGTATTTAACGGTTCACCTCACGAGCCGTCTCAAAATATTATCATGAACTATAGTGGACTTCCCTGCATCGCAAGGATCGTAAAAGAAGATAGAATGGATAAAAATGTTATTCTGAAGTATAAAAAGGATTTTGAGAATATCTGAATTATGTCCCTGAGCTCCCGCGATAAAAAAAATATCTGGCACCCTTATACACAGCACCGGCTTTTTCCTGATTCTATCGGTATTGTTAAGTCAAAGGGTAGCTATGTGTTTGACGAGCAAGGAAAAAAATATATTGATGCTCTTTCTTCCTGGTGGACTTGCATTCACGGCCATAGCCATCCTTATATCGCACAAAAGGTTTCTGCCCAGCTGAAAAAACTGGCACATGTCATCTTTGCCGGATTTACCCATGAACCGGCTGTGCAATTAGCCGAACGTTTGCTTGAAAAACTTCCGAAGAATCAGAAGAGGATATTTTTTTCGGATGATGGATCTACAGCGGTTGAAGTGGCTTTGAAGATGTCTTTTCAGTATTGGCATAATAAAGGGGAATCAAAACCCAAGGTCATTGCTTTCAGGAATGCCTACCATGGAGATACCTTTGGTGCCATGTCTGTAAGTGAACGTGGTGCTTTTTCGAAACCATTTGAGTCTAATTTGTTTGATGTTATTTTTGTTGAACCTCCTGTTAAAGGGAAAGAACAGCAATCAGTTGAAAATTTCAAATTTCAAATTTCAAGTTTTAAGTCTCAAGTTGCAGCTTTTATTTTTGAGCCCATCGTTCAGGGTGTTGCAGGGATGGTAATTCATGAGGCAGAAGCACTCAGCGAAATGATCAGGATATGCAGGGAGAATCAGATATTTACTATTGCGGATGAAGTCTTCACCGGGTTTGGCCGGACCGGAAAATTTTTTGCTTCGGATTACCTTTCTGAAAAAGCGGATATGATGTGTCTCTCAAAGGGGCTCACCGGAGGTGCGATGGCTATGGGGGTTACTTCCTGCACAGAGGAAATATTCAATGGTTTTCTTTCGGAAGATAGGATGAAGACATTTTTTCACGGGCATTCTTTCACAGCTAATCCCGTTGCCTGTGCTGCCTCGTTGGCAAGTATGGATCTGATGGAAAGAAAGGATACGTGGAAGAATATTAAGCGAATCGAAAAAAGGCATCAGCAATTTATGAAACAAGTCTCAAGTCTCAAGTCTCAAGTCTCAAGTAAAATTGGGGATATACGATTGTTGGGAGTCATGCTGGCTATTGAGCTAAAAACATCGGATAAGACCTCTTACTTCAATTCCATCCGCGATAAAGCAGCTAAGTTTTTTTTGGATAAAGGTATTCTGCTTCGCCCGCTTGGTAATGTTATTTACATCGTTCCTCCCTATTGTATCTCAGATAAGGATTTGAACTACATTTACGATTCAATAATTGAGTTTATTGAATCACTTTAAATGAAGGCTCAGCAAATATTCTTTTTCTTGATGATTATTTTTATGGCAGGATGCCATAATTTCAGGTCATGGACAGATGAAGAACGCAAGGATTTTAGATTAAAATGTCAGCAAACAGATACATTTAATAATTATAGCTTTTATTTAGCGGGTTTTGAATTTGATGAGATTGATACAATAATTGTGAAGGAATACAAAGACACAGTTTTTATTGATTCATTCAGGATATTTCCAAGTAACTCGCAAAGCCCAGATGAAAAAAGGAGAAAAATATTTGTGGCTTCTATTAGTAATACATTAAATATTAAACATCGATATCAATTTATAATTTCGGGGCAAAAACCTTATGAATTATCCAATATGAAAATGACGATGTGGCCTACATACTCTCAAGATCAGGAATGTTATGATTGTAGAATGGCGGATTATACAATAGATGGTGTCATTTATCAAGGGTATGGGAATCTAACAATAGCTAAGAGAGATAAATAGCATGGTGATAAAAAAAATACTGATAGCTAACCGTGGCGAGATCGCCCTTCGCATTATGCGCTCGTGTAAGGAGATGGGAATATCTACAGTTGCCGTTTTCTCCGAGGCCGATCGTAATGCACCGTTTGTACGCTATGCAGATGAAGCAGTATGTATTGGCCCTCCGGTATCAGCACAGTCTTATCTCAATGGAGAAAAAATAATTGAGGTATGCAAACAGCTGAAAGTGGATGCTGTGCATCCAGGTTATGGTTTCCTTTCTGAGAATGCTGCGTTTGCACGTAATGTGGAAAAGAACGGAATTG
>JAHEYK010000160.1 GCA_023251625.1 Bacteroidota bacterium
GCAGGGATTTTTTAATACTATCAGCTATGGAAACCTTTCTAAAAATATAAACGACATCGGAATTAAAGCAACCAGCGTAATACCCCACTCTTTGGAAAGCAGCGCCAGAAAGAAAAAAAGCAATCCCAGGTATAGGTCCTTTGAATTTTTTGTCTCCGTGTGCCTGAAAACATAAATGAACGTAAGGACAATGAACAGAAAGGAAAGTATTTCGTCGCGGCTTTTTACATTGGCCACCACTTCGGTGTGAATAGGATGAACAAGAAATATTAATGTGGTGAAGAAAGCGAGATCTTTATAATTCACAAATTTCAGGTTCGCGTATTTGAAAACATAATCACGCAAAAGTTTCAGCAGAAAGACCGCAGATAGTATGTACAATAGCACGCTGACGATGTGCCGGATCATGGCGAGGCTTTCATGCGAGGTCGAGATCTGTGCTTCGAGCGTAGCTTTTTCCCCGATCAGTTTATTTTGCAGGTTCGGATTCATCTGCATCAACTGAAAGTTTGCCAGTGAATCGCGTACTTCGAGCATGCGCGTTCCGTGACATTCCCCGAACAACTGCTGCTCCACGGCAAACGTGAGAATGGAAAGGGGCCTGTATCTTCCACCGGAAAGTTCTCCTGAAGACCCCATGGACTTAAAAAAACTGTCGTAGGAGTCGGTGGTCATTATCTTTCCGATGCCCGCAAAACCTTCCTGCACATAATCGTTGAGGCGCATCACAATATCGTCGTCCAGCGCATATTTATTGGAGAAGGAATTAAAATATATAACAAAGCCAACGAGTGCTACAAAAATGGCCTGATGCAGGAACGAAGAAATAGGGGACAGGGAAGGAACCGATGGAATAGAAACTGCGGCAGGCTGTGATGACTGCTTTTTCTGAGGCTGATTTTTTTTAGGGATCGGCTTTGCCATATTATTTTGTAAACTTCATGACAAAGATCTGCTCGTCGGTGAAGTCATACTCTTTGCAAAAATCTACTTTTTTTTGGAGTACAGCAGGATATTGTTTCACTAACTTAAAGCCCAGTTTGTTGAAGAAATCAGGTACCACACAGGTCACAAAGAGTTCTGCCGGACCCTTTGCTATTAATGCTTTTACCAGAAGTGTTCCAATGCCTTTTTGTTGTACCTCGGGAACAACGCCCACAGTGGCTATTTCTGAACAATCAGCATACCTGCGTATCCTGCCGAATCCCAATATTCTGTTATCGCTTTTGGCCACTAAAAACTGATCTGCCGAAAGGGCTTTGCAGTCAAGATCCAATTGTTTAGCAACTTGTTGAATTACAAGCATATCCGATTCATTTGCAAGGACTATTTGAATAGGGTTATTCGGCATACAATACGAAGATAATAAGATAATAATTTCAGAGTCAGGAGACTGAGAATTGGGTTACTAAGTTATGCTTAATAATACTTATAAAAAAAGCTATTTTTTTGTAACTTTGACAACGGTAACCCGTCACAATAACACATACACCACATTAATGAGGAAAATCTACTTTTTGTTTTTATTATCGGTTTCCATCTCTCTTAGTTCATCAGCACAGCTGGTGTATAAGGATGTTGCAGGAATTTTTTACAGCCGCTGTACCTCCTGCCACCATACAAATGGCGGAGCACCTTTTGCGATGATGAGCTATAGCGAAACTGCTCCCTATGCTGCAACCATACAATCAGATCTTAACAGCGGCAAGATGCCACCATGGCCGCCGGATACAAACTATACTCGTTTCCTTCATGAACGTATTATCACACAAACCGAGAAGAGTGCTATCCTTAGCTGGATAGGTTCAGGAGCGCAGATGGGTGATACCACGCAGGCGCCAATCCCGCCGGTTTATACTGTTTACCATCTCAAGGGAACTCCGGATCTTATTTTGAAAGTACCTGCGTTTGCCAGCAATGCCACATCGCAGGATGCGTACAATTGTTTTGCACTCCCTACCGGACTTATACAAGACCGTTATCTCCGTGCTTTCGAAATTGTACCAAACAATCCCGCTATTTTGCATCATACCGTAGTAAACGCAGATACTACCGGTGCAGTAACAAGTGATCTTTCGGGAGGATGTTTTGCCGAACCCGGTCAATTTGGTATTGGAGGATTTGCTCCCGGCACACCGCCAACGGTTTTTTCCGGCAAAGCTCCGTTAAAGATCGGCATGCGTATCAAAGCGGGCTCGAAGATCATTATGCAGCAGCATTATCCTCTAGGAAGTGCGGGACAGATCGACAGTACTGAGATACGCCTGTATTTTTATCCGGTAGGAACAACAGGCATTCGCCCTATTTACGTCAATACGTTTTTACAGAACTGGCTGATGAATATTCCAGCCAATAATGTGGTGACCTACACAGCAAAATATCCGACCAACTCTACCACATTGCCTGCAGCCATTTCGATCTATGCTTCATCGCCCCATGCTCATAAAGTAAACAGGAGCATGCTGGTATATGCTTACAAAGCAAATCCTGTAGATACAATACCGCTTATCCGTATTCCCAATTGGGATTTTGACTGGCAGGGAATGTACACACATAAGCACATGGTAAAAGTTCCTGCCGGATATAAACTCGGATCCAAACACGTGTATGACAATACCACTAATAATCCGAATAACCCCAGTAATCCTCCGGTTGCTGTTTCGGCAGGTACGAGCACTTCGAATGAAATGCTGTTCGATGCATTTCAGTGGTTGGTTTATCAGGCGGGGGATGATACTATTGATATTGAAACCTTACTCAGTACAGACAGCTTGCTTAACTCCACGCCGGAGCTTCCGTTTTTTTCGTCAACAATTACTTCTTACGTTTATCCGAACCCGATCAATGAAAGCACTACGCTCATAGTAACCAATGAACTTGCTAAAAACTGCACACTGAAAATATTTGATATCTACGGAAAGGAAGTCCCTATGGAGATCACCCGTACGGCTGATGCTTTTCTCATCCGCAGAGGAAAAACTGCTTCCGGCACTTATTTTTATGAACTGAAGTCGGCAAAATTTTCAGGAAGTGGAAAAATTATTTTCACACCCCAATAAATATCCCAATTACAAAATAAAAAATGAAAAAACTTTACACATTATTATTTATCGCAGGAATTTCCATGACTGCTTCCGCGCAGCTGGTTTATAAAGATGTAGCGGGAATATTTTACAGCCGCTGCACATCCTGCCACCATGTAAACGGAGGAGCTCCTTTTGCGATGATGAACTACAGCGAAACAAGTCCGTATGCAGCGAGTATCCAATCTGATT
>JAHEYK010000094.1:0-8008 GCA_023251625.1 Bacteroidota bacterium
AAGTGAATGAGCTTGGTGGTGTCTATCATGCAATCTCCAAAATAGCCCATCATAGTAACAACAAATGCTCCCGTATCAGGCATGTAGATAACCGGATCGAACATATCTCCTCCGATAAGTGTTGCATGTGTCGGAAATATCCAATGAATTGAATCGGGTTTGGGTGTACTGATGTCCACCAGCACAATCGTATCGCCTTTGGTATTATGCGTACTTGCGATAAATTGAGGGATGGGCAACTTGCTTAAGCCACTTAATATAACACTGTTTGATTTCGTGCAGCCCAGTGAGTCTTTGATGATAGTGCTGTAGTTCCCATAGGGAATAGTATTGAAAGTGCCCGAGGTGAAATAGCTGCCTCCATTATCGATAGAATACAAATAAGGAGGAATTCCTCCCTGGGCATAAAGCAAAATGGTTCCGGTGTTTATTTTTTTGCAGGATTGGAAAGCTGAAACCGAATCGATAATGGGAGCAGAGACGGTAACAATCACCGTATCTCTTCCAATACAACCAGTAGAATTTGCGGTTACAATATACGTTGTAGTGATAACCGGGTTTACATTTGTATTGGCAGAATTTGCCCCGTTGTTCCATAAATAAGTTACCCCGCTCACAGCTCCTGTTTCTGAGGTTGAGAGATGAACCAAGGAGTTTTTGCAAACGAGGGTATCCTTATTGCTTTTTAACATTAATTCAGGCTTGTATCCAACGATAACAGAATCTTTTTTTATGCAGCCATTATCGGCACGTACTCCGGTGATAAAATATTTACCCTGAGTTATTACAGTGGCCGGATTAGCTGAATTAAAATTACCAGGCCCTGTCCAGCTTAAAGTTGTTTGAGGAGTAAGAGAGGTTCCGTTCAGTTGAATGGAGGATTGCGAACAGTTTAAAAAGGCAGAGTCAGCGATAGTATTTAAAAGGGGAGGAGTGGTGAATTGTGTCACAACTACCGGAATACTATTACTACACCCGTTCACACCATTTTCTACGTCAATAAAAAATGTATTGGGCGCTGACACCTGCAATGGGTTTCCGAAAGTATTGTTCAGCGGATCGCGCCATGTGACAAAAGCATTTGGCGCAGAAGAGTATGCGTTTATGCTTAATGTATCTTTTGCACAAGTAATCGTATCAATCTTCATGAATGGAACAAGGTTTGAAATTCCTGTTACATGAATATCGGGGGGAGTGGTGCAGGACTGATCAGCTATCGTGATGAGTAATGTGTCTAATGTGTTTCCATATTTTGACGAAACATTTTTATTGACGAAATCTACCGTTCCTCCTCTGTTTTTCCACCCGCTTGAACCGGATATCTTTTTAGTAAAAACTTTGTAGTTGGTCTCGCTCCTGAAAATCTCATCATTGAAATAGGAGATGATCATGCTGTCAAGTTGATTGGAATACTGCGATGTGACCTTATAGAATCGATAAATACCGGTATCAGCTGCCGGTTGTTGGTAATGACTTCTTTCAATCAAAACCTGTCCGTGATTATTAGTTGATTGCATTCTTAATCCCAATCCGGCAATATCATTTATCAGGCTGGGCTGATTAATATATTTGCGAGCTATTATTTTTCCTGCCAAACCAAATACGTGGCCAGATAATTTTTCATTCGCTAATATGCCGGTAGAATCAAGATCGATGGTATTTCCATTCAGATGTATGAATCCGTTTATGAAATTGAGGGAGTCGGTGACTTTTATTGATTGTTGCAGAGTCAGCGTGTCAGCGCAATTGAGTATTAGCTTGTGAAAATTAACGGTATGTGTTCCTCCTATAACCTGATTAGCTCCGTTTAAATAAATACTTCCTGTCGCTGAATCCGCAAGAGATGTGGATCCGTTGTTAATTATGTTTCCGTTTATGTAGATACTCCCTTTATTCTCAATCAAGCCGGTTGTTTGATTTAACACCGAGCCGTTCAGGTAAATATTTTGGCTTTTATTGGTAATGGTAACACCCTTGTTTGTAATTGTGATTTGAGAAAAACAATTAGAGAAACAGAAAAGGCATAACAAATATGTAAAAAGAATGTTCCGCATTTTATTGTTTCATGATATACATTAAAACATAATAAGGCGGACGGTTCTCATGTGCTTGGGCATTCATTCCGTCAGTTGTTCCATCGCCGGTGTTTCCGGTTATAGTATGCGTATGAGCTGGTTGATTGGTGAGATTGGTAAATGATGCTCCTGCTCCGATCTTCAGTGATGGGTCAGCACCCAGAGCCGCATATCTATCATCCACCGAAGTGGCCCCTACAGTTACCTGTCCGTTATCTGAAGGAGTGTTTGAGATGGTGTGTTTGTGTTTTGGTATTTCAGACTTTGTCAATGAGTGTACATTTTCACCGCCTATGTTTCCAAGTGTGTAATTTGGATTTATATCTCCGGCTGCCGGATTTCCATTTGCACCGGAGCCTACAATAAACCGTCCACGTAGATCAGGTGTTCCACTTGTGCCATCACATACTTTCCACCCGGTGGGTGGGGTAGGCCCGGACCACATGATAATAGCTCCTGACGGAACAGAACCATTTCCGCTAAAGTTATTCGCGATGATATCTCCAGTAAATCTGCCGGTGGTAGCGATGAGTGTATCAGTACATCTGATATTTCCCTTGACATCTACTTTGTGCTGTGGGTTCACCACTTCAACACCAACATTGCCTGTTGTATTTGTGATGATGTTTCCGTTTCCATTCGGACTTGCCTTCCAGGGAGAGATCATCTGCCATTTATCCGGATTCACAATCGTGTCGTACTCACAAAATGCATCCAAGGTAATGTCGAAGACCAATAACCCGTTTGCCGGATTGGAAATGGCATTTCGTTGTGCAGTTGTCATTCGGGGGATCAATAAGCCTTTATCGTTGGCTGTAAGATCCACAATTGAGCTTGGTGCCGGATTTGGATTGTTGAATCCTACTTGTGCGAATGTTTTTAGGCAGAGCCCCGTCAAAAGCGCAAGGGTAAGTGTGATTTTATTCATTGTATGTATATTTTAAATCAGTTTATTCTTTTAATAAAAACGGGCAAATACATCAGTGTTAATACACCCATGCAATTGCCCGCGGGCCGAAAATATTAAAAATATTTAAATGAGGTATATTTTTTATTGAATAATTATATAGGTTACTTATAGGAATTTCTATTTGGGGAAGGGGTTGGGACAAACTATTTATATGAAACAGGAGCGGCCTGTGTTATTTTTACTTGGTTTTTAATTTTTCATATCAAGGCAACCTTTTGCTCAATTTTACGTCTTAATACAAAACACAAAACACCAACCTTGAAAATACAATTACTCTTTCTTCCTGTTGTTTTATTTTTTAAAGTAAACGCACAGATATATTTTGGCCCGCCCAGCACAGCCTTTGCAACTGGGACAAGTCCATTTTCGGTTATTTCTGCAGATTTTAACGGTGATGGCAAAAAGGATTTGGCCACAGCCAATAGTAATTCAAACAATATTTCAATTTTATTAGGCACTGGCATAGGTAGTTTTGGACTTGCAACAAATTTTGTGGCAGGCACCGCTCCTTTTGGATTGGTGAGTGCTGATTTTGACGGAGATACGAAAACTGATTTGGCGGTGTGTAACAGCGGTTCAAACAACGTATCGGTATTGTTGGGCAATGGTGCAGGAGGCTTTTCATCGGTAGCTAATTTTGCAGCAGGCACTGGTCCTCGCTCCATTACGGCAGGAGATTTTAATGGAGATACTAAGATAGATCTGGCTACTGCTAATAACGGTTCAGGCAATGTGTCGGTGTTATTGGGAGACGGAATAGGAGGCTTTGCAGCAGCAATTAATTTTACGGTAGGAGCCAATCCGCGTTCTGTGATCTGCGCCTATCTTAATGCAGATGCCAACCTTGATCTGGCCGTGTGTAATGAGATATCAAATAATGTATCAATATTGCTTGGAACAGGAACGGGATCGTTTGGTGCAGCCACAAATTTTCCTGTGGGTACTAATCCACGCTCCCTTGTTGCTGTAGATTTTAACGGAGATGGGGTAAAAGATATCGCAACAGCAAATGGAGGGACCAATAATATATCTGTGATAATAGGCTCCGGTACAGGAACTTTTAGCGGGTTCACTAATTTTTCTTCCGGCTCCACACCATATGCCCTCACCGCAGCTGATTTTAATACGGATGGTAAGGCTGATCTGGCAGTAGCAAATTTGAATTCAGACAATTTGACTAATATATCGGTATTCATCGGAAACGGATCAGGCAGTTTTGCTCCGGCTATTAGGCTTGCATCCACCGTCTGGACAGTAAGTTCAAGCCCCTGTGCTCTTGTAAGCGGAGATTTTAACGGAGATTCAAAACCGGATATTGTTGTTGCAAATAATGCTTATAACAGTTTATGTATATTGAAAAGCTATATTCCAACAGTTGGCACTTGTCCAAATCCTATGCGCATTGTAATATTGGGTGCATCCACCTCCTTTGGTTTTGGAGCATCTGTATTAGATAGCGGATATGCGTATCGTTTCCGTCAGTTCATCATTGATTCTGTGAATGGATTTTCCTCAGTTATAAATCTTGCACATGCCGGTTACACTACGTATGCAATGCAGCCAACGGGCTATCCGGCCCCCGGAACGTATCCTGTGGATACACTCCGTAACATAACTAAAGCAATTTCTCTGAATCCAGATGGAGTGATTTTTAATTTCACCACCAACGATATTAATGCGTTGATTTCTTTAGATACGACAATTAAAAATTTACAACGTGCAACCACCATGCTCAAGGCCTTGGGAATTCCATATTGGATAACTACCACGCAGCCACGCAATTTTACCGGTGACCCACCTGCGACAATAACCCAGAAGAAACAAATGATACTTGATCTGCGCGATACGATCATTAAGTTGTACCCAAACAATCATATTGAATCGTATCTGGGCTTTGCCGATATCAACGGTGATATATTACCTCAATTTGATTCTGGTGATCATACTCATTTTACGAATGCCGGGCATCAACTTCTATTTAATAATTTCAAGAATGCAAAGATCGATTCGGTCTTATGTGTTTCAGTGTCTACGGGTGTAGATGGTCAAACTGCGACTCATGAGATGAATGTTTATCCAAATCCTACAAATGGAAAGGTGAATGTGCAGATTGGCAGCTATGAGCATGCGCAAATGAGCGTATATACTATGTATGGAGAATGTATCTATCAGCAAACCTGTGCATCTTCAAACCCGCAAATTGACCTGAGGTCTCAGCCGGGCGGAGTTTATTTTCTCAAAGTGAATACTATGAGTGGAATAGTGGTAAAAAAAATTATTAAGGAGTAGCTTTTGTCGTTTTAAAATATATAGGCGATTGTTTATTTGCAGGAATGGTATTTATTGTTTACCTTCGGCATACGATGAAAATAAAATTACTTTCTATATTATTTTTATGCTCCGTAATTGCTCAGGCTCAGAATTGTTCAGATACCATAAATCACCCTCCCAAAGCCTATTTTCATCATTTCGTATCTGTTCCTACGTGTGGTGGCTGTGGTTCGGGTGTGAATATTTTTTCAGACAGTAGCGCATCTGCTCCGGGTAATCCGGTTGTCGCCTGGAACTGGAGTTTCCCCGGGGCATCTCCTTCAAGTTCAACTATGCAGCATCCTTTTGGCATTAATTATCCCCAGGTGGGCAATTATACCGTTTGCCTTACCGTCACTGCATCGAATGGATGTAAGGATAGCACTTGCAAGGTGATTTATAACATCTGTACTTCTGTGAATGAAATAGATATTGAATCACTTGTTAAGGTCTTTCCTAATCCCACAAATGGAAAGGTAAATATGCAGATGGGTAAATCAGAAAATGTGCAGATGAGTATCTATAATATTTATGGAGAATGTATCCATCAGCAAATCTCCGCACCTGCGAATCCGCAGATCGACCTAGGCTCTCGGCCCAATGGAGTTTATTTCCTGAAACTGAATACTCCGGATGGAGTAGTGGTAAAGAAAATTGTGAAGGAGTAAGCAAACTATTTTATCATCTTCTCAAAAGCATTCTCATCAATAATCTTAACACCAAGTTTCTCGGCTTTTTTGAGCTTTTCAGGCCCCATGTTTTCACCTGCAACGATGTAGCTTGTTTTGCCGGATACAGAGCCGACTACTTTTCCTCCGTTCTGCTCAATAGAATCTTTCAGATCATCTCTCGAAAATTTTGTAAACACACCCGAAACTACAAAAGTAAGCCCGGTTAACTTACTTGACATAATTAACTCATTTGACTCTGACTCAAACTGCAGACCTTGCTTCTTAAGTCTTGTAATGAGCTCCCGGTTTTTCTTTTCGGCAAAAAAATATATCACACTCTTTGCTACCTGACCACCAATATCGTTTGTGGCAGTTAACTGTTCTTCGCTGGCATCCATGATCGCATCTATATTCCGTAATTGACGAGCGAGTTTTTTGGCAAGTGTTTCCCCTACGTGGCGTATCCCAAGTGCATATAGCACACGTTCAAAAGGAACCTGCTTGGATTCTTCGATCCCGGCCAAAAGATTAGTAACCGATTTTTCTCCCATTCTGTCTATCTCCATCAATTCAGCCTTGTGCTTTTTCAGTTCGTAAATGTCCGCAATGTTCTTTATAAAACCTTTTTCATAGAGCATGTCAATGGTCTCTTCGCCAAGCGAATCAATGTTCATTGCCTTGCGCGAAGTGAAATGGGTCATGTTGCCTTTTATCTGAGGAGGACAGCCCCATTCGTTGGGACAATAATGTTTTGCTTCATCTTCGCCCCGTACTAATGGCGTTCCACACTCCGGACATTTTGAAATGTATTTTGTCTTGTGTGCATTGGAAGGCCGTTTCTTCAAATCAACGCCCACTATCTTCGGAATTATTTCTCCTCCTTTTTCTACATACACGGTATCTCCAATGCGCACATCCAGTTTTTCAATGATGTCTGCATTATGCAGTGATGCGCGCTTTACGGTTGTTCCTCCCAGCAGAACGGGTTTTAAATTGGCAACGGGGGTGATGGCTCCTGTTCTTCCAACCTGGTAGGTGATCTCATTCAGAATAGTAGATGCAGTTTCAGCTTTGAACTTATAAGCAATTGCCCATCTGGGTGATTTAGCCGTAAAGCCCAATACCTTCTGCTGATCGTATGAATTTACTTTGATCACAACCCCGTCAATATCAAAAGGCAGAGAGTGCCTGTCTTTATCCCATTGATCTATGAAATCAAACACCTCATCGAGTGTTTTGCATTTGGCAATGTAATCCGGAACTTTAAAACCCCAGTTGCGCGCTTCCTTTATACTTTCATAATGATTTTTGAATGGAAGGTCTTTTCCATATAACATATACATGTAGCAATCCAGTTTGCGGGAAGCAACCACCTTTGAATCCTGCATCTTGAGCGTTCCTGCTGCAGAGTTCCTCGGATTTGCCAAAAGGGCCTCTCCTTCTTCTTCGCGTTCTTTGTTGATAGCATCAAATACTTTTCGAGTCATGAATACTTCTCCGCGTATTTCAAATTTATCGGGAAAGGAAAATCCCCCCTGCCCCCCTTTAGAAGGGGGAGAAAGCTTCAGAGGAATCGCGCGTATGGTTTTTGCATTGGTAGTAATATCGTCTCCTTGCTCTCCATCACCTCGTGTTAGGGCTCTTACAAGGTGGCCGTGCTCATATTTTAACCCGATGGCGGCTCCATCATATTTCAATTCGCAGATGTATTCAATGGTTCCTGCAACGCCTTTACGAACGCGCTCATCAAAATCTGTCAGATCTTCTTTCGAGTAGCTGTTATTCAGCGAGAGAAATGCATAATCGTGTTTTACGGTTTTAAATTCCTTGGTAAGTCCGCCTCCCACACGCTGGGAAGGGGAGTCGGGGCTCAGAAGTTCAGGAAATTCTTTCTCCAGTTTCACAAGTTCTTCCAGCATCATGTCAAAATCATAATCGCTGATACCGGGCTTGGCAAGCACATAGTACCTGTGGTTATGTTC
>JAHEYK010000094.1:8108-10616 GCA_023251625.1 Bacteroidota bacterium
ACATTTTTGTCCATCTTTTCTTTTTCGGATTGGCGAACATAAGGTGGGTTGGAAACAATAATATCAAAGCCACTCTCCTTAACCTCAACCTTATCCTTAACCTTTAGTATGTCCGCTTGTAAAAAAGTTATTTTCGTCTGATTCAGTATTGCATTTTGTTTTGCAACAAGTAATGCTTCTTCCGAAATGTCAATGGCAGATACATTCGTGTCCGGCAGATTTTTCTTCAGGGCAATGGCAATGCACCCGCTGCCTGTTCCGATGTCAAGTATGTTTAATGGTTCTTTTGCTTTTGATTCCTTAATAATCAGGTCAACCAGTTCTTCCGTCTCCGGCCTCGGGATCAGCACATGCTCATTCACCCGTATTTTGCATTTGTAAAATTCCGTCCTTCCTAGTATATATTGAATGGGTTTACTGGTTTTGAGTTCTTTGATCACATATTTCAACTTATCTGCCTCTTTGTATTTTACCGGTTCGTCTTTCAGGGTGTGGATATCATCTCTGGAATAATCCAACAGGTCATTCAATGTGAAAAAAATGAATGTATCTATTTCCTCTTTCGGATAATATCCCTGCAGTTCTTTGTGGAACAGAGCTGCAAAATTACCTATAGTGTTCGGAGTATGCACTTTACAAAACTACAGTATATTCGCTTTGATGAATCCCCACGAAAAATACATGAAGCGTTGTCTTGAACTGGCGCAGAAAGGATTCGGTAAGGTGGCTCCCAATCCGATGGTTGGATGCGTCATCGTTCATAAAGATAAGGTCATTGGGGAAGGGTTTCATCAGCAATATGGTTCTGCTCATGCAGAGGTGAATGCGATCAATTCTGTGAAGAACAAAAAACTGCTGAAGGATTCAACTTTATATGTAAACCTCGAACCCTGCTCTCATTTCGGTAAAACACCTCCCTGTGCCGACCTTATAATAAGGCTGGGGATTAAATATGTTGTGATCGGTACTATCGACCCCAATCCTGTTGTGAAAGGCAAAGGACTGCAGAAACTGGTTTCGTTAGGCTGCGATGTGAAAGTGGGGGTACTTGAAAATGAGTGCAAGGAGCTGAACAAAATATTTTTCACTTTTCATGAAAAAAAAAGACCCTATATAATTTTGAAATGGGCGCAGACGAAGGATAAATACATAGCGGCCAAGTCTCAAGTCTCAAGTCTCAAGTCCAAAGTTTCAACAAAAAAAAACAGAATACAAATAAGCGGAAAGGAATCTATTTCCTTGGTGCATCAATGGAGGGGAGAAGAACAGGCAATTTTAGTGGGTACAAAAACAGCTCTGAACGATAACCCAAAACTTACCGTGCGTAAGGTCAAGGGTAAAAATCCGGTGCGAGTGCTGATAGACAGAAAACTGAAAGTGCCTTCTTCCTTTCATCTGCTGGATGGCAAGGTGCTCACCCTTGTATTTACTATTAAGAAAAAAGCTTCAGGGAAGAATATAGAATATGTAGTTATCAATTTCGAAAAGTACTTATTGCAGCAAATTATGTCGGAGCTTTATAAAAGGAATATACAGTCACTTATTGTAGAAGGAGGGGCAAAGCTGCTGAATGCATGTATTGAAACCGGTTTGTGGGATGAAGCGCGGATATTTACCTCTACACGGAACCTCTCGGAAATTGCGGGAAAGAATGCAGCAGGGGTAGAATCGCCCCGTATAGCAGGAAAGTTGATAGAGCAGAAAAGCCATGGAAGCGATGTGCTTCTTCGGCTCAGTAATATTTCCTGATCTTCTCCAGGAAGTTTTCAGGTGCGCCAATCGGCTTATTGGTCTTGGTGTCAATAAACACCAGCGTTACTTCGCCCGTATTAAGCAGTTCTTTCTTCTCATTGTATATCTCGTGCGAAAAGGTAATTCTTGCTTTGGGAATTTCCCGGATGCTCGTTTTGATGGTCAGCAGGTCGTCATAAAAGGCAGGTTTCATATACTTTACATTCAATGTATATACAGGTAACATGATGCCGCTGTCCTCCATGTCTTTGTAGTTCATACCCAATTCGCGCAGTGCTTCCACGCGAGCCACTTCAAAGTATTCAGCATAATTCCCATAGTAAACATAGCCCATGCGGTCTGTTTCCCCATAGCGAACCCGTATTTTTACCTCTGAAACAAACATGTTTTATTGTTTATTTTTTGTATCTTTAAGGCGAAGTTATTCATTATTTTATAGGAGAAAATAAGAATTTAGCGGTATCTACAGGGCGGGGATTTTTGCTATGGTGGTAAGATATACTTTTTCTTTTACCACAAAAATAAAAAATGAACTTTGTTTTTGGGAGAGGCCGCACTATCATAAAATTATTTTTGACATACCATACAAAAAAATGGTTACGGAAAACATTATGGCAAAAATATATTTTTAAAAAATATATTTTTAGGGTGCGTTCAATTGAAATACTTTTCTACATTTGAACCATCGTTCGGGCAAAGCAAGATTTTCATAGGTAAAAATAGCATTCCGCTCTTAAAATATTTAGAGATTAATGA
>JAHEYK010000095.1 GCA_023251625.1 Bacteroidota bacterium
TTCAGCAGTTTTTATGATTTCGCGACAAATAGTGTTGTCGGGCACACGAATGCCAATAGTTTTTTTCCGGCTTCTGAAAATTTTAGGGATGTCATGTCCCGCATTGAGAATGAATGTGAATGGCCCCGGCAGCGCTTTGCGCATGATCTTGTAGGTGGGAGTATCCACCGCCTTGGTATATTCAGAAAGATGACTGAGGTCGGAAAAGATGAAAGAGAAATTAGCCTTCTCTACTTTGATGCCTTTCAAACGGCACACCTTCTCAATGGCCTTGGGTTTGTGTATGTGGCATCCCAGCCCGTAAACCGTGTCGGTAGGGTAGATGATGATGCCATCATCGTGCAAACATTCTGCGATGTAGCGCAGTTTGCTTTCTTCAGGATGAGTGGGGTCTAGTTTTAGTAGCATTGCAGTTACCCCGGCCCTAAAGGGAGCCGTGGATTCATCCCCTTCAGGGGAAGGGGTGCATTAACACACCCCTGTTGATACATTCCCTGCTAATATATTACAAAAATCTTCTCTTGGCATACCTTTAAACATCTTTTCGGAATGAAAAAACCAGTTTTATATCTGTTTCTTCTGTTTTGTTTTCTGGTATCTACTGCGCAGATATACAACGAAGATTTCTCCAGGCAGCAAAAAATAAATATTTTCAAAGAGAACAAGGTCTGGATGGTTTATGGCTGGACATTTTTATACCCCAAAGGCAAGCAGGAGAAAAAGGGAAAGAAAAGTTCTTTCGAACGCTTTGATCATAACGGTAACCGTACCGAAGAAATGTATTACGACCGTGATGGAAAGCCGAACTATGCCTGTGAATTTTTGTATGATGAAAAAGGGAACCAGGTCAAGAGAATGGGTAATTCAGGTGATGAAGCTATTTATGAGAAATGGAATTATTCTTCCACTGAAAACGGAAAAAAGCTGGAACGGAAATCGGAGTACAAAAAATCAAAAGATGAAAGGTGGACCTATACTTTCAATGCCGAGGAAAATATTGCAGAAGAGGTTTATTATGACATCAACGGAATCATGTCTTCCAAGTGCGGATATGTGTATGATGATAAGATGAATCTTGCCGAAAAAACAGAATACGATGCCTATGGAAACGTGTATAAGAAGTGGACTTATAAATATGATGACAAAGGAAATAACATTGAAATGCAATATTCTCTTGCCAATAACAGGTTACAGGGCAGCAGTCAAATGCATTACGACAAGAAAGGCAACATGAAATCAAAATTCAACTTTGATAAGAACGAAAATATAATTGACCTTACGGTATACATCTACCAGTTTTACGATGGATTACACTCTGCGCGTGGCACCGGGAATAAGGAATACTAATCCAACTACTTTTTCTCAAAATTCAAGGCTCCTGAGTTGATGCAGTAACGCTGTCCTGTTGGCTGAGGGCCGTCATCAAATACGTGCCCTAAGTGAGCACCGCATTTTTTGCAAATCACTTCTGTGCGGATCATGCCGTACGAATTATCGGACTTTGATCCGATGCTTGAATCTGTCTTTGGCTTATAGAAACTCGGCCAGCCACTGCCGGACTCAAATTTTGTATCGGAATCAAACAGGGTATTTCCACAGCGTATGCATTTATACATTCCCTTCTCATGATTGTTTAGGTATTTTCCGGAGAAAGCAGGCTCAGTGCTTCCTTCACAGGTAATTGAGTATTGCTCAGGAGTTAATTTCTTTTTCCATTCTTCCTTGCTTTGTGCTGTTTGGGATGGATCTTCTTTCATAGACGGATTAGTTTGATTTGATTTGGAGTTGCTGTTCTGGCAGGAGCCTATGCAGGCAGGAGCTGTGGCGATTAAAACATACAATATTAATTTTCTCATGGTATAAAGGTACGTAAATCGGATACAATAAAAAAAGGAACCGAAATTTCTTTCGGTTCCTTTAACATAAATTAACAAATAGCTTATTTTACCGCTGCAACAACTGCATTGAACGCATCGGGATGGTTCAAAGCAAGGTCAGCAAGCGCTTTTCTGTTCAGTCCCAGCTTCTTTTCAGTGGCTTTGGCAATGAACTGAGAGTATGACAATCCATGAGGACGAACAGCAGCGTTGATACGCTGTATCCAAATCCCACGATAAACGATCTTTTTGTCTTTACGTCCGCGGTATGCGTAGGTAAGTCCTTTTTCATAAACGTTTTTGGCAATGGTCCAAACGTTTTTTCTTTTTCCCCAGTTTCCGCGGGTTCTCTTGAGGATTTTTTTTCTGCGTGCTCTTGATGCTACACTATTGACTGAACGTGGCATGATTTATTAGTTTTTACCCTAAATCCCTAAAGGGACTTTTGGAGTGTGTTGTTTTTTTCGTTTTCTCTTTTTTTTGATTTTTCCCTTCACCCTTTAGGGTTGGGGTAGGTAGTTTAAATGCAAAGCATAGCTCTTACGCGTTTCATGTTCGTTGGGTGAACAGAAGCTGCATGCGTGATGTGGCGTTTGCGTTTTTTAGATTTCTTGGTCAGGATATGGCTTTTGAAAGCATGTTTCCTTTTAATGTGTCCGGAGCCGGAGATTTTGAATCTCTTCTTGGCGCTGGAGTTGGATTTCATTTTAGGCATAACTCTTAAAATTAATGGTTGATGGTTAATGGTTGATGGTTAATGTTTGTATTTCCATTAACCATTAGCCATTAAACATTATACATTTTTGTTTATTTTTTCTTTCCTGGTCCTAGTAATATTATCATTTTCTTTCCATCCTGTATCGGCATCTGTTCTATTTTTCCTACTTCTTCAAGTTCTTTCGCAAAGCGCATTAAAAGTTCCCTTCCCTGGTCTTTGAACATGATGGTTCTTCCTTTGAAGAATACGTATGCTCTTACTTTTGACCCTTCTTCGAGAAACCTTTCAGCATGATTTTTTTTGAATGTAAAATCATGCTCATCGGTATGCGGAGTAAAGCGAATTTCTTTTACAACAACTTTTGAAGTGTTCGCTTTTTTCTCTTTCTCTTTCTTTTTATGCTCGTATAAGAACTTTTTATATTCAATTATTTTACAAACAGGAGGCGTTGCTGTTGCTGAAATTTCTACCAGATCCAACCCCGCATCTTGAGCCATTTTTAACGCTACATCAATCGCTACAACAACCGGTTCAAATCCTTCTCCGACCACCCGTACTGTGGGGTGCTTGATCCTGCTGTTGATATTGTGCAGGTCTTCTCTTTTCTGGAATCTGTTAAAGTTCCTTTGAAATGGTCTTTGCGATGAGCCTCCTGATGGACGGGGGCGGTAAAATGGTGTGGCGATGGCTTTATAGTTTTAGTTTATGTTTTATTTTTTGAAGTCGAACTGCATCACACTGTCCACTTCGTCTTTTATTCTTTTTACAAAATCAGTAACCGGTACGCTTCCGAGGTCTCCTTCACCGTGTTTTCGGACAGAAACTGCATTGGCTGCAACTTCTTTTTCTCCGATTATCACCATGTAAGGAACCTTCATCATCTCTGCATCCCGTATCTTTTTTCCAATCTTTTCGCTACGGTCGTCAAAAGAGGCGCGAATGTAAGACTTTTTCAGTAAATCGAGTATATTTTTTGCATAGTCGTTGAACTTGTCGCTTATAGGGAGAATGGCCACCTGTTCGGGCGCTAACCAGGTCGGAAAATTACCGGCATAATGCTCGGTTAAAAAGCCGATAAACCGCTCATGGGTGCCCAGGGGTGCCCGGTGAATGCAAATGGGTGTTTCTGACTGATTTTGGCTACTTACATAGGTCAAACCGAACCTTTTAGGCACGGCAAAATCTACCTGGTTGGTTGCCAACGTAAACTCCCTGCCAATGGCACTCCATACCTGAACGTCAATTTTAGGGCCGTAAAACGCCCCTTCGTCCGGTACTTCTTTGTAGGGAATTTTTGACTCGATCAGTACTTTTCGAACCATGTCTTCGGTCTCCAGCCAAAGAGCCGGTTCATCTACATATTTCTTACCCAGTTTGGCCGGATCGTGTGTGGAAAAGCGCATCACATATTTATCGATCCCGAATATTTTGAAATAGTTGAGGTAAAGTTCATTCACTGCACGGAACTCATCGGCAAACTGCTCTTTGGTGCAGTAGATGTGTGCATCATTCATCTGCAAGGAACGAACGCGCATCAACCCGAAAAGTTCTCCGGACTGTTCGTAACGATAGCAGGTTCCATATTCTGCCAGGCGAAGAGGCAGGTCGCGGTAACTTGGATTAAGCGCTTCAAATATTTTGTGGTGATGCGGACAGTTCATCGCCTTGAGATAATATTTTTCACCATCCATATCCATCGGAGGGAACATGCTCTCTGCATAGTAGGGAAGATGCCCGCTGGTTTTGTACATGTTTTCTTTGGCAAGATGCGGAGTGCGCACGCGTTTGTAACCAGCACGTTCTTCGGCGGTCTTTGCTAGAGTTTCCAATTGCTCGATCATAGTGGCGCCATTCGGCAGCCAAAGCGGAAGCCCTGGACCTACATCATCATTGAAAGTAAATATCTTGAGTTCTTTTCCAAGTTTGCGGTGATCGCGTTTCTTGGCTTCTTCGAGCATGGCAAGATATTCGTCCAGTTCTTTTTGGGCGGGGAAAGTAATTCCGTAAACACGCGTGAGCTGCTTGTTCTTTTCATCTCCACGCCAATACGCACCGGCAATGTTCATCAGCTTCACTGCTTTGATAAATCCGGTGTTTGGCATATGCGGGCCGCGGCACAGGTCAGTAAAATTTCCCTGGCTGTAAAAAGTGATCTGTCCGTCCTGTAATTCGGTGATGAGCTCTAATTTATACTGATCGCCCTTCTTTGTAAAATAATCTGTCGCATCTTTCTTGGAAACTTCTTTTCGTACGTAGGCATTCTTCTGCCTTGCGAGTTCCAACATTTTATCTTCCAGTTTCTTGAAATCTTCAGATGAAATAGTTTTATCACCCAAGTCTACATCGTAATAAAAACCATTTTCAACAGGAGGACCTATGCCGAATTTTACTCCAGGATAAAAAGATTCCAGCGCCTCCGCAAAAAGGTGGGCGGAAGAATGCCACATGGTGTTTTTTCCTTCCTGATCTTTCCAGGTGAAAAATAAAATCTTAGCATCTTCATTGATAGGACGAGTTGCGTCCACAACCGCTCCATTCACATTGGCAGATAGTACATTGCGCGCCAGCCCTTCACTGATGCTTTTTGCGACTTCTAAAGCAGTGATTCCTGCTTCGTATTGTTTTTTATTCCCGTCCGGGAAAGTGATAGTGATCATAGGATAAAAATGGAAGGCAAAGATAAAGGAAAATAGGAATGAACAGAGGACTGTCTTTTGTGTATAAAAAGCCTAGGTTCATTTTAAAAATCATTGTTACTTTCGGTTAAAATATTTTTTCATGAAAAAAATTATCGTTCTTTTTTTTGTTCTTGTTCTTGTTAGGATTAGCCCGGCCCAATCATTCAATAAGGGCGATAAAAATTTTGATATTAAACTGGATTACGGCATGTATTCCGGTACGATGACCCAGAATGACAGTTCGCAGCAGCCGGCTCCTTCATCAAAGTTTAATACGGCTTGTCTTGTTATTTCTCCCCAAATGGAATGGGCTGTGGGGAAAAGGATGTCTCTTGGCGGGTCTTTCGCGATCGGTTCTTATGCTCAGTTTCCCGATTCTCTTGTAACAGGAGCCGGAAAAGCAAGCGCAAGCGGGCTTGACCTGAATTTTATTTTCAATTTTCATTTTCTCAGGAAGGCT
This sequence comes from Bacteroidota bacterium, assembly GCA_023251625.1. GTDB lineage: Bacteria > Bacteroidota > Bacteroidia > Palsa-948 > Palsa-948 > Palsa-948. The sequence continues at coordinate 5,734 of JAHEYK010000095.1, forward strand.
AAACTAGATCTGATGGCCGGGCTTAAGGCTGGTCTTGCAGGGATTCGAATGAGTCCGAACGATGGTACAGGAGATATTTATGGCAACACGGGAGGAGTCATTGAACTGCATTGTACGGCCAGGTATTATGTTTCTAAAAGGATAGGAATTATTGCAAATATTGGTTTGCCTGCCTACAACCACGGTCAATTCGGCAAGAACCTTATTGATACCTACACGGTTTCATATTCCGGTTTCTGCATTGGTACCGGTGTTTCTATTCGCATCGGAAAGAGAAAAGAACCGGATGCAGGAAATGCAAAAGATAAACCTGCTCCTCCGCCTGCACCTAAGCCTGCAGGAGATTATAAATAGTTATCTGTATTTCTCCATGATCTCCCAAATGCTTGGGAAAGTGGAGTAGGCTTTTAGACACACTATGATCACCATCACGCTTATTGTAATGGTGCCAAATGATTTCAGAAAAGGAAATATCATAGCGCAGTAAACCAGCATGCTCATAGCAACAATAATAGCGATGGGAACTGCACATTGTATCTTGCTCATCAGCATCAGCCAGCAAACAAACATAATGGCCCCTCCGAAAATAAGCACATGCCCGTCCATGAGCAAGCGAAGCAAGTCGCGATTATATTCACCTTTATGAGCTTTCAGGACAAAGATGTCGTGCAGCACCCCGTTTACAAAATAAAAAAGGGAGGCGGCGAGGGTCCAGTGGATGGAGAGCAGGATATTCATCGTTTTTTAATTTTAATTAATATTTCGATTAAATATCGTAAAATTTTGCACTTACATTGTATTCCTCAGGCATTTGCCCTTTTCCTATATATTTGCCCGATACTAATAACGAATCATTACGAATATTACAAATTGAAGACATCGCGAGATTAGTAGAATTCGTTACCATTAGTTATTAGTACCCAGAATGACACACGCTGAAATCGAAGAAGTAAAGAAATTGCTTTCCACCCGGAAGAATATTGTGATCGTAACTCACAAAAATCCGGATGGTGATGCTATGGGTTCTTCACTAGGCCTTTATAATTATCTGATCCGCAAGAACCACAACGTGAAAGTCATTACCCCTAATGGATATCCGACTTTTTTGCACTGGCTTCCCGGCAATGATAAAGTAATTGAATACACAGAAAATCCTGAAGCGGCACAAGCGCGCATCAAAAAAGCAGATGTGATCTTTTGTCTGGACTTTAACACCATTAAACGCATTGCCGATGTAGGTGATCATGTTAAAAAATCAAAAGCGACCAAGATCATGATCGATCATCACCCACAGCCGGAAAAGTTCCCTGATTATTTATTGCACAGTAAAAAATCTTCTTCAACAGCTCAGCTGGTGTTTGATTTTATTGAGATGATGGGTGATAAAAAGCTCATCAACCGCAAATCTGCTAACTGTCTTTATACAGGTATCATGACAGATACGCTCAATTTTAGAATAGGAACTACATCTGCGCATACACACCGAGTTACGTCCGAGCTTATAGATGCGGGCGCTCAAAATTCGCTGGCATATGCCAATGTGTTTGATGCAAATTCTGAAGATCGTATACGCATGCTAGGGTATTCACTTCAGAAAATGAAAGTGTTTAAAGAATTTCATGCTGCTTTTATTGCTCTTTCGGCAAGCGAATTGAAAAAATTCAACTTCCAGAAAGGAGATACTGAAGGCTTGGTGAATTATCCTCTTTCCATAGAGGGTATTCATTTCTCGGCACTTTTTACTGAAACAAAAGGAGAGATCAGGATCTCTTTCCGCTCCAAGGGAAATTTTGATGCTAATAAATTCGCTCGCAAGAATTTCAATGGTGGTGGGCACACCAATGCTGCAGGTGGCGAATCGCATACCACACTGGATGCAGCGGTATTGAAATTTGTGAATCTGCTTCCTGAATACAAAGACGAACTTCTCAAATAATTTACGATGTACGATTTACGATGTACGATTTTTAAGAAGTCTGTAGCAGTAGCTATTTTGTCTGTGGTGCTTTCTTCCTGCGGAAGTGACCCTGTTTCCCAAAAGCAAAAAATTGATCCTGCCAATTTCAAACAGGCGCTGGAGAAGGTCAATAAGTATGAAGTTGAAAAAGAATCGGATGAGATCAATCAATATATCGCACACCATAATTGGAATATGTTAAAGACCGGAACCGGTTTGCACTATATTATTGTCGAAAAAGGCAAAGGTGGCCAGGTGAAGTCTGGTGATTTTGTGAAGGTGAACTACAAAATATCTCTCCTTGACGGAACTGAATGTTATTCCTCTGAGAAAGATGGCGCCAAAGAATTTAAAGCGGAAGGCGATGATGTTGAAAGTGGACTGCATGAGGCAGTTTTGCTTTTGCATATAGGTGATAAAGCAAAGTTCATCCTTCCTTCTTACAGGGCAAATGGGTTGCAGGGAGATAATGATAAGATCCCGCCTTTATCATCGATCATTGTAGACCTGGAAGTATTAGACTCCAAATAATATATGAAGAAAATTGTCTATTGTCTATTGTTTATTGTCTATTGCTTGTTGTCTTCATGTGGAGATCCCCGCTTTAGTGATTTTTCCGAAACAAAGAATGGTCTTCTTTATAAGCTGGAAGATGTAGGCGAGGGAAGTGCAAAAGCGAAGCCAACCGATTATGTTACTGCTCAAATAATTATTAAGTCTGAAAAAGATTCTGTTTTATTCGATACGCGCAAGATCGGGCTGGATGGCGCTGTCACTTTTATACTGGCTGCCCCGGAATATCCTAAAGATTATCGTGAAGGATTTGAATTTATGTCGGAAGGAGACAGCGGTATTTTTATCACAGATGCAAATACGATCTTTGTTAAAAAAAATCATAGCCAGATCCCCCGGGGAATGATCCCGGAAAGTATCATTCGTGTGGAAGCCCGGCTTTTAAAGGTACAGACGCAGCAGCAGCACGAAATGGAGATAGAGGCAGAAAAGAAAAAATTGGAACAAGGCGAGTTTGATGAAAAGAAAATACTCGACAAATATCTGGCCGATAGCAGCATCACGGTTCCTCCAATTGCCAACGGAATATATTGCATCAAGCTCCGGAGTGGACGTGGGACAGGCCTTGATTCAGGCGGAGTAGCGCTGATCAATTACAAAGGATATTTTTTGAACGGCAGGTGTTTTGACTCCAATTACGAGTCTCAGCCGTTCGAATATGCTATAGGAACAGAAGACCAGTTGATCAAAGGATTGGAGGTGGCTGTCCGCAGAATGCATGAAGGTGAAAAAGCCAAATTTATTATACCTTCGCACCTCGCTTTTGGAAGCAGTGGATCGTCTACGGGAATCGTACCGCCATTCACCACTGTGATCTATGAAGTAGACCTGTTAAAAGTACAATAAACGTAAAACAACTATTTTATGAAACAATCTTTCAGCTTTGCTTTGAAAATGAGTTCTGCACTATGTGTTCTGATGAGTGCTATTGTGTTTTTCTCCTGTAGCCATTCGGAATATTCTGATTTTGAAAAGACAGAGACCGGCCTGATGTATAAATTTTATACAAAAGGAAAAGACACAGCCCGTGCCCATTATGGCCAGGTAGTGCGCATCAAAATGGCAAAACGAATGGGTGATTCCACGTTGGAAAGCACTGCTATGGTAGGCCCCGATGGGATGGAACAGATGATCCAAAAACCCATTTTCAAAGGTGCAATTGAAGAAGGAATTGTACTCATGGGCGTTGACGACAGTGCCACATTCATGATTAATACCGATTCGATCAACAAATATTTCCCTGCAAAGGATTCTACTAAAAATTTCAAACCGCATTCTTATCTTGCGTTCGATATTAAACTTTTAAAGATCCGCACCAAGGAAGAAGTGATGCAGGAATATGAAATGAACAAACAAAAGTATATTCAGGAGAGAAAAGGAAAGGAGTCCCAGGAGCTCGGTCAGTATATCCAGGATAATCATGTTGTTGTAAAACCTACAGATAAAGGGTTCTATCTGATCGAAACGGAAAAAGGAAAAGGAGCAAGCCCTAAAGATGGCGACTCTGTGGTAGTGCATTACACAGGTAGTTTTCTGAATGGAACCATTTTTGATTCCTCTGTGAAAAGAGGCAAGCCGTTCTCGTTTGTGGTGAATGCCCAGGGCGAACGTAGCGTGATCACAGGATGGAACGAAGCCATCAAGATGATGAAAAAAGGAACTTCAGCAACTATTATTCTGCCATCTTCATTGGCCTACGATTCTACCGGCTATATGAACCCGCAGACCGGAAAATATTTCATTCCTCCCTATTCACCTATGAAATTTGATATTCAATTGTTAGAAATATTTCCTAAAAAATAAAATCTATGAAGAAGTTAATTTTAATATTCACCGCTGCCCTTGTTGCAGGATCGGCCTTCTCACAAAAAGACAAACAAAAAATGAGCAAAGAGGATAAAGATTTTTTAAGCAAGCAGGCGGATGGTATCTATATCAAGTTTGAAACCACCAAAGGGAATATTTACACGGTACTTGAGGTGAAGAAAGCACCTATGACCGTGGCCAACTTTGTTGCGCTGGCAGAAGGCAAAATGAAGAACACAGCCAAAGCAGACGGCGTTCATTTTTATGATGGATTGAAATTCCACCGTGTGATCCCTAATTTCATGATCCAGGGCGGAGACCCTCTTGGAAGTGGCATGGGTGATCCAGGCTATAAATTCCCGGATGAGTTTGATACAACTTTAAAACATGTTGGCCCCGGAATTTTGAGTATGGCTAATTCCGGTCCGGGTACCAACGGATCGCAGTTTTTCATCACGCACGTTGCCACACCGTGGTTAGACGGTAAGCACACTATTTTTGGGCACGTGGTAGTTGGGCAGGATGTCGTCAATAAAATTAT
>JAHEYK010000161.1 GCA_023251625.1 Bacteroidota bacterium
TCAAATTCGAAATAGAACTGGACAACTGTTTATTGAAAGAAATTGTTCGATTATGTGGCGGAAATCCACAAAAAGCATCATACCTTTGGAACTCATCATAGGTTTCGAACACTTGTGGTCTTGCGACCTGACGAAATAAATAAAAACATGTCAGGTGGAAACACCTGACATCACAGCTCAATAACAGTATTTATTCTCGCTGATCAGTTTTGCGGCCACTCTCCTTCTCGCATCCTTGGCGTTGAAGGGTTCTGTTTTGGTAAAACGTTTCAAACCCATGAGCATCATGCGCTGCTCATCGCCTGCCGAGAAAGAATTGATGGCTTCTTTTCCATTCTTGTTGATGCGGTCAGAAGCATCGTTGATGTAAACGCGCATGATATCGATCTGCTCTGCGCAGGCAGCTTCTCCTCTCATGCCGACTAGTTTTTCCACTCTTAACAGAACTGATTCTGAAACGTACAGATCAATCAGCATATCGGCAATGTTCATGAGCACTTCCTGTTCTTTGGCCAATTCCATCATGAGCTTTTGCGCTGCACTGCCGGCTGTCATCAGCACGGCTTTCTTAAAATTTTTCAGGTATTTTTTCTCGGCAGAAAATAAAGCTGTGTCTTCTCCTCCAAAATCAGGTACACTCACAAGTTCCGCAGCAATTTTTGTCGCGGGCCCCAAAAGGTCTATCTCGCCTTTCATAGCGCGTTTCAAAAGCATATCCACGATCAGCATGCGGTTGATCTCATTCGTTCCTTCAAAGATCCGGTTGATGCGTGAATCGCGGTACGAGCGGTCCATCGGAGCATCGGCTGAGTAACCCATTCCTCCATACACCTGCACGCCTTCATCCACCACATAATCCAGCACTTCGCTGCCGGCAACTTTCAGGATCGCTGCTTCGGGTGCAAATTGCTCCACACCTTTCAGAATTGCTTTGCCGTGTTCCATTCCCCCTGCAATGAGCGAGTTCATGGCATCTTCAATATTTTGTGTAGCGCGGTAAAGAGCAGATTCCACCGCATAAATGCGAATAGCTTGTTCAGCCAGTTTATAGCGAATGGCACCGTATTTTGAAATTGGGCGACCAAACTGATTACGTTCATTCGCATATTGAACAGATTGTCCGGAAACTCTTTTGGAACCGCCGAGTGCCGCAGCGGCAAGTTTAATACGTCCTACATTCAAAATATTAACTGCGATCTTGAATCCATTTTGTCTTTCTGATAAAAGATTCTCCACCGGCACTTTGCAATCGTTAAAGAAAACCTGCCTTGTAGAACTTCCTTTAATTCCCATTTTATGTTCTTCCGGGTTCAAAGAGATCCCTCCGAAGCTTTTTTCTACGATGAAGGCAGAAAGATTTTCATCGTTATCAATTTTCGCGAACACCGTAAACACATCTGCAAACCCACCATTGGTGATCCACATTTTTTGTCCGTTGAGGATGTAATGTTTCCCATCGGCCGAAAGGACTGCTTTTGTCTTTCCGGAATTTGCATCAGAGCCGGAACCGGGTTCTGTTAAACAATAACAAGCTTTCCACTTTCCGCTGGCAAGGTTTGGAATATATTTTTTCTTCTGGGCATCGTTTCCGTAATATAAAATAGGAAGTGTTCCGATACCTGTATGAGCAGAAATAGAAACTGCGAAAGAATATCCGGCGCCTAATTTCTCCGTAGCAAGCATGCCTGTCACAAAATCTTTTTCAAATCCTCCGAATTCTTCAGGAACACTCAGTCCAAGCAATCCGAGTTCAGCAGCTTTATCCAGAAGTTTTACGGTGAGTCCTTCCTCCTGTGCATCTATCTTATCGAGGTTCGGCCAAATTTCCTGAGCCAGAAAATCGGTGCAGGACTGTGCGATCATCAGTTGTTCTTCGTTCCATTGTTCAGGAATAAAAATATCCTGTGCATTTGTTTCTTTGATGAGAAATTCTCCACCCTTCAATGCAGCTGTTTTTACTTCGGTTGCCATAGTGTAAATTTTATATCTCAAAGTTAGCATTTTTTTAAAGCTCTGTCAGAAAGGGAGATTATCAATACCGGGCGGTTAAAAACAAAATAATATTACTTGAAAGTTGTTTTGATTTTTATCAATTTTGGTGTATGAGTTGCATCTCACGTATCTTATTGGTTTTTGCCGCATTTGTTATGCTGTTTTCCTGCACGATGGAAAAGAGGCAGTACCGAAGCGGATATTATATCTCTTTCCGGCATGAAGTAAAAAATACTCATGTTGAAAATATGAATGCAGGGCTCAGCGCCTCTACAGATACAAATGAAAAATATATCCTGCTTGCCGAAAAGAAAATAACAAAGGCCGGTCAACCCATGCTCTTGCTCCCTGAGCCGGAAAAAAAACGAGGCCTACCCAAATCAAAACATCCCCAAAAACATTTTGCCGACAAACCCATCGTACAAAAGAAACTTCCTGAAGAAAATACACTCCAACCGCTTTCGCCCGATGATGAGCCTGTAAAGAAAGATGCCAAGCAACTACTGATCGGAGCGATCGGTGCATTTCTGATCTCCCTGGTTTACGGGTTCGCCATCATCAAAGGCATTGTAGGGCTGGCAAACATTGCTTTCATACTCATTCCATTTGCGATTATTGGCCTTTGGATCTTTGCTTTACTGCTGCATAATAAATATGCAGAAGAAGAGCCATACAATAGTTCCGGAAAAAGAAGGGAGCGTGTATACTCGCAGCGCCTGGCATTTTTGCTGGCAGGATTTCTCGGCATCTTCGGGTCACATCGTTTTTACCTCGGGTATATCAAAGTGGGCCTCTTCGAAATGTTTACGCTGGGCGGATTCCTGGTGATGTATTTCATTGATATGATCCGTATCAAGTCGGGAAAATTAAAACCGCTGGAAGGAGTATATTCAAAAGCGGAAAGTTCTTACAGTCACGAAAAAAGGAGTAAAGTGTCAAATAAAACGATGAAGGTGGTCAGATTAGCCTTGCTCATCAGCATCCTGGCGCTGCTGGCCTTCCTGGGTTTTGCAATATTTGCATAGGAGTATTTTCTCAATATTCACTACCCAATACTCTATACCCATTACTAATTGAGCATCTCAAACACCCCCGCAGCACCCTGTCCTGTTCCCACGCACATAGAAACAATCCCGTATTTCTTTTTTCGCCTGCGTAGCTCACTGAAAAGCTGAACAGAAAGTTTTGCTCCTGAACATCCAAGCGGATGCCCCAG
>JAHEYK010000096.1 GCA_023251625.1 Bacteroidota bacterium
TTTCAGTTCCTTCCTGCTCTTGCTGGCAGCCTGCACAAACAGCCTTCCTGTTAAAAACGAAGTGGTGGTGCATGCATTGGCCGACCCTGAAATGCTGAACCCCTGCAACAGCATTGATGCTACTTCGGGCTATATAACAGGCTATATGTTTCAAAAATTAGTGGATGCGGATTACAAAAATCCTCCTGAATTGGTTCCTGTTCTTGCAGAAAGCCGCCCGGTGATAGAAAAGACCTCAGATGGAAAAATGACCCTCACTTTCAACATAAGAAAAGAGGCGCGATGGGACAACAACACTCCCGTTACAGCCAAAGACGTGGAGTTCTCTATCAAAACGATTAAAAACCCTTTAGTAAACAACCCCAACGCGAAACCATATTTTGCTTTCATCAGTGATTTTATTTTTTATCCGGGAGATCCACTCAAACTCACCGTTGTTTCGAATGAAATTTATTTTTTAGCCGAAGCTTCCTTTACCGATATTTTTATTCTGCCCGAATACCTCTACGACCCCAAAGGGCTGATGCGGAAACTCACGGTGAAGATGCTTGCCGAAAAAGCAGATTCCTTGAAATCAGATCCGGCCATCAAAGAATTTGCCGATGACTTCAATTCTGAAAAAAGAATGCGCGACCCTAATTTTATAGGAGGCAGCAGCCCTTACAAATACACCGACTGGAAAACCAACGAGCGTGTTACACTCACCAAAAAAGAGAACTGGTGGGGCAACGCCTTGCTGAATACAAACTGCTACTTTGATGCCTATCCGGATAAACTGATCTTTCAAACCGTTAAAGACCCCACCACCGCATTGGTATCGCTCAAAGCAGGGAATATTGATGTGATGCACGGCATTAAGTCAAAAGATTTTCCGGACCTGATCAAATCGGAAAAATTCAAACAGAATTTCAATGGCTATACGCCTATGGAATTCTCCTATGTGTATATGGGCTTCAACACCAAAAGTCCGTTGATCTCAGATAAACAAACACGGCAGGCGCTTGCACATTTAGTAAATATTGATGAGATCATAAAAACCGTGAAGTACGGAGAAGCAATGCCCATCATAGGGCCTATACATCCTTCCAAGAAAAAAGCATACAACAGCAACCTTCAGAATTATACCTACGATCTGAACCTGGCAAAAGAGATGCTTGCAAAAGCCGGGTGGAAAAATACCAACGGAGATGAAACACTGGATAAAATGATCAATGGAAAAAGAACCGAGTTCGTACTTGAGTTCATTGTGAATGCCGGAAACGAAGAACGAAAATCCATTGCGCTCATGTTCCAGGAGCAGGCAAAAAAAGTAGGTGTTAAAGTAAACGTATCTACCCTTGACTGGGCCGTGTTCCTTGAGAAATGTCGCAACCACCAGTTTGATATGCAAATGGGAAAATGGGTATCCAGCCCGAACCCGGATGACCTGAAACAAACATACAGCAGCGAAGCAGCAAGCAACGGTGGATCAAATTTTTCGAACTGGACAAATCTCCGTGCAGATGCGCTCATGGATTCAATACGTTCTGAAATTGACGAGGAGAAACGAAACAGCATGTACATGCGCATCCAAGAACTGATGCACGAAGAACTGCCCATGATATTCATGTATGCCCCCACTGAACATATTGCCATCAGCAAAAAATTCGAGAACGCTCCTCCTTGTGTGCTGCGTCCCGGTTATTGGCTACCGGGTTTTAAGCTGAAAGAGGCCGGGCACTAAATGTTACGTTATTCATCGAAGAAGTTTTTTGAATAACTTCGGCATTGTTATTCAAAAAAAATGCTGAAGTATATTGTCAGAAGGCTTTTCTTTTTTATTCCTACGCTGATAGCGATCTCGCTGCTCACATTTTTTATTTCCGTCAATGCACCGGGCGATCCCGTGGAAGTGATGCTGAACAGGACCGAAGGAGACGGAGGGCTCAACTCTCACGGCACTGCAACAGATAATGATTATAACGACCTAAGGCATAAACTTGGGTTTGACCTGCCCATCTTTTATTTCTCATTGACCGATGCTACGATCGCGGATACACTTTACAAAATTCCAAAGAAAGAACAGCGTGAGGTTCTAAAACGCCTTGCTAATGAATACGGCAGCTGGGAAAACGTGGCCGGATATTACAAGGCCATTCAAAAACTTGAAACAGAAATATATTCCATTGAAGCCGATTCCAAAAAGCAGGGATTTACAGAGAATGAAGGGCCGCTGCTCATCCTGAAAACAATACTCAATGAATTATACAGACAATACGAAAAAGACAAGGTTGACAATTTACTCTCGCAACTGAAAAATTTCAACCTCCCTGTCAAAGGAGACAGCACCGGAGATCTACTCATAAGATCAGCTGCTTATCAAGGCCTGACCCATGGTTTTGAGAAAATGGTCTCCGGAAAAAATTCATATAAAAAATATTTCCCTGCCCTTCATTGGTACGGAACCAATAATCAATACCATCACTGGATCGTTAATTTTTTCTGCGGAGAGTTCGGCACATCGTATCAGGATAAACGCCCGGTGAAAGATGTGTTATACAGTGCACTTGCAAAAACTTTAGGGATCAGCTTGTTTTCGATCATACTTGCCTACCTGATCGCAATTCCGCTTGGCGTGCATTCGGCAATCAACAAAGGAACTCAAAAAGAAAAGACCATCACTACTACCCTGTTCGTTCTGTATTCGCTTCCGAATTTTTGGATCGCCACCATGCTGGTGGTATTTCTTTGCGGGGGAGATTATTTTTCGTGGTTTCCCGCACCCGGTTCTCCGCCTATTCCGGACGATGCACCGCTTTGGTATAAATTTTCAGAAGGTACATATCGCCTCATCCTTCCTCTCTTCTGCTGGACATATGGTTCGCTTGCGTTCATCTCCAGGCAAATGCGCGGAGGGATCCTGGCCTCCATCACACAAGACTATATTCAAACAGCAAGAGCAAAAGGTTTGGATGAAAAACAGGTCATTTGGAAGCATGCCATGAAGAACTCCCTTTTGCCTGTTATCACCCTGTTTGCAAGCATTTTTCCCTTGGCTATTTCGGGGTCTTTTGTGATCGAAACCATCTTCAACATACCCGGCATGGGAAAGCTGAGCCTCGAAGCCCTTTATGCCAGAGATTATCCCATAATCTTCACAGTAATGATGTTTACCGCTATTTTGACCATGCTCGGAAACCTCATTGCCGACATCCTTTATGCCCTGGCAGACCCCCGCATTTCTTACGCCAATAATACCTGACTTTCGATAGCTATCGGCATGATAATTTTTCTATTTTTGCCCCTCTTTAAATAGACCCCGGAATTACCTAAAAAATGCCCGATTTTCAGACAGAAAATAAGAACAATCCGAGTAACTATCGGGATTCAACTTACCTGTTTTCTTTCTTCTACAAATGGAGAAAAACAATACTGGCAGTTGCTGTGCTTGCGGCTGTTTCTTCGGCCGGTGTTGCATTCATGATCCCTGAAAAATTCAAGTCAACGGTTATACTTTTTCCTGCCCCTTCTGTGTCCATTTCAAAGTCATTGATGAGTGCAAATAATTCATCTCAGTCAGATCTTTTGCAGTTTGGGGAAGAAGATGACATGGAAAGAATGCTCCAGGTCCTGAACTCAGAAGAGATACGCGAAAGGGTTGTAAAAAAATACAAGCTGGGAGAACATTACGGCATTGAAAATGACAACCAGTACAAAAGAACACTCCTTCGTCAGGAATACGATGACAACATTCAGTTCAAAAAAACTGAGTTCATGTCTGTAAAGATCGAAGTGCTTGACAGAAGCCCCGAAATGGCCTCCAACATTGCCAACGACATTGCCGCTCTGTACGATTCTACTATGACGCGTATGAAACGGGTGCGCGCCATCGATGCATTCAACATTATCAAAAGGGAGTATGGGTATTTTCAGAGAGACATGGAAACCAAAGAAGATTCCCTGCACAAACTGATGGCACTGGGCGTAAATGATTATGAATCGCAGGCCGATCGTTTGAACGAAGCGCTTGGAAAAGCAATTGTGGAAGGAAAAACAGCGGCAGCCACTGCACTGGCTGAAAAAGTAAAAATACTTTCTACCTACGGAACTGCCTATATGTCTTTGCGCGATAACCTATACCGCATGCGCGAACAGTCCAACATTTTGAAAGAAAAATACGACCAGGCAAAAGTGGATGCAGAACAAAACCTTCCGGAGAAGTTTGTGGTTGACAAAGCTTTCCCCGCAGAAAAAAAATCATATCCGGTAAGATGGATCATTATTGCGGTGGCAACCATATCCTCTCTGATAATTACATTGCTTGCCATAGCCCTTTTAGAAAACTTTAAAAAAATTCAGGAAACAATAGGCAAAGTATAATTTCAGATGAAAAATTTCGATCTGCTAAATATTATTTTGAAATGGAAGGTCACTCTGGCGATCGTGATAGGCTCTTCTATTCTTCTTGCCTCGATTTTTTCCTCTTCCTTTTTTATCAAGCCAAAATATAAATCTTCTGCGATCATTTATCCTTCCAACCTGATGCCTTACAGCCAGGAATCCCCAACCGAGCAAATGCTTCAGCTGTTTCAGTCTGACAGTGTGTTCAATCACCTCACCGATTTTTTCAAGCTTATCCAGCATTATGGATTGGATCCTTCAAGTCTAACCGTTCGCAACGAACTCCTTGGCGTTTACAATGAGAATGTTTCCATTAAAAAAACAGAATATGAAGCGGTGAAGATCGAAGTGCTGGACCACGACCCCCAAGTGGCCTGTGATATGATCAACGAAATGGTACACGCATTCAATGCATACACCCTCAAGCTGAACAAATCAAAATCCAAAGAGCTCGTCACAATTTTCGGAGACCAACTCAGAAGGAAACAAATGGAAATTGACTCCATCAATACGGCCCTTAAGGAGCTTGCAGTAAAATTTGGACTTATTGATTACACGGCACAATCACGCGAGCTTTCAAAAGAATATTACAAAACGGTAGCTTCCGGAAATGCAAAAAAAATTGACGAGCTCACCGGCTCGCTCCGCAACCTCGAAGAACGAGGTGGAAAATTTCATGAGCTGGAGCAACACCTTGAACATTCCACAGCCGAATATGGAACCCTGCTTGTTCAGTACAATACCGTCATTACAGATTCTCAAAAAAATCTCACATACACCAACATGGTTACCAAACCATTTCCTTCCGATAAAAAAGCATATCCTATCCGGTGGCTGATCGTCACCATTGCAGCATGTGCATCCATTTTATTTTCATTGATCGTTATTATGATCCTGGAAGGCCGAAGAAATAATTTATCTCAACCTTAAGAATATAAAATAATAAATAATAAATCCCCTATGGCAGTAATTTCCAGAATCCGTAAGCGCGCAGGCCTCATTGTAGCAGTAATCGGTGTGGCACTTTTTTCATTCGTACTGAGCGATCTTTTCTTCAAAGGGCATAATCTTTTCAGTGCAGAACAAAACGCAGGCAAGATAGCAGGCAACTCGATAAGCCTTATTGCTTTCGAGAATGAAGTGCAACGCATCGCCGATGTACAGAAAGAACGCAGGCAGATAGCTGCGCTTGACGAAGAGACCATGAACAAGATCCGCGAAAGCGTATGGGAGACTTTTGTGAATGACCTTGCCATGAAGCCCCAGTTTCAGAGTGCCGGGCTCTTTGTGAGCGATGGAGAAGTAAAAGAACTTATTCTCGGCAACGATCCTGACCCGATGGTGGTGCAGTATTTTACCGACCCTAAAAGCAATCAGCTGTTTCCTTTCTTCCGCGATCCTGCTACAGGAAATTTGAAAGCCTCCAGTGTAAAAACGTATGTAGACTCCCTTCCTCCTCAGGAAAAACCGCGCTGGACAGAATTTGAAAACAACCTGCGTGATATGCGTACGCAGAACAAATACATGACCCTCATCAAAAAAGGAATGTATGTGACCACCGATCAGGCAAAAGCAGATTACGAAGCGATGAACCGTGCGGTCAGCTTCAATTACGTGGTAAAATCATATTCATCACTCCCCGATTCCCTCGTTCAGGTGAATGACCAGGACCTGCTCAAATATTACAACGAGAACCAATACAAATACAAACAGGATGCATCACGCAAATTAGAATACGTAATATTTGATGTGAAGCCCACCCAGATGGATTTTACAGAGGTAAAAAACCAGATGGAAAAGCTGTCTGAAGAATGGAAACAGATAAAAACCATCAAAGAGGATTCTTTCCTGGTAGTTCGTGAAGCGGACAGCCGTTTTTTGGATACCACTCATTACGCAAAAGGAAAACTCTTCCCTTCTATTGACTCCGTAGCACAAACTGCTGAAAAAGGGACCGTACTTCCGATCTACCTGGAAAATAATCAATACAAAATAAGCAAAGTGCTTGATTGGATCATGTCGCCCGATTCGGTAAAAGCAAGACATATACTCATCAAGGTGCCCGAAGGAGACACGGTTGCAAAAGCAAAAGCAAAGATCAGGATCGACAGCATACTTGCCGTTGCAAAAAAGAGCAAGAATTTTGCGGACCTTGCCAAAAAACTTTCCCAGGATGAAGGAAGCGGTAAAGACGGTGGTGACTTGGGCTGGTTCGGTATCGGAAAAATGGTTCCTGAATTTCAAAATGCGTGCTTCAACGGTAAAAAGGGAGATATGCCGGTGGTGTTCTCTAAGTTTGGCTGGCACCTGATAGAGATCCAGGACCAAAGCACGCTGGTTCGTAAAACAGAAGTTGCCACTATCGACCGTGTGGTAGAACCGGGAAGTAAAACAAGGCAGGATATTTATAACAATGCTGTTGACTTCATCACAAAATATCATACGGCTGAAACGTTTGCCAAAGGCGCTGAAGAAATGCACCTCGTAAAACGTTTGGCAGATCCATTGAAAGAAAGTGATAAATCCATCGCGAGCATTGATAATCCACGCGAGATTATCCGCTGGGCTTTCAAATCTGAAAAAGGAACTGTGAGCACTGAGCCCTTCAGTTTTTCTGATAAATACGTAGTAGCGATGGTTTCTGAAATACGGGAAGAAGGTATTGCTCCGCTCGATCAGAAAAAAGAGGAAGTGACCATGGGGGCTAAAAAAGCCAAGAAAGCTGAGAAGTTCACGGAGGAGATGAATAAAGCAAATGCAAAAACAATTGAAGACTATGCTGCTAAACTTAATCTGAAAGCTACTCCCGCTGAAGGAGCCACATTTTCATCTTACACCATTCCCGGTGTAGGAAGAGAGATGAACCTGTATGGCCCTCTATTCACACTGAAACAAAATGAAATTTCAAAACCCATTGCGGGAGAATCAGGCGTGTACGTTCTCAAAATTGACAAGATCGTTGATGCAACTCCGGTAACAGATTATTCAAACGCCAAAACACAAGCGAAAAATAATTTCTCTTACCGCGTGGATGTAGAAGCCGTTGAAGCCATCAAGAAAAAAGCAGACATCCAGGATAATCGCGCAAAATACTTTTAATCCCAGACCTTCAAGGTTTTAGAAACCTTGAAGGTCTTTACACTAACACTAATTTAACTATCATCCTTCTATTATGGAAAACCTGATCTACATCCTTCCCGTTTTCGGACTCATTGCACTTGTTTACATGGCCATTATTTCAAACTGGGTAACCAAACAGGATTCCGGTGATTCTAAAATGGCAGGCATTGCACAGAACATTGCGGAAGGAGCTATGGCTTTTTTAAAAGCAGAATACAGGATCTTGGGAATATACGTGGTACTGGCAGGCATAGGCCTCGGAGTGCTTTCTCAAGTTCCCAAAGTGGCGGTCCACTCCAGCATGCTCATCATCGTTTCTTTTGTGATCGGATGTTTTTTTTCTGCTCTTGCCGGATTTTTAGGAATGAGAATTGCAACCAAAGCAAACGTGCGCACCACACAAGCTGCTAAAACCTCTTTGGCAAAAGCACTGAAAGTATCGTTCCGCGGCGGAACAGTAATGGGCCTGGGCGTTGCAGGGCTTGCGGTACTTGGATTAAGCTCTTTGTTCATTATGTTCTTTTTCCAGTTTATGGGAGGTAATTTTGCAACAGGCGGTGGTTATGAAGGGATGACCAAAGTGCTCGAAGTACTTGCCGGTTTTTCGCTCGGAGCTGAATCCATCGCGCTCTTTGCCCGTGTGGGAGGAGGCATTTACACCAAAGCGGCCGATGTGGGAGCTGACCTGGTAGGAAAAGTAGAAGCCGGAATTCCTGAAGATGATCCGCGCAACCCGGCCACGATTGCTGATAACGTGGGCGATAACGTAGGGGACGTTGCCGGAATGGGAGCCGATCTCTTTGGTTCTTATGTAGCAACCGTTCTTGCATCCATGGTTTTAGGAAATTATATCATTCGCGATAACGGAGGAAGCATTGCAGATAGTTTTGGAGGCATCGGACCTATTCTTCTTCCTATGACGATCGCTGGCGTTGGGATCATCGCTTCTATCATCGGAAGCTGGTTCGTGAGCGTTTCCGACACAGCAAAAACAGATATCAATACCGTTCAGAGTGCGCTGAACCGCGGAAATAATCTCGCCATGCTTCTTGCGCTGGTTGCGTCATTCGGACTTATTAAAATGATGCTACCTGAAACAATTAAGATGAGCGCGTTCAATGCAGGGGAATTCGCCATCATCACCACTTCCTCTATGAATGTATTCTGGGCAGTATGCATTGGAGTGGTAGTAGGATACCTGATCTCCATGATCACAGAATATTACACAGGCCTTGGCGGAAAACCCGTTAACGGCATCGTTCAAAAATCTGCAACGGGCGCTGCTACCAATATTATTGCAGGCCTGGGCACCGGAATGCTTTCAACCGCTTTACCGGTGATCATTTTTGCAGGAGCGATCTGGGGTGCGTATGCGCTGGCTGGTTTTTACGGAGTTGGAATTGCAGCATCAGCCATGATGGCAACTACGGCCATGCAATTAGCAATCGATGCGTTCGGGCCAATTTCTGATAACGCAGGAGGAATTGCAGAAATGAGCGAACTTCCAAAAGAAGTTCGTGAAAAAACAGATGTACTTGATTCAGTAGGCAATACAACCGCAGCCGTAGGAAAAGGTTTTGCCATTGCTTCGGCTGCACTCACGGCCCTGGCACTCTTCGCAGCGTATGTAACGCTTACAGGCATTCATGGTATCAATATTTTTGATGCGAAAGTTCTTGCTGCTTTATTTGTAGGTGGAATGATCCCCGTAGTCTTCTCGGCCCTGGCCATGAACTCGGTGGGTAAAGCTGCCATGGACATGGTGAACGAAGTGCGCAGGCAGTTCCGCGAAATTCCCGGCATCTTGGAAGGCACCGGAAAACCCGAGTACGGAAAATGTGTGGAAATCTCCACCAAAGCCGCCCTTCGGGAAATGCTGGCTCCGGGTGCTATCACCATCATTACTCCCATCATTATCGGTTTGGCCATGGGCGCTGAAGCGTTAGGGGCTTATATGGCAGGTGTTACGGTGAGCGGAGTTCTTTGGGCCATCTTCCAGAACAACGCAGGAGGCGCCTGGGACAATGCAAAAAAATCTTTTGAGAAAGGTGTTGAGATCGAAGTGAACGGAAAAAAAGAAATGTTCTATAAAAAATCAGAGCCGCATAAAGCTGCTGTGGTAGGAGATACAGTGGGTGATCCATTCAAAGACACTTCAGGGCCCTCCATGAACATCCTGATCAAACTTTCATCGCTGGTAGGTTTAACGATCGCTCCGCTGATAGCTGTTCAAACTGAAGCTCCTGTAAGCGCTCAGCCTCAGATTACAAATACTATTTCAGCACCTGTTGCTGTACCTGCAGACCTTAAAACCCTCAAAGGCGTTTTCGTGATGGATGATTCTCATGCATCCATCGAATTTTCATTGAGGCATTTTTTGGCGACTTCCAAAGGAGCGATATCTCTTGACACTGCAGCAAAAAACATTGTGAATCTCACGGGAGACCTCACCACTTCCAGTGTCAATCTTACATTGGATGTGAATACCATTAATACCATGAGCGGAAAACGGGATGAGCATTTAAAAGAAACGGATTATTTTGATGCTGGAAAATTTTCCAAGATCACGTTTACATCTTCTTCCATCAAGGAAAATGCAAGTGGCCCTTTTAAATATACGGCTGTTGGAAACATTACTATCAAAGGCATCAGTAAACCGGCTGAAATTCCTTTTAACTACATGGGCGAAACTGTAACCAAGCGTGGAGATAAGATCTACGCCTTTGATGGCGAAACATCCATCAAACGCAGCGAGTTCGGCATTTCTCCCGGAAGCATTTCTATTGGGGATGAAGTGAAAGTATCTTTCTCGATCGAGGCAGAACCCCAGAGCTGAGCTTATTTTTTATTGTGCTTGAGCACTTTCGCTTCTACATAAAAAATAATTTCTTCCGCAATATTTTTTGCCTGGTCCCCTACTCTTTCTAATTTTCGTATGGTAGATAGGATATAAAGTGC